>JAUWBF010000006.1 GCA_030601755.1 Verrucomicrobiota bacterium | reverse complement strand
CGCCGTGACCGGTGCCGCTACGGGGCGGGCAGGAATGCCCGCCCTCCTTGGGTCAGACGTCGAGGCGGCGGGCGAGTTCGGTCCAGATCTCGGAGCCTTGGCGGCTCCAGCCGGTCCACCAGTGCGCGCGGGCGAAGTGGGCGGCGGCGCGTTCGTCGTCGCCACGCACCTGGCAGAGCAGGCCGTGCAGCAGGGGGTCGCCGTAGGCGGCGAGCAGGCGGTCGGCGTCGTCCCAGCGGCGGTCGACGAGGGCCTGCATGGCCTGCGCGCGTTGGTCGCCGGTGACGGCGAGCCGGGGGCGTTGCAGGAGGCGTTGCACCGAGCGGCGCAGGTCGACGGGGGTGAGGGGCTTGGAAATAAAATCCCACACGCCGAGGCCGAGGGCCTCGAGGGCGACGGCGCCATCGGCGTGGGCGCTGGTCATGAGGACGGCGGGGCGGGCGACGCCGGCGTCGTCGAGGCCGCGGAGGAGGGCGAGGCCGTCGAGCTCGGGCATGAAGTAGTCGAGCACGAGCACGTCGCAGGGTTCGCCGGCGCGGAGGCGGTCGAGCGCGGCGACCGCGGAGCCTTCGCCTTGGGCGGCGTAGCCTTCGCCGCGGAGGGCAAGGGTGCAGACGCGGCGCACGCGGTCCTCGTCGTCGACGACGAGCACGCGGGGTTCGTCTTGGGCGCGAAGCGAGGCGGGCTGCGGAACGACGTCGGGGGTGCCGACGGCGGCGTGCGAGACGGGGATGACCGAATCGACGGGCTGGCGAGGCTCGGGGGCGGCCGACTCGGGGGGGAGACCGTCGCCGGTGACGGCCCGGGCGGGGATCCAACGATGCCGTCCCCGGACGGTGGCCGGGGTGGGGGCGCGACAAATTTTTCGGCTCAAATCAAACACGGTCTTCTGTCTCCAACAAAGCCCTACCTACGCCGGCAAACTTTTCAAATCGAGGTAAAATTCCACCCATCCGTCCTGCGACCAGACGCCGATGCGGCCGCCTTGGAGGGCGGCGATCTCGCGGGCGATGGTGAGGCCGAGTCCGGAGCCTTCGGCCTTCTCGCCGGCGCGGCGGTAGAAGGGTTCGAAGACCTTGGCCTGCTCGGCCTCGGTGAGGGCGCGTTCGCTCTGGTTGATGATCGAGAAGCGCACGTAGCCGTCGGCGCGCGCGGCGGTGCGGAGGGTGATGGGGGTGTCGGCGCGGCCGTATTTGACGGCGTTGGAAACAAAATTGCCGAGCACGCGCACGGCGTGGATGGAGTCGGCGCGCACGGAGGGGGCGCCGGAGGGCGGGGGTTCGACGACGAGTTCGCGGCCGTGGTTGCCGACGAGGGAGCCGTGCATGGCCTGGGCCTGGGCGAGGAGGGCGTCGACGGGCACGGGGTCGAGGTGGAGGGCGGCGCGGCCGCTCTCGAGGCGGGCGAGTTCGAGGAGGGATTGGAGGACGGCGAGGAGGCGTTCGCAGTCGTCGCGGCCGGACTCGATGAGTTCGCGTTGGTCCGCGTTGAGGGGGCCGATCTTCTCCTCGAGGAGGAGGTGGAGGGTCATGCGGATGCCGGTGACGGGGGTCTTCACCTCGTGGCCGAGGGTGGAGATGGCCTTGGTCTTGGCAGCGTCGAGGCGGCGGAGGTTGGTGACGTTCATCAGCATGATGGCCCAGCCTTCGGGGACGCCGAGGTCGGTGGTCATGCGGAAGACCTGGGGGATGAAAGAGACCTTCATGGGGCCGTGCTCGGGGTCGTCGTAGTCGACCTCGATGGCGTTGTGGATGTCGTCGCCGACGAGGTCCTGGCCGAGGGCGGCGGCGTGGTCGACGCGCTGGCGGACCCAGGAGGGGAGCGCGCCGGGCACGCCGAGGCCGGCGGAGAGGTGCTCCGCGCGGGGGTTCATGAGGGTGACGTGGAGGTCGTTGTCGACGATGTAGACGGGCTTGGGCAGGGCCTCGATGATGGCGCGGGAGAGGCGGTTGGCGGCGACGACGCGGCCGTCCTTCTCGTCGATGAAGGCGCGGAGGTCGACGGCCATGGCGTTGAAGGTGGCGGCGATCTGGCCGATCTCCTCGCCGCCTTCGACGGGGACGAACTCGGAGAACTTTTTCTCGCGCAGGCCGATGATGGCGTCGCGCAGGCGGATGAGGGGTTGGTAGACGCCTTGGGTGAGGCGGTAGGAGGTGTAGACGTAGATGCCGAGCGACATGAGCACGAGGCCGAGGGCGACGTAGTTGGCCTGCTGGCCGCGGGCGACGGCGCGGTCGCGGCGGGCGAAAATGGCGTCCTCGTTGAGCTTGACGATCTGGGTGGAGACTTCGGCGATCTCGCCGGCCTTGGCGGCGAGGCGGTTTTGCTGCTCGGCGAAGCGGGCGGGGTCGGAGCTGGGGGCGGAGAAGAGGCGGTCGAAGCCGGCGAGGTAGTCGCCGAGGAGGGCCTCGAGGCGGGCGGCGAGCTCGCGCTCGGCGGGGGTGGGCGAGGTGCGTTTGACGATCTCAAGGTCCTTGAGCATGAGAGCGCGCTCGTGCTCGTAAGTGTTGAGGTGGTTGGCGAGGACCTGGGGGTTGGTCTCGGTGAGGGAGAGGGCGTTGAGCCGGGTGCTGGAGCTGCGCAACTCGCGGAGGGCGCGCAGGGTGTCGAAGTTGCCGGCGATCTGCTGCTTGAGGTCGGTGGTGAGGGCCTGGGTGGTCCAGACGCTGAAACCGCCGAGCACCATCAGGAGGCAGAGGATGATGGTGAGGCCGCTGAAGAAGTTCCAACGTTTCATGGAGTGGTGGCGGAGGCGTCCTTGCCGGCGTCGTCGGCGGACCAGCGTTTGCGTTTGCGGTAGAGGGTGGCGCTGTCGATGCCGAGCACGGCGGCGGCTTCCTCGAGGGTGGAGGTGCGGGCGATGACGCGGCGGGCGTGCTCGCGCTCGACCTGGTCGAGGGAGACGAGGCCACCGAGCACGACGCCGGCGGCGGGGCCCTCGGCGGGTGAGAGGGTGTCGGGCAGGTCGGCGCGCTCGATGTGCTCGCCGCGGCTCATGATGACGGCGCGCTCGATGGCGTTGCGCAGTTCGCGGACGTTGCCGGGCCAGGCGTGGGCGCGGAGGGCGGCCCAGGCATCGGTCGAGAAGTCGCGGGCGGCGCGGCCGGTCTCGTCGGCGAAGTAGGCGAGGAAACGGCGGGCGAGGCGGTCAAGGTCGTCGGGGCGTTCGCGCAGGGGCGGGACGGTGACGGTGATGACGTTGAGGCGATAGAAGAGGTCCTCGCGGAAGGTGCCCTCGGCGACGGCCTTGGAGAGGTCGCGGTTGGTGGCGGCGAGCACGCGCACGTCGGCGGCGCGGGTGCGGGTCTCGCCGACGCGTTCGTAGGCCTTTTCCTGCAGGAGGCGCAGGAGCTTGGCCTGGAGGTCGGCGGGGAGCTCGCCGATCTCGTCGAGGAAGAGCGTGCCGCCGCGGGCGGCGTCGACCTTGCCGGCGTAGTCTTTGATGGCGCCGGTGAAGGAGCCCTTGGCGTGGCCGAAGAGTTCGCTTTCGAGGAGTTCTCGGGAGAGCGCGGGGCAGTTGACGGTGACAAAGGGGCCTTCGCGCAGGGGGCTGAGTTCGTGGATGTGGCGGGCGAGCTGGCTCTTGCCGGTGCCGTTTTCGCCGAGGAGGAGGATGCTGGCGCGGGTGTCGGCGGCGCGTTCGACGACCTCGAGGACGGAGCGCATGGCGGGATCCTGCGAGGTAAACTCGGTGGCGGGTCCGCTGCGGGCGACGGCGTCGCTGAGGTTGGCCACGCGCTGACGCAGGCGGTTGACGCGCTCGACGCGGGCGAGGACCTGGCGGAGGGAGTCGGGCGTGAAGGGTTTTTCGAGGTAATCGAGGGCGCCGCGGCGCATGGCCTCGACGGCGGTCTCGATGCTGGCCTGCGCGGTGCAGACGACGACGGGGAGGCCGGGGACCTGCTTGAGGAGCTTGACCAGGTGGTCGAGACCGTCGGCCTGGCCGTCGAGGTGGAGGTCAAGCAACACCAGCTCGTAGACGTCCTCCTGCAACTTCAACTGGGCCACGCGCCCGCTGTCCGCCGTGTCGGCCTCGTGCCCCTCGGCTTTCAGGGCTTGGGATAGGGTCAAACGGACTGACTTTTGGTCGTCGACTACGAGTATGCGCATGTGTGTTTTATCGTTGCGAGGGACTAGCTTGAGCTAAGCGTTGGAAAATAGATATAGGGGTTTAACCCCATAATTGAGCGTGACTTGGCACGGCACGATTGAGCCTGTCTCCCTGCGCACTGCAATAGAGGGATAGTCGTTTTACTGCATTTTGCAGGGACTTTCTGTCGGCGGCGAGCACTGAATCCTCACTTCTCCTTTATTATAAGCGAGATAAAAATAATCATCAACCATTGGCATCGCCGCTGCAAACGGGATGGGCGTCATGAAAACGTCCAAAACACTGACCAAGTCGCAGATCGCCCTCGCCCTCACCTTGATCGCCCTGCGTCCGGCCTTCGCCGAGACCTCGGCGGTCAGCAGCGCCAAGTCCGACGCCGCCCACGCCGAGGCCGTCGCCGACGACTACAAGGCCTCCCTCGACGACATCAACGCCCGCATCGACGCCATCGAGGACCGCGTTGAGACCGCCCCCGACGGCGCCGAGCGCACCGCCGCCGAGGCTCGCCTCGACGCCCTGAAGGACCGCCGCTCCGAACTCCGCAAGAACTACGTCAAGGCCAAGGCCGACGAACTCGCCGCCGACGTCCGCGTTGAATACAACAAGGTCGCCGCCTGGACCAAGGACACCTACCGCGACGTCAAGGCCAAGCTCACCGACGACGACCGCGCCGAGAAGCACGACGGCCACGAGGTCGTGCCCGCCACCCGCGCCGCCCTCAGCCCCGAGGCCAACGCCGCCATGGCCGGCATCGCCGTCTACAAGATGAACCCCTCCGCCGAGAACAAGGCCGACGTCAAACGCTCCCTCGACGCCCTCGAGGCCGAGATCGACCGCCTTGAGGATCGTTGCGACGCCCTGCCCGCCGGCCCCAAGCGCGACGCCATGGAGAAGCGCGTCGACGCCCTCGAGGACCGCAAGGACGAGCTCGAAGGCGACTTCACCAAGGCCCGCTGGGACGCCGCCTTGGCCGACCTGCGCGACTCTTGGAACAACCTCGTCAACTGACGCGCGCCATCCGGAGCCGACCACGCTCCCCCCCCTGCCCTTCCTCATCACCAAACCAAACCGCCAACCCACATGACCACTCCCCGCGACCTCCGCCTCGCGCGCGCCGCGCTCCGCCAGGAAATCACCACGCTCCGCCGACTGCTCGAACTCCGCCACACGGCGGTCGGCGGGGAGCGCCACCGGGCCCGCCTCGAGGCCCGCGTCCACCAGCTCCTGCAACTGCACCGTCAGCTCGTCAGCCCCGCGCCGCTCGCCACCGCGGCCGCCGCCTGATCCCACCGGCCGTCCAGCCACCCGCCCACTCCCATGCTTCAACCAACCAACAATCCCCGCCTGCTCGCCCTCTGCGCCCTTCTCGCGCCCGCCCTCGCGGTCGCCCAGACCACGCCCGCCGCCAACCCGGCCGCGCAACCGACGCCCTCCACCACGCCCACGCCGGCCAGCGCCGACACCGACGCCGACTCCGCCAACGTGCCGACCGAACGCGCCCGCGACACCGGCGTGTTCACCGTGTATTTTGAAAACGACTACTTCGGCGGCACCGACGAGCACTACACCAACGGCACCAAGTTCTCCTGGCTCTCCGGCGACCTCACCGGCTGGGGACGCACCGGTTGGCGCCAAGGCCTGCTCGAGGCCCTCCCCTTCATCAACCGCCCCGGCACGCAGAAAAACTTCGGCTTCTCGCTCGGCCAAAACATCTACACCCCGCAGGACACCAGCCTCGCCAACCCCAACCCCAACGACCGCCCCTACGCCGGCTGGAGCTACGTCGAGCTCTCCTTCATCAGCAAGACCGCCACCCGCGCCGACATCCTCTCGATCCAGGCCGGCATCGTCGGCCCCTCCTCGCTCGCCGAAGACACGCAGCGCGTCGTGCACGAGTGGATCAACGACAGCGTGCCCCGCGGCTGGGATTACCAGCTCCGCGACGAGCCCGGCGTGAACCTCGTCTACGAGCGCCGCCACCGCTGGATCGCCCGCGGCCTCGGCGACACCCTCGGCGTCGACTTCATCCCCCACGGCGGCTTCTCGCTGGGCAACGTGCAGACCTACGCCAACCTCGGCGGCGTCGCGCGCCTCGGCTTCAACCTCCCCAGCGACTTCGGCGTCGGCCTCTCGCGCGGCGGCTCCATCGGCGCCGCCCCCGCCGACGACAACGACCCGCGCGTCGCCGTCGACCGCGACTTCAGCCTCTTCGTCTTCGCCGGCGCCGACGGCCGCGCCGTGGCCCGCGACATCTTCCTCGACGGCAACACCTGGAAGGACAGCCGCTCGGTCGACAAGGAGCCCTTCGTCGCCGACCTCATGGCCGGCGTCGGCCTCATCGCCGGCCGCTGGCAGCTCACCGCCACCTTCGTGCACCGCACCCGCGAGTTCGAGACCCAGGCCGAGGACCACAGCCGCTTCGGGTCCGTCACCCTCTCCGTCGCGTTCTGACCAACGGAACCGGCGTATTCACAAAACAACCACAACCCTCGACCCACCGCCACCATGCTCTCCTGGACCATCACGTTTCTCATCATAGCCCTCATCGCCGGCCTCCTTGGCTTCGGCGGCATCGCCGGCACCGCCGCCGGCATCGCGAAGATCCTGTTCTTCATCTTCCTCGTGCTGCTCGTCGTCTCGCTGCTCGCCGGCGCGATCCGCGGCCGCGGCTGATATCCAACCACGTCAACTCCACCCGCAACCGACGCCACCCGCCCGCCCCGGCGGGTGGCGTTCCTCAACCCGGATTTATGTCCACCACCGAGTCCACCTCCGCGCCCCTGCCTCCGCCCGCCAGCGAGTTCCCGCTCGGCCACACCGTGCTGCCCGACCGGCGCGGCGTCGCCTTCCGCGTCTGGGCGCCCCACGCCGACGCCGTCGCCGTCATCGGCGACTTCAACGACTGGAGCCCCCTCGCCCACCCGCTCAAGAACGACGGCGACGGCAACTGGTCCGGCACCGTGCCCAACGCCGTCGAGGGCCAGGCCTACCGCTACGCCCTGCGCAACGGCGAGGACGAGTTCTGCCGCATCGACCCGCGCGCGCTCAAGGTCACCAACTCCGTCGGCAACGGCGTCATCTGGACGCCCCCGCCCCTTTCCAAGACCACCCGCGAATTCAAGCCGCCCGCGCTCGACGCGCTCGTCGTTTACGAGCTGCACATCGGCACCTTCGGCGCGTCGCCCGACGGCGGCCGCGGCACCTTCGAGACCGCCGCCGCGCGCCTGCCCTACCTGCGCGACCTCGGCGTCAACTGCGTCGAGCTCATGCCCGTCGCCGAGTTTGCCGGCGACCTCTCCTGGGGCTACAACCCCGCCCACCCCTGGGCCGTCGAGAGCTGCTACGGCGGCCCCGAGGGCCTGCGCGCCTTCGTCGACGCGGCGCACGAGCACGGCATCGCCGTCGTCCTCGACGTCGTTTACAATCACTTCGGCCCCGGCGACCTTCACCTGTGGCGCTTCGACGGCTGGTCGGAGAACGACCTCGGCGGCGTTTATTTCTTCAACGACGACCGCGCCCACACCCCGTGGGGTTCCTCGCGCCCCGACTACGGTCGCGGCGAGGTCCGCGCCTACATCCGCGACAACGCCATGATGTGGCTCGAGGCCCACGGCGTCGACGGCCTGCGCTGGGACGCCACCGCCTACGTGCGCACCAAGGACGGCACCGAGGGCTGCGACATCCCCGAGGGCTGGTCCCTTTGCCAATGGCTCAACGACGAGCTGCGCGCCGCCAAGCCCGGCTTCATCACCATCGCCGAGGACCTCCGCGACAACCCCTGGGTCGTCAAGGACACCGGCGCCGGCGGCGCCGGCTTCTGCGCCCAGTGGGACGGCGGCTTCGTGCACCCCGTGCGCGCCGTGCTCACGGCGGTGCGCGACGAGGACCGCGATCTCGACGCCGTGGCCGGCGCGCTGCGCCGCAAGTTCGAGGACGATGCCTTCCGCCGCGTCGTGTATTCGGAATCCCACGACGAGGTCGCCAACGGCAAGCAGCGCATGCCCTCCGAGATCGACGGCGGCACGCCCGACAGCTTCCCCGCCCGCAAGCGCTCCACGCTCGGCGCCGTGCTCGCCTTCACCGCCCCCGGCGTGCCCATGATCTTCCAAGGGCAGGAGTTTTTGGAGGACGGCTGGTTCCGCGACGAACGCCCGCTCGACTGGACCAAGCTCGCCCTGCACGGCTCCATCCACGCGCTCTACCGCGACCTCATCCGCCTGCGCCGCAACCTCGACGGCCGCGCCGCCGGCCTCACCGGCCAGCACATCGAGGTCAACCACGTCGACCACGCCGGCAAGGTCGTCGCCTACCGCCGCTGGCGCGAGGGCGGCCCCGGCGACGACGTGCTCGTCGTCGTCAACCTCTCCGGCCACACCCTGCGCGGCCACGAGTTCGGCGTGCCCGCCGCCGGCCGTTGGCACACGCGGCTCAACACCGACTCGTCCGCCTACTCCGGCGACTTCAAGGACCGCGGCCCCGCCGCCTGCGACTCGGTCGACGAACCGCTCGACGGCTACCCGCACCGCATCGCCCTCGACCTCGGCCCCTACTCCGCGCTCGTGCTCAGCCAGGACCCCGCCTGAGCCGCCGCCGCAACGTCCACGTTTCCCGAAAACCGCTTCCTTCAACCTCAGCCACATTGACGCATATGCACATCCGCTTCGGTTTTGACATCGGCCTCACCCTGCCCGCCCCGACCACCCTCGTGCTCCTGCTGCACGCCCGGCCGGAATACGCGCCGCGCCTCACGCGCCCGCAGTTGCTGCGCTGTTCCGCCGACGGCCCGCTCGAGCACTTCATCGACAGCTTCGGCAACCACGCCACCCGGCTGCACACCCCCGCCGGCCCGCTGGAGTTGAGCATGGACGCCGAGATCGCCCACGACGGGCTGCCCGACCTGCACCTGCCCGACGCGCGCCAGCACGCCCCCTGCCGCCTGCCCGCACACACGTTGCGGCACCTGTTGCCCAGCCGTTATTGCGAGACCGACCTGCTCGGCAACTTCGCCTGGAGCCGCTTCGGCCGCGTGCCCGAGGGCGCGGCGCGCGTGCAGGCCGTCTGCGACTACGTGCACGGCCACCTGCGCTTCTCCTACGCCCAGGCCCGCAACACCCGCACTGCGTTCCAGGCCTGGCAGGAAGGCGTCGGCGTGTGCCGCGACTTCGCGCACCTCGCCATCACGCTCTGCCGTTGCCTCAACATCCCCGCGCGCTACGCCACCGGTTACCTCGGCGACATCGGCGTGCCCCGCGATCCCGCGCCCATGGACTTCAGCGCGTGGTTCGAGGTGTTCCTGGACAACCGCTGGATCGCCTTCGACGCGCGCCACAACACCCGCCGCATCGGCCGCATCGTGCTCGCCCACGGACGCGACGCCGCCGATTGCGCCTTCATCACCAGCTACGGCGCGCACACCCTCGACAGCTTCAACGTCGTCACCGAGGAAACCGCCTCCTGCATGCCCACCGCCTGCGCCGCCTGACGCCACCCCGCGCACCCCGCGCACCCCGCGCCCCCGCAAAGAGTAACCCATTAGGTTACTCTTTGCGCCCTGCGCCCCGGCCCGATCCCTCCGGATCGGGCCGTTTTTTTGGCGTCTGCCATAACCCAGCCCTCCCTCCAGCAAATCGCCGGATCGGTCCCGCCGCATCCTGCAAAATGCCTGAAACCACCCCAACCCCACCAGCCCGCAAAAAACACAATGCACTAATAAACATTGTCTTAATAACATCGCGCCACCGCTGGCACAGCCACCGCTAAGTAATCACCAAGCCTCAGTCTCCATGACCCCGACCACCCGCCACCCAAGCCGATTGTCACTTAATAAGTGACAATCGGTCGGGGGACAGGCGCTCCGGTCCGGACCTGTTCAGCCAAACGTCAGCTCCTTCAGACAACCCTCAGCCAAACGACAGCACCAGTCAGCCAACCCTCAACCACACACCACCATGAGAATCACATCCTTCGCCCTCTTCGCCGCCGGCGTCATCCTCCTCATCTTCGGCCTGAGCGCCTCCGACTCGGTTTCGTCCGACGTCAGCGAGGTCGTCACCGGCGCACCCTCCGACAAGAGCATCTGGCTCATCGTGCTCGGCGTCATCGCCCTGCTCAGCGGCGCCGGCACCCTCTTCGCCGGCCGCCGCCGCTGACCGGCACCCGCCGACCGCGGGCCGCGTATCCATCCGGCAATGACGGAACGGATTCGCGGCCCGCTCCCCCCCGCCTCACGCCCTTTTCCTTTCCCCTGTCCTTCCATCCGTCCGCGACTTCCCGGCCCGCTACCATGAAGATCATCCACTTCACCAACACCTTTCTCCCGCACGTGGGCGGCGTGGCCCGCGCCGTGCAAACGCTGCTCGAGGACCAGCTCGCCGCGCGCCACCGCCTGCTCGTCGTCGCGCCCGAGTTCGCCGAGGGCGTCGCCCCCGCGCGCATCGAGCGCCACGTCGAGCGACTCAGCGCGATCACCCATTTCAACGACAGCGATTTCTCCGTGCGACTGCCCTTCGCGGCGACGTTCTCGCAACGCCTCGCCGACTTCGAGGCCGACATCCTGCACGCCCACCATCCCTTCCTCCTCGGCGACACCGCGCTGCGCGAGGCCGCCAGCCGCCAGGTGCCGGTCATCTTCACGCACCACACGCTCTACGAAAACTACACCCACTACCTCCCTTTCGAGAGCGAGGCCGCCGGCGACATGGCCGCCGAGATCGCCACCCGCTACGCCAACCGCTGCGACGCCGTCATCGCCCCCAGCGAAAGCGTGCGCGACCTCATCGTCTCGCGCGGCGTCACCGTGCCCGTGCACGTTGTGCCCACCGGCATCGACACCAAGCTCATTGCCGGCGGTGACGCCGCCCGCGCCCGCCGCCGCTGGGGCCTGCCCGCCGACGCGCCCGTCATCGGCCACCTCGGTCGCCTCGCCCCCGAGAAAAACCTCGTCTACCTCGCCGAGTCCATCGCGGCCGCGTTGAACAAGGTCCCCGCCGCGCGCGCCCTCGTCGTCGGCTCCGGCCCCAGCCGCAAGGACATGAAGACCGTCTTCAAGGACGCCGGCGTCGCCGACCGCGTCGTCTTCGCCGGCAAGCTCTCCGGTCGCCCCCTGCACGACGCCTACGCCGCCATGGATGTGTTCGCCTTCGCCTCCACCTCCGAGACCCAGGGCCTCGTGCTCGCCGAGGCCATGGCCGCCGGCAACCCCGTCGTCGCCATCGACGCGCCCGGCGCCCGCGAGGTCGTGCGCGACGGTCGCAACGGCCGCCTGCTCCCCGCCGACGCCACGTCCGCCGACTTTGCCCGCGCCCTCGCGCGCCTGCTCGAGGACTCCGACCTGCGCGAGCGCCGCCGCGCCGCCGCGCTCAAGACCGCCGCCCGCTTCGACCGCCGCCGCACCACCGCGCGCCTGCTCAAGCTCTACCGGCAGGTCGTCCGCGAACACCGCCGCGACGACGACGCCAACCCCATCCAAAAAACCCTTCGCCCGGTGCTCAACCGCATCGCCACCGAGGCCGCCATCATCTCCGACAAGACCGGCGCGCTCTTCCACGCCGTCGCCGGCGAAACCCCGGCCGTGCACGGCGCGGCCTGAGAACCATGCTGACCAAAATCGGAGCACGCCTGCGCCGCTGGCGCCGCGGCCTCAGCCGCGCCGAATGGGAGACCCGCCGCCTGCGTCTCTCCCGCGACACCGCCGGCAGCCACGCCCCCGGCCTGTTGCTCGTCCAGATCGACGGCCTCTCGCGCGAGCAGCTCGAGCGCGCCATCGCCGCCGGCCGCATGCCCTTCCTGCGCCGCCTGCTCACCCGCGACGGCTGCCGCCTGCGCACCTTTTACAGCGGCCTGCCCACCACCACGCCCGCCGTGCAGGCCGAGCTCCACTACGGCGTGCGCGGCGCCGTGCCCGCCTTCAGCTTTCTCGATCCGCGCGCCGACAGCATCGGCATGATGATGCACCCCGACTGGGCCAAGCGCGTCGAGGCCGACCTCGCCCGCCGCGCCGAGGGCCTGCTCAAGGGCGGCAGCTCCTGGTCCAACATCTACACCGGCGGCGCCTCCCAGGAGGAGAGCCACTTCTGCGGCGCGTCCATCTCGCCGTCCGACATGTGGCGCACCGGCAAGATCACCAACATCCTGCTCTTCGCCTTCCTGCACTTCCCCTCGTTCCTGCGCCTCGTCGCGCTGCTGCCGGTCGAGCTCGTGCTCTCGCTCGTTGACGCCGTGCGCGGCGTGGCCCGCGGGCTCTCCGCCGCGCGGGAGTTTCTCTTCATTCCCGCCCGCGTCTTCGTGTGCGTCGGCCTGCGCGAACTCGTCACCCTCGGCGCCAAGGTCGACCTCGCCCGCGGCCTGCCGATCATCCACGTCAACTTCCTCGGCTACGACGAGCAGTCGCACCGCCGCGGCCCCGCCTCGCGCTTCGCGCACTGGACCCTGCGCGGCATCGACCGCGCCATCCTCCACCTGCACCGCTCTGCCCGCCGCTCCGAGGGCCGCGACTACGAGGTGTGGATCTTCAGCGACCACGGCCAGATCCGCTCGCAACCCTTCGGCCGCGCCGTGCCCGGCGGCCTCGAGGGCGCGATGCGCCGCCGCTGGCCCGGCCTTTCCGAGGAGGAGCGTAACCAAAAATCCGATACACCCCGCCGCGCCCGCCACCGCCACGCACCCATGCCCTCGTTCACCGAGCGCGGCGCCGCGCGCCGGGCCGACCGCCTGCACGACCGCGCCGAACTCACCCCGTTCGAGCAGCGCGAGTTCGCCGTCGCCTGCATGGGTCCCGTCGGCCACGTCTATTTCAAACGCCCGCTCTCCCGCGCCGGCGAGGACCGGCTCGTCGCCGACCTGCTCGCCGAGGGCGTGCCCGCCGTGCTGCAAAAGCGCGACGGCCGCGTGCTCTGGCACACCAAGGAAACCACCGCGATCCTGCCCGATGCCGAGCACATGTTCGGCGGCCCCGAGGAGCTGCGCCCCGTCATGGCCCGCGACCTCATGCGGCTCGTGCGCGGCCCGTTCGCCGGCGATCTCGTCTGCCTCGGCTGGAAGGCCGACGGCACCTCGTTTTCCTTCGCCGAGGAAAACGGCGCGCACTGCGGCCCCTCGCCGCAGGAGACGCAGGGCCTGCTCATTGTGCCGCCGGCTTCCTCGCACCTGCTGCCGGGCGACATCGTGCGCCCGCGCGAGCTGCGCGCCGCCGCGCTCGCCCACCTCGGCCGCTCGCCGCGGCCCGCGCACCGCCGCCGCACCCCGCGCAAGCCGGCCCACCTGCGCGTGGTCACCTACAACGTGCACTACTGCAAGGGACTCGACGGACGCTTCGCGCCCGAGCGCATCGCCCGCGTGCTGCGCGAGCTCGACCCCGACATCGTCGCGCTGCAGGAGCTCGATTGCGGACGCTCCCGTTCGCGCGGCGAGGACCAGCTCGCCTACCTCGCCGGCGAGCTAGGCCTCAACCACGCGTTCTGCGCGTCGATCGAGGTCGGCGGCGAGCGCTACGGCCACGGACTGATGTCGCGCGGCGAACTGCAGGTGCGCTCGCAGGTTCGCCTGCCCGAGGGCGGCGTGCCCGTCATCGAGCCGCGCGACGCCCTGCACGCCTCCACCGAGATCGACGACCGCGAGATCGTGCTCGTCGGCACGCACCTCGGCCTCGCCCACCGCGAGCGCGCCGCGCAGATCGACCGCCTGCTCCAGCCCGACCTGCTCGGCGCCGCCGGCGACGGCGGCCCGCCCATGATCTTTCTCGGCGACCTCAACCTCGTGCCCGGCGGCCGCCTCTATCGCCGTCTCTCGGCCAAGTGGGACAACCCCAACGGCGACGCGCTTTTTCGCGACGTGCAGGCGCACGCGCCCAACCATGTCGCGATCAAAACCTTTCCCTCGTTCCTCCCCCTGCGACAGCTCGACCACATCTTCGTGACGCCGCAGTTCGCCATCCATCGGGTGCACAGCCCGGCCAACCTCCTGACCCGGCGCGCGTCCGACCACCTGCCGCTGGCCGTCGACCTCGAACTCCAATGACCGACCGCGCCGCCACCCTCGCCGACGACGACAACCCCGCCCCCGCCCGCGACGAGGGACGCGTGCGCCGCTGGCTGCGCGCGATTCCCTGGCCGTCGGAGCGGCGCACCGTCGTGCGCCTCGTCGTCATCGTGCTGGTGCTCGCCGGGCTCGCCTGGCTGTGGCACTCCATCGGCCTCGAGGAACTGATCGACCGCGCGCAGGCGTTGCCCGCGGTCGGCGTCATCATCGCGCTCTCGTTGCTGCCGATGGTCGGGTTCCCCGTCAGCTGGCTGCACCTGATCGCCGGCGTGCGCTTCGGCTTTCTCGGCGGCATCGCCACCGTGGCGTGGGCGGGTCTCTGCCACCACTTTCTCGGCTGGCTGCTCGTGCGCGTGTTGCCGCGGCGGTGCTTTCGCCGGCTCGACCACTGGCGCGAGAAACTCGCCGGCGCGGGCCACCGCGACGCCACCCTGCTGTGCGGACTGCTGCCCGGCATGCCCTATACCGTGCAGCTCTACGTGCTGCCCGCCATAGGCGTGCCGCTGTGGATGCTGCTCGGCCTGAGCACCCCGCTGCACACCGGCCGCGCGCTGGTCACCATCCTCCTCGGCGACCACGGCGACGACATGACCCCCGGTCGCGCCGCCATGCTCGGCGCCTACTACCTCGTTCTCTTCACCGTATCCTACCTGTCACTACAACGCTTGAGAAAGGCCATCGCCATGAAATTCGAAGACACCCGACCCGCCCCCGAACAAATCACCGCCCGCGCCCGCAAGCTCTGGCAACTCAACGGCTCCCCGCCCGGCCGCGACGAGGAGTTCTGGCTCCAGGCCGAGAGCGAGCTCCGCCAGGAGATGCGCCAGACCGACGAGCAGTCCCACGGCCTCGGTTCCCCCCGCAAACCCAACCAGCCATGAGCCCGCACGCCACCCCCGACTTCAGCGGCCGCTACGCCCTCGTGACCGGCGGCGGCGAGGGCCTCGGCCGCGCCACCGCCCTGCGGCTGGCGGGCGCCGGCGCCCGCGTCGCCCTGCTCGGCCGCACCGCCGCCAACCTCAACGCCGTCGCCGAGGAGATCCGCGCGGCCGGCGGCGAGGCCGACACCGTGGTCGCCGACATCTCCATGCCCAGCCGCATGGGCCGCGCCTTCGACCGGTTGAAGCGCAGCTACGGCCGGCTCGACCTGGTCTTCGCCAACGCCGGCATCAACGGCACCTGGGCCCCGCTCGACCGGCTCTCCGTCGAGGACTGGGACAAGACCCTGTCGATCAACCTGCGCGGCACGTTCCTCACCTGCAAACACGCGGTGGAACTCATGCCCGAGGCCGGCGGCTCCATCGTCATCACCTCGTCGGTCAACGGCACGCGCATGTTCAGCAACACCGGCGCCACCGCCTACGCCGCCAGCAAGGCCGCTCAGGTGGCCTTCGGCCGCATGATCGCGCTGGAGCTCGCCCCGCGCGGCATCCGCGTAAACTGCATCTGCCCGGGCGCGATCAAGTCCTCCATCGACGACAACACCCGCCGCCGCGGCCTGAAGGAGGCGCGCTACCCGGTGAAGTTCCCCGAGGGCCAGGTGCCGCTCACGCACGGCCGGCCGGGCCAGGCCGAGGACGTGGCCGACCTGGTGGCCTTCCTGCTCTCGGACCGCGCGCGTCACATCACCGGCGCCGAGGTCTTCATCGACGGCGCCCAGTCGCTGCTGCAGGGTTGACGCGACGGGCGTAACCTAAAAACGGATACAACGTCATGGTCGCGGGCATTGTCGTCGGGATCGTCGCGGGGATCGGCCTGACATGGCTGGTCCTGCACCACCGCGACCGGCGCTTCGTGATCCACCCGATCGAGGACTGCCCGCCGCCGGACGACCCGCGGTTCGCGCGGGTCTTCGGGCCGTTGCTGGGCTCGACGTTCACGGCGGGCAACCGCGTCGGGGTGCTGCGCAACGGCGACGAGATTTTCCCGCCGATGCTCGCGGCGATCCGGTCGGCGCGACGCACGATCTGCTTCGAGACGTTCATCTACTGGTCGGGCCGGATCGGGCGCGAGTTCGCCGAGGCTTTTTCGGAGCGCGCGCGGGCCGGCGTGCGTGTGATCATCCTGCTGGACTACGTGGGTTCGCTGTCGATGGACGACCAGCTCATCGAGTCCATGAAGCAGGCCGGCTGCCGCATCGAGCGCTACCACCCGCCGACGTTGCTGCATCCCTCGCGCATCAACAACCGCACGCACCGCAAGCTGCTGGTGGTCGACGGGCGCGTCGGCTTCACCGGCGGCGTCGGCATCGGCGACGAGTGGCTGGGCGACGCGCAGGACCACGGGCATTGGCGCGACACGCACTTTCGCGTCGAGGGCCCGGTGGTGACCGAGATGCAGGCGGTGTTCATGGTCAACTGGACCAAGGTCGTCGGCCGCGTGGAGATGTCGGAGGAGTTTTTCCCGCCGCTCGAACCGGCCGGCGACACGCCCGCGTTGCTCTTCCACAGCTCGCCCGAGGACGGCCGCGAGAACGTGCGCCTGATGTTTCTCGTCGGCATCCAGTCGGCGCGCCGCTCGGTCGACCTGATGCAGGCCTACTTCTTGCCCGACCACGAATGCCGGCGCGCCCTCGCCGACGCCGCCCGCCGCGGGGTGCGCGTGCGCGTTATCGTGCCCGGGCGTCACATCGACTCTGCGTCCGTGCGCCGCGCGAGCCGCGGCGGCTGGGGCGAGCTGCTCGCGGCCGGCGTGGAGATCCACGAGTTTCAACCGACCATGCAGCACGCGAAGAGCCTGGTGGTCGACGAACGGTGGTGCGCGGTGGGCTCGGCGAATTTCGACCCGCGCTCGTTTCGGCTCAACGACGAGGCCTGCCTCAACCTGATCGACGGCGACGTCGCGCAAACGCTGACGCGCCACTTCGAGGACGACCTCGCCCGCAGCCGCCGTATCACACTGGAGGAGTGGCGCGCCCGGCCTTGGCGCGAACGCGCGTGCGAGTGGTTCGCGCGCCGCGTGCGGCGGTTGCTGTGAAGCGCGGTTGCCGTGGGTGGCCCAGCGGCGTGCATGATCGGCGCACGAAGGCCTTGCAGATTGCACGAAACGAACGGGCGTCGGCGGCGTGCAGAATATGGCAAGTTTCTATTTTGCAGCTGGTTAAATCGCAACAAATCGCCGTGGCACGCGACGTGATGACTGGGAAGGTCATCCAGCCATGAAACTCTCTCCTTCCCATCTCCGTCGCTACAAGGACATCGCGTTGCTGCTTTGGAAATACGGTCGCGGCGACCTCGCGCGCCACATCCAGGACGTCAACGACGAGCTCGCCCCGCCGCCCGCGGACACGCGTCACGAGGACGGCGCCGCGTTGCCCGCGCACGACGGCCGGCCCGAGCAGCTCGCCGCCGACCTCGAGCGTCTCGGACCCACCTTCATCAAGCTCGGGCAGATTCTCGCGGGACGCCCGGACTTGTTGCCCGCCGACTACCGCCAGGCGCTCGCGCGGTTGCAGGACAAGGTCGCGCCGTTCCCCTTCGAGGAGGTCGAGTCCATCGTGTTCGCCGAACTTGGCGCGCGCATCTCGAAGGCCTTCGCGAGCTTCGACCCCGAGCCGCTGGCCGCCGCCTCGCTCGGGCAGGTGCACCGCGCCGAGCTGCGCGACGGCCGCCGCGTGGTCGTGAAGGTCCAGCGGCCCGGCATCCGGCAGGTCATCGCCGAGGATTGCGAGGTGCTCGCCGACATCGCCGCGGTGCTCGACGCGCACACCGAGACGGGCCGGCGCTACCGCTTCGGCGAACTCGTCAACCAGTTCCGCCAGACGTTGCGCGACGAACTCAACTACGAACAGGAGGCCGCCAATCTCGTGCAGGTTGGACGCAATCTCCGCGAGTTTCGCCGGCTGCGCGTGCCGTTCACCGTGCCCGACTACTGCTCGCCGCTCGTGCTCACGATGCAGCATGTCGAGGGTTGCAAGATCACCGCGCTCAGCCCGCTCGCGCGGCTCGACCTCGACGGGGCGTTGCTCGCCGACGAGTTGTTGCACGCCTACCTCAAGCAGGTGCTGGCCGACGGCGTCTTTCATGCCGACCCGCACCCGGGCAACATCTTCATCAACGTCGTGGACGGCGCCGCCGAACTCGTGCTGCTCGACCTCGGCATGGTCGGCCGCGTGTCCAGCGGCATGCGCGAGCACCTGCTCAAGCTACTGCTCGCCGTCAGCGACGGCCACGGCGAGGAGGCCGCGCAGGCCATCACCGCCTTCAGCGAACGCACCGAATTGCACGACCCCGACGCGTTTCGCCGCGCGGTCTCAGCGCTGGTCACGCGCCACCGCGACTCGTCGTTGCACGAGCTCAACGTCGGCCGCTCGCTCCTGCTCCTCGACCACCACGCGCGCGAACACGGCCTGCACCCGCCGCCCGAGCTGACGTTGCTCGGCAAGACGCTGCTGCAACTCGACGAGGTCGGCCGCATCCTCGAGCCGGACTTCAACCCCAACGACTCCATCCGTCGCCACCTCGGCAAGATCATGACCGCCCGCATGCGCGACGAACTCTCGCAGGGCAGCGTCTACGGCGCGTTGCTCGAGATGAAGAACTTCGTCGCCGGCCTGCCCGGCCGCCTCAACCACGTGCTCGACAACCTCGGCGACCCGCGCTTCGAGGTCACGCTGCGCTCCGGCGAGTCCGACCGCCTCATCCACGCGATGCAGAAGATCGCCAACCGCATCTCGGCCGGCGTCGTGCTCGCCGCGCTCATCGTCGGCGCGGCCCTGCTCATGCGCGTCGAGACCGACTTCCGCATCCTCGGTTATCCGGGGCTCGCGATGCTCTGCTTCGCCGCCGCGGCCGGTGGTGGCGGTTGGCTGGTTATCAGCACGTTTTTGAGCGACAAGGCCGACGACAAACACCGCCCGCGCTGAGCGGGAGACTCCCGCGACGGAGTTCATGCGACTAAGGCTTACACCTTAGTCGTATAGGTCTGTTTCGGCACCGCCGGATTGGGCCTGTTTGCTGGGTCGCGCCCCGAGGGAATTTGCTTAAATTTTTATTACAAATTCTCTGCAAGAAGGGGTGATCGACCGTTGATACAGACTGCTCGCAACACAATGCCATTGGCCTACTTCCCACCGGTGCCGCGCATACGTGCGCTCGGTGTGCTGGCCTTTATTGTGTATGCATGCCCGCAAATGGATGCCGCCACCTTCACGTGGGACGGCGGACACGGCGGGCAAAGCCGCTGGACCGACAAAAACAACTGGAACCCCAACGGCGCCCCCGCCAACGACGGCACCGCTGACCTGATCTTCGCGGGCACCGTCCGCCTCACCCCCGAGACCAACGGCGACTGGTCGATCAACTCGATCGCCTTCAGCAGCACCGCCGGCGCCTTCACTCTCACCGGCAACAACGTCACCATCAACGGCACCGCGGTCACCCACGCGATCCGCAACGACGACGACCAGACCCAGACCATCGACCACGCCATCATCACCGGCGCCAACCAGTCCTGGGCCGCCCTCGCCGGCGACCTCGCCATCGGCGGCAACGTCACCAACAACTTCGCCCTCACCCTCACCGGCTCCGCGAACACCACCCTCTCCGGCGTCGTCTCCGGCACCGGTTCGCTCGCCAAGACCGGCTCCGGCACGCTCACCCTTTCCGGGGCCAACACCTACTCGGGCGGCACCACCGTATCCGCGGGAACCTTACAAGGCGACTCCACCTCCCTGCAGGGCAACATCGTCAACCACGCCGCCCTCGTCTTCGCCCAGGCCTCCGACGGCACTTACGCCGGCGTCGTCTCCGGCTCAGGCGACCTCACCAAGTCCGGCTCCGGCAACCTCACGCTCTCCGGCGCCAACACCTTTTCCGGCACCGCCAACGTCAGCGCCGGCACGCTCACCCTCTCCGGCGGCTCCGCGCTCGCCGACTCCGCCGCCGTCTCGCTCGCCGACACCTCCGGCGCCACCCTCGCCCTCGCCAACTCCGAGACCATCGGCTCCCTCTCCGGCGGCGGCTCCACCGGCGGCAACGTCAACCTCGGCTCCGCCACCCTCACCGTCGGCTCCGGCAACTACGCTGGCGTCATCTCCGGCACCGGTGCCCTCGTCAAAAACACCGCCGGCACCCTCGCGCTCTCCGGGGCCAACACCTACTCCGGCGGCACCACCGTATCCGCGGGCACATTACAGGGCGACTCGACATCCCTCCAAGGCGACATCGTCAACCACGCCGCCCTCGTCTTCGCCCAAGCCTCCGACGGCACCTACGCCGGCGTCGTCTCCGGCTCCGGTGGGCTCACCAAGTCCGGCTCCGGCAACCTCACCCTCTCCGGCGCCAACACCTTCTCCGGCACCGCCAACGTTAGCGCCGGCACGCTCACCCTCTCCGGAGGCACCGCGCTCGCCGACTCCGCCGCCGTCTCGCTCGCCAACACCTCCGGTGCCACCCTCGCCCTCGCCAACTCCGAGACCATCGGTTCCCTCTCCGGCGGCGGCTCCACCGGCGGCAACGTCAACCTCGGCTCCGCCACCCTCACCGTCGGCTCCGGCAACTACGCTGGCGTCATCTCCGGCACCGGTGCCCTCGTCAAAACCGGCTCCGGCACCCTCGCCCTCTCCGGGGCCAACACCTACTCCGGAGGAACCACCGTATCCGCCGGCACACTACAAGGTGACTCCGCCTCCCTCCAGGGCGACATCGTCAACCACGCCGACCTCGTCTTCGCCCAAGCCGCCGACGGCACCTACGTCGGCGTCGTCTCCGGCTCCGGCGACCTCACAAAGTCCGGCGCGGGCAACCTCACCCTCTCCGGCGCCAACAGCTTCTCCGGCACCGCCGCGGTCGCCGAGGGCACGCTCACGCTCGGCGCGTCCAACGCCATCGGCGCATCCGCCACGCTCGACATCCAAACCGGCGGCACCTTCTCGCTCGGCGGGGCCTATTCCGTCGAGGTCGCCTCGCTCAGTTTTGGCAACGCCACGCTCGACTTCGGCACGACCGGCACGGCCAACAGCTTCCTCTTCGGCACGGCCGGCACCGCCACCGGCACCCTCACCGTCGTCAACTGGGAGTCGGGCGTCGATCTGCTCGCCTTCAACCACACCCTCGGCACGCCCGCGACCAGCTTCCTCGAAAACATCTACTTCTCCGGCATCGGCGCCGGCCAGATCGGGGCCGTCAACGGCGACTGGACCTCCATCGTCGCCAACGTGCCGACCTTCTCCGTGTGGGACGGCGGCGGCGCCAACAACAACTTCAACAACAACGCCAACTGGGTCGGCGACAGCGCCCCCGGCTCCGGCGACACCACCAGCATCGCCTTCGACGGCGCCACCCGCACCGGCCCCAACCTCAACGCCGACTACACCCTCAACCGCCTGAAGTTCGAGGCCACCGCCGCCGCGTTCACCATCACCGCCAACGCCGGCCGCGAGTTCACCTTCGACGGCGTCGTGCCCTCCATCATCCAGGCCTCCACCGCCGACCAAACGATCATCGCGCCGATCATCCTCGTCAAAAACACCTTCGTCGAGGTCTCCGGCGCGGGCGACCTCACGCTCTCCGGCGAGCTCTCCGGCGCGGGCGGGCTCACCACGCTCGGCACCGGCGGCGAGCTCATCCTCGCCGGCGCCAACACCTACACCGGCGCCACCGCGATCACCGAGGGCACCGTCGTCCTGCGCAACGCCGCCGCGCTCGGCTCCACCGCCGCCGGCACCACCGTCTCCGCCGGCGCCACGTTGCGGCTCGAGAACAACATCACCGTCGGCGCCGAGGCCCTCGCGCTCAACGGCACGCTCACCCAGTCCTCCGGCGCCAACGCCTACGGCGGCGTCATCTCCGGCTCCGGCGTCGTCACCGTCGACGGCGGCACGCTCACCCTCAACGGCTCGGCCGCCAACACCTACTCCGGCACGACCACCGTCAACGCCGGCACCCTCGCCCTCGCCAAGACCTCCGGCAACGCCGTCATCGGCGAGGTCGTGCTCGGCCCCGGCACCCTCCGCCTCGACGCCGCCAACCAGATCGCCGACACCTCCCGCGTCACGCTCTCCAGCGACTCCGCCGTCTTTAATCTCAACAACAACGCCGAGACCATCGGCTCGCTCGCCTCGGCCAACACCACCGCCGCCGTCACGCTCGGCTCGGCCACGCTGACCACCGGCGGCGACAACACCTCGACCACCTTCGCCGGCATCGTCTCCGGCACCGGCGGCCTCGCCAAGTCCGGCACCGGCACCTTCACCCTCTCCGGTGCCAACACCTACTCGGGCGCCACCACGATCACCACCGGCACCATCGTCCTGCAAAACTCCGCCGCGCTCGGCTCCACCGCCGCCGGCACCACCGTCTCCGCCGGCGCGACGTTGCAGCTCGCCAACAACATCACCGTCGGCGCCGAGGCCCTCGCGCTCGGCGGCACGCTCACCCAGTCCGCCGGCACCAACGCCTACGGCGGCGTCATCTCCGGCTCCGGCGTCGTCACCGTCGACGGCGGCACCCTCACGCTCAACGGCTCGTCCGCCAACACCTACACCGGCACCACCACCGTCAACGCCGGCACCCTCGTCCTCGCCAAGACCTCCGGCAACGCCGTCGTCGGCGAGGTCGTGCTCGGCGACGGCAGCGGCACCGACACGCTGCGACTCGATGCCGCCAACCAGATCGCCGACACCTCGCGCGTCACGCTCTCCGCGGGTGGCACGCCGACGTTCAACCTCAACAACCACTCCGAGACCATCGGCTCGCTCCACTCGCTCAACACCGGCTCGGTCGTCACGCTGGGATCGGCCACGCTCACCACCGGCGGCGACAACACCGACTCCACCTTCGCCGGCGTCGTCTCCGGCACCGGCGGCCTGACCAAGACCGGTTCCGGCACCTTCACGCTCACCGGCGCCAACACCTACACCGGCGCGACCACCGTGTCCGGCGGCACGTTGCTGCTCGGCGCGTCCAACCGCATCGCCGACACCTCCGCGCTCAACCTCGCCGGCGGCACGCTCTCGCTCGGCGGCACGTTCTCCGAGACCGTCGGCGTGCTCTCCTACAACAACGGCGTGCTCGACTTCGGCACCGCCGGCAGCGGCACCAGCTTCGTCTTCGCCGACGACGGCACGGGCAGCGGCGCGCTGGTCATCCGCAACTGGACGGTCGGCTCCGACGTGTTCGCCTCCGCCACCAACGCCCTCGACCAGACGTTCCTCGACAACATCTTCTTCGACGGCATCGGCGTGGGCATCGGCGCCGAGATCTACGGCCTCAACGGCGGCAACTACGAGATCCGCCCCATCCAGACCTTCGTTTGGCAGGGCGGCAACGACAGCGGCCCCTCCCCCCGCAACGCCTGGTCGCGCGGCGGCAACTGGGAGGACGGCCTCGCCCCCGGAGTCGGCGACGGCAAGGCCATCGTCATGGCCGGCACCGTCGACTTGGCGAGCGACATGAACGCCGCCTACAACATCCACAGCCTGCTGTTCCGCGACGACGCCGGCGCGTTCAACATCACCTCCTCCACCGGCGACACGCTCACCGTGCGCGGCGGCGGCATCTACAACGACTCCACCGCCACCCAGACCCTCGGCGTCGACATCGCGCTCGGCGCGTCGCAGACGTGGAACGCCGCCTCCGGCGACCTCGTCATCAGCGGTTCGACGGTGCTACTCGGCGCCCACGACCTCTCGGTCAACGGCGCGCACGACATCGACGTGTCGGCCGTCATCTCCGGCACCGGCGGGCTCAACAAAAACGGCGCCGGCACGCTCACGCTCTCCGCGACCAACACCTACTCGGGCGCGACCACCGTCAACGCCGGCACCTTGCTCGTCACCGACGCCTCCGCGCTCGGCACCGCCGCCGCCGGCACCACGGTCAACGCCGGCGGCACCCTCGCGCTCTCCGGCGGCATCACCGTTTCGGGCGAGGCGCTCACCCTCGGCGGCACGCTGAACAACGCGTCGGGGAATAATGAATACGCCGGCGCGATCACGTTGTCCGGGGCGGCGTCGATCCTCGCCGACGCCGGCACGCTCTCGCTCACCGGCACCCTCGCGGCGGGCGGCCACGCGCTCACGGTGGGCGGCGACGGCAACGTCGTCATCGACAGCACGATCTCCGGCGCGGGCGATTTTACCAAGACCGGCTCCGGCACGGTAACGCTCAACGCCGACCAGAGCTTCGGCACCCTGACGCTCGCGGGCGGCACGCTGGCGTTGGGCGACGGGGTCAACCTCGCGGTCGACGCGCTGAGCATCACCGCGAGCTCGATCATCGACTTCGGTTCGACCGGCGCGGTGATCACCGTCAGCGGCAGCCTCACCTTCATCGACGGCGCGACCACGCTCACCATCACCAACTGGGACGAGTGGCAGGACTATCTCTACGCGCTCGACGGCACCGGCTTGGAGCAGGGCGAGGCGCCGCTCACCCAGATCCAGTTCGCCGGCTGGACCAGCCCGACCAAGTGGCAGGATTTCAACTCCGAGATCACGCCGGTGCCCGAGCCCGCCGCCACCGGCGCGCTGCTCATCGGCGGCGTAGTCGGCTCGCTGCTCTGCCGCCGCCGGCGGCGAGTGGACGCGTCCGCCCAGTAGCGCAGCAATGTGGGGCTTCGCTCGCGAAGCCCGTTGCACGCAGGCCGGGAGATGACGCGTATTCCGAGGCTTGTCACGCAACGGGCCTCGCAAGCGAGGCCCCTACGTCGGCGATCGCGTCCTACGTCCGCCAACAAGTAGCGCAGGCTTCCAGCCTGCCGTCGAAAACCCGGATGCAGGCTGGAAGCCTGCGCTACTTTCCAACTACGGCGCTGAAGGCCGCTCGACGACCCGCCGGAGGTTTTCCAACCCCTCCTCGAACTGCGGGCCCATCATCTCCTCGCAGTCGATGACGAGGCTGATCGCCTTGCCGACGAAGTTGTTCTCGCCGGACATGGTCCAGGTGACATTGGTGCCGCCGTCCGGCGCAGGCGCGAGCGCGAGGGACGACTCGCTGGTGCCCTCGAAGGGACGCACAAAGTCGAGGCGGTAGCGCACAAGCTCGCCGGGGCGGCTCTCGATGATCGTCATGCTGCCGGCGCCGATGCTCGCGTCGCCGTCCCACGCGAAGGACGCGCCCTCACCCGCGGGCGGGCCCGAGAAGGCGACCTTGGCGTCGGGATCGAGGTGCGCCCACGGGGAGAACTCCTGCCACTTGCGCAGGTCGTTGATCTGGTCGAACACGCGCGCGGGCGACGCGGCGACGACCGCGCTGCGCGAGACGCTGAAGTCCGCGGGGCGGGTCGCGATGAAGGCGGCGAGGCCGGCCAGCAGCAGCGCGAAGACGAGCGCGATGACGGCGATGATCTTGAGAAAGGTTTTCATGTTAAAAAGCGTCAGGCCTTGGCGGTGAGCATCGGGCGATAGGCGGCGCGGTGGACCCAGGCGAGGTAGAGGTTGAGGAAGAGAAACGCGCACGCCATCGGCAGGCCCGAGGGCTCGAGGTAGATGTGAAAGGCGATGCTGTTCACCATGAACGGAAAGAAGACCACCATCGCCAGCGCGACGAAGCGGTTGGTCAGCAGGCAGACGCCGGTGAAGAGCTGGGTGATCGCGATCAGCGGCATCATGTAGCCGCTGTCCATGAGCGCGGCGACGAAGGTCAGGGCCTTATCGGGCATCTCCACCTCGGGCTGCGGGATGAAGTTGAGGAACTGGTTCAGTCCGAAGACGACGAGCGGCAGTCCGAGAAGGAAGCGCGCGACGGTGGAGAGGATGCGGGTGATCTTGCCGGGTTGGGTGCTCATGTGGTGGCGGGTTGGTTGGAGTGGATGGAGGGCGCTAAATCTCCGTCGGAGGATTCCGGATACAGTTCGGCGAGGCGGGCCGCGATCATCATGGCGACGGGCGCCGCGTCGCCGGAGCCGCGCTGGTCGAGTTCGAAGGCCAGCTCGGTCAGCTCGCCGCGCAAGGCGACAAGACGCGTCGGCAAAGATGAAGGCACGGCAATCGGATCCGCGGCGTCCATGGCAAACGTGACGCTCAGGCGGACACGATGACCTTGAAGCCGCCGTAGAGCATGCGCGCGCAGTCGAAGGGCGCCTTCTTGGGATCGCACATCTTGGCGATGCGCGGGTCGGCCATGACGAGCTTGTTGACCTTGTCGCGGTGCGCGCGGGACTTGTAGGTGATCCACGAGAAGACGATCACCTCGGACGGCTTGGCACCGATGCCCTTGGGAAAGGGCATGACGCCCTTGATCGCGAGGTCGTCGCCGACGCACTCCTTGTAGTCGAGCGCGCCGTGTTCGCGCCAGATCTTGGCGGCCTTGGCGGCCATGCGGCGGTATTGCGGGAGGTTTTTCTTGGGCACGGGAATCACGAATCCATCGGTGTAGGCGGGCATGGGAGGCTCTCCTTTGGGTGGTTGGCGGGGCGGCCGGGTGGCGCGCGTTCATTCTATCAACGATGCAGGACGGGCGATACGGACATTTTCCCGATGTTTTTTCAAAAAACTGTCCTGCGCACGGACCGTGACCCGTCGTAAGCTGTATGACACCCTCCGCCGACACCATGGAACCCCAAGCCTACCTCCTGCTCTTTCGCAACACCGGTCCCGAGACCCACGCCCACCTCTCGCCCGAGCAACGCCAGCAACTCGTCGTGCGTTGGAACGCCTGGTTCGAGGACCTCGTCGCCGAGGGCAAGGCCACCGAGGGCCAGCCGCTCGAGCTCGAGACCCGCGTCGTCTCCGGCCCCGGCGGCGCGCGCGTGGTCGACGGCCCCTTCCCCGAGGCCAAGGAGGCCGTCGGCGGCTACGTGAAACTGCTCGTGGCCGACGTCGACGAGGCCACCGCCATCGCCCGCCGCCACCCTGGCCTCGAATACGGCCTCATCATCGAGGTCCGGCAAATGGGCGAGTGCCACCTCGGGGTGAAGACCAAGTCCGTCCGTTGAACCCGACCGCCTCCAACGCGCAGGGGTTGGTGGAACACTTTTTCCGCCACGAGACCGGCCGCCTGCACGGCGCGCTCATCCGCCTGCTCGGCGTGCACAACGTCGCCCTCGCCGAGGACATCGCGCAGGAAGCCCTGCTGCGCGCCATGCGCGCGTGGTCGATGGGCGGCATCCCGGAAAACCCTTCGGCGTGGATCACGCGCGTCGCCATGAACCTCGCCAAGGACGCGCTGCGCCACCGCGGCATGGCCGCCGGCAAGGAGGACGCCATCGCCTACCACATCGAGCAGACCGCCTCCCCGCCCGTGGCCGCGGTCGGCCACGCCCGCGCCATCCGCGACGACACGTTGCGCCTGCTCTTCGTGTGCGGCCATCCCGACATCGCGCCCGACGCACAGGTCGTGCTCGCGCTCAAGATTATCTGCGGCTTCTCCACCGCGGAGATTGCCAGCGCCTTTCTCGCCACCGAGTCGGCCATCGAGAAGCAACTCACGCGCACGCGCCAACGCATCCAGGACGCCGGCATCGCCTTCGAGTTGCCCGAGGGTGCCGATCTTGCGCCGCGCCTCGACGGCGTGCTCGGCGCGCTCTACCTGCTCTTCAACGAAGGCTACAAAGCCTCCGCCGGCGACCACCTGTTGCGCGAGGATCTTTGCGACGAGGCCATCCGGCTCGCCACGTTGCTCTGCGAACACCCCGCGGGAAACACGCCCCGCGCCCACGCCCTGCTCGCGCTCATGCTGCTCACCGGCGCCCGTTTCCCCGCGCGCCTCGACGCCGACGGCGCGCTGCTGCGGCTCGACGAGCAGGATCGCGCCAAGTGGGACCGCGCGCGCATCGACCGCGGCCTCGTCCACTTGGCCGCCGCCACCGCCGCGACGGAGTTCAGCGAATACCATCTGCAGGCCGGCATCGCCGCGCTGCACTGCACCGCGCCCGACGACGCCTCGACCGACTGGCCGCGCATCCTCGCGCACTACGACGCGCTGTTGAAGCTGAAGCCCTCGCCGATCATCGCGCTCAACCACGTCGTCGCCCTCGCCCGCGTGCATGGCCCCCGCGCCGGCCTCGACGCCCTGGCCACCCTCCCCGACCGCGACCGCCTCGGCCAAAGCCACCTCCTGCACGCCGTGGCCGGCGACCTCCACCGCCGCCTCGACGACCACGCGTCCGCCGCCGCCAGCTACCGCCGCGCCCTCGACCTCGCCCGCGTCGCCCCCGAGCAAGCCCACCTCGCCCGTCTCCTCACCCACCCGGCCCACCCCACCCACCGCGCCACCCCCGGCACACCCGCCACGCCCGGCAAAGAGTAACCTATTGGGTTACTCTTTGCCTGTTTTACCTCTGAGGACGCCCTTGCCGAAGAGTAACCCAATAGGTTACTCTTTGCGTCATGGACAAACCCGCCAACCCGATCCTGAACACCTACGGCATGCGACTGATGGCGGACATGGGCACCGCCGCCACGTTTGCCGCCGAGACCGCCGCCCGCGCCGCGATCAAGGCCCTTCTACAGAAACGCCCCGGCGGGAAAACCCGGCAGGCGGGCGCCGACACCCCCATGTGGAACGTGCTGCGCGCGGAGGTGCGCAAGGCTCTCGGCGACTACGGCGCGAAGACCCGGCTCGCACGCCACCTCGGCATCCCCAAGCAGCGCCTGACCGACTTCGTGAACGGACGCCGCATCCCCGACGGCGAGATCATGCTGCGACTGTTGCACTGGCTCTCCGAACGCGCCGCCGGCCGCGATCCGTCCACCCTCCTGCCCGACGCCAACCCCGAGGCCACCCGCAAACGCCTGCGCCGCGGCGACGGCTGAAGGCGCCCTTGCCCGACACAGAAATTGCGAGCCGATTGCAGCGTCCGACCACCTGATCGCACCGGTCGCCCGAAGCCAGGTGGAAGCGGTTTTTGTTATCGGCCCATTGCCATGATTCATAGTTAAGTCACCAAAAACAAACGGCTTGCCCGTCTCCAAATCGGAGATACGAAACATCGGCCAAGATGACCCCCACCCCGCCCCCGCTTCCCCCGGCATCGTCTCCGCTCACCTTGGATCAACTGATGGCCGAACCCGTGATGCTCGGCGGCCAGCCGATTCCCGGCACCCGCGGCATGACGCTCGGCGACCTCGAACTCGACGTGCTCAAAGGCGGCCGCTTCGTGACCTTCGCGTGGAATGTCTCGGTGGTCGTGCTGAGTTTTCGCAACTCCACCCGGCTGCTCTCTACGTGCCCTCGCACGGAAAAGCCGGCGGCCATGCGCTCGGCTGGGGCGTCTTCTCGCTGTTGTTCGGCTGGTGGGGTTTTCCCTGGGGGCTGATTCACACGCCGATGAGCCTTTGGCAAAACGCGTCCGGCGGCGCCGATCACACCCACGCGGTGCTCGCCGCCCTGCTGGGGGACGAACACGCCGCCGAGATCATGCGCCAAGCCCCGTCGCGCAAACCCGACGCGATGCTCTGGGCCCTGCGCGGACTCATCCTGACCTTCTTCGCGCTGATCGCCTACGGCCTCATCAGCCTCTTCGCCGCGGTATGATCCGGCCGCCGATCGCCCTGGCCGCCTTGCTGGCGCTCGCGCTGCTCGCCGGCTGCGCGACCCCGGTGCGCAAGCTGCACGTCCATGAACTGCCAAGGCTCCCGAAAACCGAGGGTTTCTACGGCGGCAAGATGCTCACCATCCCGCCAGAGTGGGTTTACCAAGGCACCAGTGATCGCTACCACCGCTTCCTCTACACCTACACGCGGGGCAACTTGATCCACCAGATCCGCGTGTGGGTGCCCAAGGACGAACTCGACGTGCCGTTCGCCGTGGCCCTGAAAGATGCCCCCGCAGGCGGAATCCGGGTCGTGCCGATTCCTGATTCCGCGACCGGCGGCTACATCTTTGCCAAGGCGCCACCGCCCTCGCCTCCAAACCAAGCCGAGCCGGAATGGCTGCGATTCAATCCCGCGCCCAAGTGGTCGGACGCTCCGCCTCCGGCCGAGGGTGAGTTGCGCATTCGCGCCATGCCTTGATCACGTCGCCCGCCGCGCCGCCCGTCCGCCCCGGCGACACGTCGCCCCCCCTGCGCGCCCCGACCGACGACCTCGTCTCGCTCCCGCCGGACACCTCGCAAAGAGTAACCTATTGGGTTACTCTTGGGCCGTTTTCAGAGGAGAGGCGGAAAAGCAAAGAGTAACCTAATGGGTTACTCTTTGGTCGGGGGCGAAGGGCGGGTGGTGATTTGCTTGGCGGCGAGGGGCGGGTGAGGCAGGGTCGCGGGTCGCCGCGGGCGCGGGTCGCCGTGACCGCGGGCTTTGTTCCATGCAGATCGGTTCCATACAGCTTTCGTCCAACTTGTTTCTGTCTCCGCTCGCCGGATACACCAACCTGCCCATGCGCCTCACCGTGCGCGAGCTGGGGGGACTGGGCTGGGCCACGACCGACCTGGTCAACGCGCGTTCGCTCATCGAGGGCAACCGCACCGCGCTGAAACTGGTCGAGACCGCGCCCGGCGACGAGCCGCTGGCGATCCAACTCTTTGGCTCCGTGCCGGAGGAGATGCGCGACGCGGCGATCATCTGCCAGGAACGCGGAGCGCACTCGGTCGACATCAACATGGGCTGCCCGGTGCCGAAGGTCGTGAAGGTCGGCGGCGGCTCCGCCATGATGACCGAACTCGACAAGACCGCCGCCCTCGTGAAAGGCATGATCGACGCGGTCAAGATCCCCATCACCGCCAAGATGCGCCTGGGCTGGGACAGCAAAAACCTCACCGCGCCCGACCTTGTGCGCGCGCTGGAGGACGTGGGAGTGGCGGCGATCTTTGTGCACGGCCGCACGCGCGCGCAGGGCTTCGACGGACGCGTCAACCTCGACGGTATCCGCGCCGTGGTGACGGCCGCGCGCCGCATCCCGGTGATCGGCAACGGCGACGTGACCACGCCGGAGGCGGCCCGCCACATGATCGAGCAGACCGGCTGCGCGGGCGTGTCCGTGGGCCGGGGCGCGTTTTACGATCCGTGGATTTTCCGCCGCACCGACCACCTCTTGAAAACCGGCGAGCTGCTGCCCGAGCCGACGCTGGCCGAGCGGCTGCGCGTGATGGGGCGGCACTTCGAGCGCTACCTCGAGTTCTACGGCGAGGAGCACGGCGCGCGGCTGTTCCGCAAGGTGGCGCCGTGGTATGCGAAGCGGTTCGGACCGGCGAAGCCGTTCAAGGCGTCAATCCTGCAGATCACCTCGCGCGCCGACTTCGACGCGGCGGTGGCGGAGTTCCTCGCGTGGCGCGCCAAGTTTCTCGACGAGAACGGCGAGCTGCTGCCGAAGTATCGGCCCGACCCGCTGGTGGCGTCGTTCATGCGCGAGTCGGACGACCCCGTGTTTCAACGCGACGCGATCCCCGTGCCCAAGGGGCCGGTGGACACGTGGTGACGCCGGCGGGGTTGTCCGTAGGCCGCCTGCTTGCAGGCGCATGGGACATCAGCCCTTCCTGACGAAGCTCGCGCCTGCAAGCAGGCGGCCTACGCGGAGCGAAGGCGCAGGCGGGCACGAGGCGGGGTTCGACGAGTTGCGCGTAGAGGCGGAGCACGCGGCGGAAGCAGTCGCGTTCGTCGAAGCGTTCGAGGGCGATCTCGCGGTGGTTGCAGGAGGGCAGGTCGGGATCGTTCAACGTGCGCGTCCAGAACTCGATGGCCGCGGCGAAGGCGTCGGCACGACCCACCGGCGAGCTCCACAGGCGGTTGAGCGGGAGGGAGAGCACGTCGCCGTTGCCGGGAGCCTCGCTGAGGATGAGCGGCAGGTCGCAGGAGAGGGCCTCGAGCAACGCCAGCGACAGGCCTTCGTAACGCGAGGTGAGGATGAAGCCGTCGACGGCTTGGTAAAACTCGACGGGCTCGGCGATGCGGGGACGGCGCACGACGTTTTTTTCCAGGCCGTGCTGGCGCACGTAGTCGTCGATTTCGGGATCGAGTTCGCCGGCGCCGATGTGAAAGAGCACGAGGTCGGGTCGCAGCGTGCGGGCGACGGCGAGGGCGCGGTAGAGCGTGAGCGGGTCTTTTTGCGACGAGCAGCGGCTCATGGCGCCGAGCACGGCCTGCAAGACGAAGGCGGGCGGCGTGCGCCGGTAGTGCACGTAGGCGAGCGTGGCGCCGACGAGCGTGCCGAGGAGGATGCACCAGAGCTGCTCGCGCAGGAACAGCAGGAGCTTGGTGAGATCGAGGGAACGTTCCCCGACCGATGCGCGGGTGGGAGTCGCCATGGCCTCAGCTCCTCCCTCCCGGCATCGGACCGGCGTGTCGGCCGTCGCGGGCGCGCGGCCGGAGTGCATGAATCTCGCCGCGCCCGGCGCGGTCGTCAGTCAAGTGTGGCTCCATAAGACAATGACCCTGTTGACGCGCCGGCTAAGGGGGTTCCGGCGCAGAGTGTGTTCTTATGGGGCAAGCAATTTTCCGGCGGGATGCCGGCAGACCTCGGACCGACACGGGGGGCGTCGGCGGCAACGCCCGACCGGCGTCCGCAAGCCGGGACGCGAGCGCCCGCGGCCGGAAAGACCGGGCGGGCGACGGGGTGGCGGCGGCGTGTGGAGACGGTCGGCATGACGCCCACACGATAGCCGCACGGCCGCGCGCCCGGAACCGGTGGGCTCACCGCGCGGGGCATGGTCGAACCCTCCCGGCGCGCCGGCTCCATGGAACCCCGGAGCGCGGCCCGATGGGCGCGGCGGGCGACGCCGGAGGACGGGCGCTCGGCGCGCCGACGATGTAGTTGATTAACAACTACACTTGTCGGATGCGTGCGCGGCGGGCGTCACGCGGACGCGCGCGCCTCAGAACTTGCGGATGACTTCGGCGCCGGACGCGTCGCGGAAGATCAGTCGCAGGCGGCTGTCGTCGAGGCCGACGAAGACGACGCCGAGGCGTTCGTCGACGGTCTCGCCGGCGCGCACGGTGCGGCCGTTGATGAAGGCGCGGGCGGGGCTGCCTTGGAAGACGCCGCCGATGCGGGCGGTTTCAACAAAGGCGATGAACTCGGGACCGGGCTGCGGCGCGGCGGGCTCGGCCTGCACCTCGGGCACGGTGACCTCGCCGGGCGCGTAGGCCGTGACGGAGCCGTCGGTGGGGGCCGGAGTCGCCTCGGGCGTCGGGGTGGGCGCGGGGCCGATGGCGCGCTGGGTGGGCACCTCGCGGCCCTCGCCCATGGCGTCGACGCGCGCCTGTTCGAGCGAGCGGCGGTCCTCGACGGCGCCCTGCGCCTTGTCGATGAGCTTGGCGGGCAATTGGGCGACCTCGGCGACGTCCTCGGCGAAGAATTTGTCGTAGATGGCGGTGCCGGCGAACCAGAAGCCGGCGCCGATCACCAGCAGCACCGCGGCGATGACGAGCACGGCCTTGAGCGGGCTTTTCTTTTTGCGCAGGGACGAGGCGGGCACGGGCGCGCGCACCTGTTTCTCGATCTCGCGAACGGGCTGCGGGGCGCTGATGTGCGGGACGAGGTGATCGGGCGGACGCAGCGTCACGCTCTCCTCGCCGGAGGAAAAGTCGGGGGGCGTGGGCGGCAATGGCGGCAAGTCCACGTCGAGGGACGCCGGCGGAGGCGGGGGCGGAGTCGCCGATGAAGCAGGCGCGGCGGGCGGCGCGGGCGGAGGCAACGGCGGGGGCGGAGGAGTGGCGGCGGCCTGCGGGGTTTGCAGGCGGAGCTTGAGCGGAGTGGCCTCGGCCGGCTCGGACGCGGAAGCAGCGGAGGGCGCGGGAGGCGGCAGATCGGCGGAAGCGGCGGGCTTCGTCTCGGCCGCGGCGGGCTCGGTGGTATCCTCGGCGATGTTGAGCCGGGGCTTGGCGCGCAGTCGCGGGCGATCAGGCTCGGCGGCCGGCGGCTCGGCGGAAGGGGTGGGCTCGGAGGCGGCGGGCGGCGGAGTCACCGGCGCGGACGCCGCGGGCGGAGGCGGCGTCGCGGGGGCCGGCGTGGGCGCGGGGGCGGAGGGAGCGCCGGCATCGGGCTCCGGGGAATCGGCGGGACGCTTGCGAGGCCTCAGACGGAGCGGAGCGGGCGATGACTCTTCTTCACTCATTGCGGGGTAAAGTAGAGCAGTCCTTGGGCGCGGCGAAATGAAAAATATTTGCTTTGCCCAAGGTTTCCCGCCGCCCGTCCGGGCCGCCGGTCAGCCGGATGTTTAGCGCGGGCCGCGGCGCTGGGGGCGTCCGCCGCGCGGACCGACGCCGGGGCGACCTTGGCCTTGGCCGCGGGGGCCGGGTGCGCCGCCACCGCCGCCGGGAGCGGAGGGACGGCCGCCGGAGTGACCGCCGGAGGGGCGCGGTTGACCACCGGGGCGTTGGCCGCCGCCGGGTTGGACGCCGCGACCACGACCGCCGCCGCCGTTGCCACCACCGCCGCCGCGGCGCGGACCGCCGAGGCCGACGTCTTCGGGACGCAGGGGCTTGGGCTCGAAGGCGCCGTAGGCGAAGCCCTCGAGGGTGAGTTCGGGGATTTTTTGGCCGATGAAGCGTTCGATGTCGCGCAGGTCCTTCACCGTCTCGGGGGTGACCAGGGTGAAGGCGTCGCCGACGGCTTGGGCGCGGCCGGTGCGGCCGATGCGATGCACGTAGTCCTCGGGTTTTTCGGGCACGTCGTAGTTGATGACATGGGAGACGCCGGCGACGTCGATGCCGCGGGCGGCGATGTCGGTGGCGACCATGACCTCGTATTTGCCGGACTTGAAGCCTTCGAGGGCCTCGATGCGCTGGTTTTGCGAGCGGTTGGCGTGGAGCACGGCGACGGAGTGGCCGGCGGACTTGAGCTTGCGGGCGATCTTGTCGGCGCCGTGCTTGGTGCGGGAGAAGACGAGCACGCTGTCGAAGTCGGTGCGCCCGAGCAGGGCGACGAGGAGGTCGAATTTTTGCGGGAAGCCGACCTTGTAGATGCCGTGGTTGACGGACTGGTTGACGCTGCGGTTGACGCCGACCTCGACGCGCACGGGGTCGCGGAGGGCGAAGGCGGCCACGGCGGCGATCTCGGGGGGCACGGTGGCCGAGAAGAAGAGCGTCTGACGCTGCTTGGGGCAGCGGGAAATGATGTCCTTCACGACGGGCAGGAAGCCCATGTCGAGCATGTGGTCGACCTCGTCGAGGATGAGGATCTCGATGAGCTTCAGGTCAACGGCGCCCTCTTTCACGTAGTCCATGAGGCGGCCGGGCGTGGCCACGAGCACGTCGACGCCGTCGCGCAGGGCGGCGCGCTGGGCGCCGTAGCCGACGCCGCCGAAGACGGCGACCGAGCGGATGTCGGTGAAGCGGGCGAAGGTGCGGAAGGAGGTGTCGACCTGGGCGGCGAGCTCGCGGGTGGGCTCGAGCACGAGCACGCGGGGCGTGCGCCGGTGGCCGCCGAGGCGCGAGACGACGGGCAGGGCGAAGGCGGCGGTCTTGCCGGTGCCGGTCTGGGCGGAGCCGACGACGTCACGCCCCTCGAGCACGGCCGGGATGGCACGGAGCTGGATGGGTGTGGGGTCGGCGTAGCCGGCGGCTTCGACGCCACGGAGCACGGCGGCGGAGAGATTGAGGGACTTGAAGGACATGCGGACGAAAGGGAGACGGACGTGTATGCGCGCTTTGAATACCGGCGGCGCGGCCGGGAAAAGAAAAAGGGCGAAGCGCGGGAGGCGCTTCGCCCTGGGAGAATGTTCAGGTCTTCAGGGAGAGGACCGGAAGCATGACTTAGTAACGGTCGCGACCGCCACCGAAGCCGCCGCGACGGTCGCCGCCGCCGCCGCCGAAGCCACGACGCTCGCCGCCGCCGAAGCCGCCGCGACGCTCGCCACCGCCGAAGGAACGGCCGGCGCCTTCTTCCTTGGGACGGGCCTCGTTGACGGTGAGGGCGCGGCCGCCGAGGTCGGCGCCGTTCATCTTCTCAGCGGCTTCCTTGGCCTGCTCGGGGGTGCCCATGGTGACGAACGCGAAACCGCGGGGGCGGCCGGTCATCTTGTCCATGGCGACGTAGACGTCGGCGACATCGCCGAACTGGCCGAAGGCGGAGCGGAGCTCGTCTTCGGAGGTCTTGAAGGACATGTTGCCGACGTAGAGTTTGGAGTTGCTCATGTGATATATTCGTAGATCTGCCGTTCTCTGCCAGTCCGTTCCCGACCGTCGGGTTTCGATATCATCACTTGAACTCTTCGCTCACTGACGACTCACCAGTTTCTGTCATACTTACGTATCTCTAACGAGAGCGGCAGGCGAGCAGGTCCACGTGCAAACGCAAGGCAAATCGGGACAGGGGCTTCCGCCACGGGCATGGGGGAAAGACGCGCGGCGCTGTCTTTTTTCGCCAAAAAGCGTTAGCCCGCGGCCATGTTGACCAACCTGCACCAACTGCTCGGCGGCCGCCCGCCGGAGGACCCCGAAGACCCGGTTTTCGTCGAGAAGGTGCGCCGCGAGGTGCCGCCCGAGCCGCGCAGCCAGCGCTCGGAATGGGTGCTGGCGGCGGGCTGGGTGCTGATCGCGGTCAAGTGCGTCGCCGTGTGGTGGGTGATCCGTGCCTACGCGGTGCCGGTGCATCCGGGCTGGGTGATTTTCCCGACGCTGGGCGCGGCCGCGGTGTGCACGTGGCTGTATTGGCGGCGTTGAGGCGCGTCCGGAGGAGCGGGGAAACGCGCAGAAGGTGGACGCGTGTTGAGGCTTGGCGGACGCGGGGCACGGGGCTTTGAGTGGACGGACCATGCCCAACGTCCCCGGATTGCGCTCCCCCTACGTGAAGACCGGCCGCCTCGTCTACTTCGGCCGCATGCTCGACAAGATCCGCCTGCACGCCGCCGGCCGGCTGCCCGCGGAGTTCCAAGGCAACCTCGGCGAGACCAAGTCGGGCGTGTTCGACGCGCGTTGCTGCCGGTTTCTCGGCGTCGCCTACGAAGACCTCCGGGCCCGCGTGCTCGCCGGCGCGACCGACGAGGAGGCGCTCGCCTGGGCCGAGGCCAACGGCACCCCGCGCGACGACGAGGCCTGCGAGGTCTGGAACGGTTTCATGACCAAGCGCGGCTGGCGCGACGAGGTGTCGCCGCTGGTCGTCCAACGCGTCGCGGAGTCCGGCCTGCAGGACAAACCGATCGCCACGATGTTCGACTACATCGACTTCGACGAGGGGCGCGATCCGGCGGACTTTCGTTGATGGTCCCAAACCCGCCACAAACTGAACCAACTCCCCGCGCCCTCGTTGTCATGGGCGTGAGCGGCAGCGGCAAGTCCACCATCGGCCGCCTCCTCGCCGACGAACTCGGGTGGGCCTTCGCCGACGCGGACGATTTTCACCCGCCCGCCAACCGCACCAAGATGACCGCCGGTCAACCGCTCGACGACACCGACCGCGCGCCCTGGCTGGCCGCGCTCGCCGACCTCCTGAGCGACCACCTCGCGCGCGCCGCGCCGCTGGTGCTGGCGTGCTCGGCGTTGAAACGCGCCTATCGCGACCGCCTCGCGGTGTCACCCGAGGTGGCGTTCGTTCACCTCCAAGGCGACCCCGCGCTGATCGCCGCCCGGCTGGCCGGGCGCGCCGACCACTTCATGCCCGCCGCGTTGCTCGGCAGCCAGCTCGCCGCGCTGGAGCCGCCGGTCGACGCCATCACCGCCGACATCGCGGCGACGCCCACCGAAATCGTTGCCAACCTCCGCCGGCGACTGAGACTCTGACCACCCCATGAAAATCGGCATCGACGGCGGCGGCACCAAGACCGAACTCATCCTGCTCGATCCCGCGGGCAACGTGCTCGCGCGTCACCTCGCCCCCGGCTGCAACCCCAACGTCGCCGGGCCCGAGCAGGCCTTTCGCCAGCTCAACGACGCCATCAACACTCTGCTCGCCTTCCGCCGCAGCGACCACGCCCCCTCCCCCATCACGCGCACCCTGCTCTGCATGGCCGGCGCGCCCGCCTTCTGGCGCGAGGTCTCGGCGCGGCTCGGCGGGCTCGGCCTCGTCGAGACCTGCGACGACTCCGTGCCCGTGCTCGAACTCGCCACCGCCGGCGGCCCCGGCCTCGTCGTGCACGGCGGCACGGGGTCGTTCGTCGCCGCGCGCGCGCCCGACGGCACCCGCCACTACGCTGGCGGACTCGGCTGGCGTTTCGGCGACCCCGGCAGCGGCTACGACCTCGGCCGCCGCGCCGTCGCCCGCGCGCTGCTCGAGTTGCAAGGCTGGGCGTTGCCCACCCGCCTCACCACCCTCGTGCGCGACCACACCGGCCTCATCGAGGCGCCGGAGATCACCCGCTTCTTTTATCAACACGCCGAGCCCAACCGCGCCATCGCCGGCCTCGCGCCCGCCGTGCTGCGCCTCGCCAGCGAAGGCGACCCCGACACCCGCCAGATCGTCACCGACTCCTGCAGCGACCTCCTGCGCATCGTCGAGGCCGTGCTCGAAAAATGTTTCCCCGGCTGGCACCGCGACAACATCGCCGCCGGCCTCGGCGGACCCGTGCTCACCCACCCCGCCGCCCTCGCCGTCCTGCAAAGCCGCGCCAGCGTCACCCTCCGCCCCCTCGCCGATCCACCCATCGAGGGCGTCCGACGCCTGCTGATGCGACGCTGACGTTTCGCCGCTACACGCCGCCCGACTCAGCGCATCCTCAACCGGGCCCGCCAACGCCCCGGAGAAATCCACTCGGCCTTGGCGAACTGCGCGCTGAACCGCTGCAGGCTCGCGAACCCCGACCGCTCCGCCACCGCCTCCAGCTTCGCGTCACTTTTTTCCAGAAGCTCCCGCGCCAGCGCCATGCGCACGCGCATGATCTCCTCCAGCATGCCGCGACCGAGCGCCCGCTTGAAACGCGCCTGCAACCCCGTGCGCGACAGTCCCGTCTCCATCGTCAGCTCCCGCACCCGCACGCCCGGCCGCTCCTTGATCAAACGCAGCGCGCGCGCCACCGCCGGATCGTCCAGCGACGAAACCTCGGTGGAGCGCCGCATCCGCAGCGTCGCCGTCGGCAGATGGATCGACTCATGCGTCGTCGCGTCACCGCCGGTGATCATGCGATCAAGCAGCCGCGCCGCATTGTATCCAATTTCTCGCGACGGAAGACGGATGCTCGACAACGGCACGTTCTCCATCTCGACAAAAAAATCGTCGTCACCCGCGCCCAGCACCGCCACGTCCTCCGGCACCCGCCAGCCGGCCTCGCGCGCCGCGCGCAACAGCACCAGCGCATAGCTGTCCATCGCCGCGAACACCCCCGCCGGCCGCTCCAATCCCGCCAGCCACTCGCGCATGCGGGCGAACATCCGCTCAGGCCGCTCCCCGGTCGGCGAGCCGGCCCTCGCCACCTTCGCCTGCCCCAGTCCCTCGCGAAACCCGACCCAGCGCTGCTCCGAATAGCTGCGCCCCGTCTGCCCCCAATAACCAAACCCGCGACACCCGCACTCGCGCAGATGCGCCGCCGCCAGCCGCCCCACCGCCACGTCGTCCTGCGTCACCACCGGCAGCCGCGGCACCCGCATCGAGTTGGACACATTGACCACCGGCACGCCCAGCGCAGCGAACCGCCGCTCCTCCGCCGGCGTGTGCAGCGCCGCCACGATACCGCGCACCCCGTCGCGCCGCACCAGCCGGGCGAGGCTCCTCGACTCGTGCGGCAGCCACCGGTCGGTGAACGCCAGCCGCCCCGTCTCGAAACCATAGTGCCGCACCCCCAGCACGATCTCGCGAAAATACTCCTGGTCGGGGCTGATCACGACCTGCACGCGATAGGGAACGTCCTTGGCCTTGGGCGACGGCATGTGTCGAAAACGTGAATAACTTTGACGTTATCGACAACGACGAAACCACCCCGTTCAGGCATGCTGGAGGGGAACCCCCGCCCATCCATGGCCACCTCACGCAAAACCAAATCCGCCAAGTCCCCGGCCGCTCCCAAGAAGCGCGCCGCCGCCAAAAATCCCCTCGCCGCCGCCCCGGCCGCCTGGAAAGCCCGCTACAAGCAGCTGCGCGCCGCGCACGAGAAGTTCCTCAAGCGCCGCAACCCCGTCGACCCCGAGTGGGACAACGGCGTGTTCGAGCGCTTCACCTTTCCCGCGATCACCTATCGCCACGCCCCCATCGAGTGGCGCTTCGACCTCAACCCGAAGACCAACCCGTTCCTGATGGAGCGCCTCGGCGTCAACGCCACGCTCAACCCCGGCGCCTTCTACTGGAAGGGCAAGGTCCACATGGTCGTGCGCTTCGAGGGCTATGATCGCAAGAGCCTGTTCGCCATCGCCGAGTCGCCCAACGGCGTCGACAACTGGCGCTTCTGGGACGAGCCCGTCGACCTCCCCGAGATCGCGCCCGAGACCAACGTCTACGACATGCGCGTCACCTTCCACGAGGACGGCTGCATCTACGGCGTCTTCTGCGCCGAGTCCAAGGATCCCAACGCCAAGCCCGGCGACCTCTCCAGCGCCGTCGCGCAGGCCGGCGTCGTGCGCACCAAGGACTTCAAGACATGGGAGCGCCTGCCCAACCTCAAGACGCCCGCCTCCCAGCAGCGCAACGTCGTCCTCCATCCCGAGTTCGTCGACGGCCAGTATGCGTTCTACACCCGTCCCATGGACGGCTTCATCGACGTCGGCTCCGGCGGCGGCATCGGCTGGGCCCTTTGCAAGGACATCGAGAAGGGCGTCACCGGCCCCGAGCAGATCATCGACGGCCGCGCCTACCACACCATCAAGGAGACCAAGAACGGCCAGGGCCCCGCGCCCATCAAGACCCCCAAGGGCTGGCTGCACCTCGCCCACGGCGTGCGCGGCTGCGCGGCCGGTCTGCGCTACGTGCTCTACATGTTCATGACCTCGCTCGAGGATCCGACCAAGGTCATCGCCAAGCCCGGCGGCCACTTCCTCGCTCCCTACGGCGACGAAGGCTTCGGCGACGTCTCCAACGTCACCTTCTCCAACGGCTGGGCGCAGCTCCCCGACAAGGCCAAGACCGTGCTCATCTACTACGGCGGCTCCGACACCCGCTGCTACGTCGCCCGCACCACCGTGGACAAACTCGTGGACTGGTGCCTCAACACCCCCGAGGAGGCCTACACCACCCGCGGCAGCGTGGACCAGCGCCTCGCCCTCATCCGCGCCAACAAAAAACTACTCGGCGCCTGATCATAAGGGAGCTCCTGAAATCCCCGCGCGCCCCTGCGTCCCCGGATATTTTAGGAGCCACCGCAAATAGGTTCCCCATGCACGACAGGCCGCCCATCCCGGGCGGCCTTTCATGCGTCACCCTCCGCGCGTCGCCACGCTGTCCCGCTCGATCAACCGGTAGTCCAACACCGTGTCCCGCGCGAACACCTGCTTTCTCAGTCGCGCGTCGATCACGTCCGCCGCCACCGCCGCCAACGCGCCGTAGTCCTGCGTGATCGCCGTCTGCGGCGGGATGCAGTAGCGCGAGATCATCGCCCGCTCCGAGACCACCAGCGAAATATCCTCCGGCACGCGTCGGCCGTAGAGCGAAAGCGCGTAGGCCGCGATGATGCCGCCCGATCCGCCCGGACTGAAGATCGCGTCAGGATTGTTCCGCAACAGCTTGCCCACCTCCTCGACGAAGCCGTCCTCCGTCACCAGCCGCACCATCGACGCGTCATGCGCCAACCCCCGCGAAGCCAGCGCCGCCTCCAGACACCGCGCCCGTTGCGACGAATTCCCCGCCTTCGACCGGCTGACGAGGCACCCGATGCGCCGGTGCCCCCGCGCGAACAAATGCTCCACCGCCAGCTCCATGCCCTGCGCCTCGTTCGAGCGCACCGAAAAGACGTTGTCCTGCGGACTCGCCGCCTCGCGATCGACCAGCACCAGCGGCGCGTCGAACCGCGCGCTCCAGTTCGCCCTCGGCACCTCGTCCGACCCGATCCGGATCGCCCCGCAAAACTGCACGTTGTCCAACCGGTCCAGACTGTCGTCCGGCAACATCTCGACCCGGTAGCCGCGCCCCGACAACTCCCGCGCCAGATGCGAGACCACCATCTCCACGTAGTTCTGCACCGGATACTCCGCCCACGACGGCGTGATCAGCACCACGTTTCTCCGCCGGATCGACAACCTCGGAAAATACCCGTGCGCCCGCGCCACCGCGAACACCCGCTCCTTCACGTCCGCCTTCACGTTGGGGTGGTTGCCAAACACCCGCGACACCGTCGCCGTCGAAACCCCCGCCTCCTCCGCGATCTGCCGAATCGTCATCATAGATGATCGTTCCTTGGTCAAAATTGACGCGTTTTCAATATTTTATATCAAATTATGAAATATATGTAGATTTACATTCAATTTTACATACCGATTTCATCTTGTCGGTTGCGCCACGCCCGACCCGCGCGGCAAAGTCGCCGCATCCCCAGACCGCTCCGCAATGAAACCCATCAAGATCGGCCAGATCGGTATCGGCCATAACCACGCCTCCGAGAAGATGCGCACCCTGCGCAACCTGCCCCACCTCTTCGAGGTGGTCGGCGTCGTCGAGGAAGACCCCAAGTGGCGCGAACGCCGCGGCCACTTCCCCATGTATCAGGGACTCCCCTGGATGACCGAGGAGGAACTCTTCGCCGTCCCCGGCCTCGAAGCCGTCGCCGTCGAGACCGACGGCTTCGACCTCGTGCCCACCGCCGCCCGCTGCGCCGCGCGCGGCCTCCACCTGCACCTCGACAAACCCGGCGGCGAATCCCTCCCCGCCTTCAAAGCCCTGCTCGACGAGTGCGAACGCCGCGACCTCGCGATCCAGCTCGGCTACATGTATCGCAACAACCCCGCGATCAACCTCTGCCGCCACGCCGTCCGCTCCGGCTGGCTCGGAGAGATTTTTGAAGTCCACGCCGTCATGAGCCGCCTCGACGGCGACGACTACCGCAAGTGGGTCGCCAACTTCCCCGGCGGCTCGATGTATATCTTCGGCGGCTACCTCATCGACATCATCATCTCTCTGCTCGGCCGTCCGCAACGCGTGACGCCGTTCCAACGCCTGACCCGCACCGACGGCTGCAACGACAACGGTTTCGCCGTCCTCGAATACCCGCGCGCCACCGCCTCCGTCCGCGCCTCCATCGTCGAGGTCGAGGGCTTCCGCCGTCGCCAACTCGTCGTCTGCGGCACCAGGGGCACCGTCGAGATCTGTCCGCTAGAGCACCACAGCTCCCGCTACCACCTCGACCCGCTGCACGTGCGCCTGACCCTCGCCGAACCCTGCGGCGACTACGCCGCCGGCACCCACGTCATCGACGTCGGCGTGATCCACGGGCGCTACACCGAACAACTCACCGAGCTCGCCCGCGTCATCCGCGGCGAAATCAAAAATCCCTGGCCGCCCTCGCACGAATTCCTCGTCCACGAGGCCCTGCTCGCCGCCTCCGGCTACATCCCCTTCGCCTGATCGCCAAACCCTCCTCTCCCACTTTATGAAACTCAAAAACCAAGTCGCCCTCATCACCGGCGGCGGCGGCGTCCTCGGAGGCGCCATCGCCCGCAAGCTCGCCGCCGAAGGTGCGAAAATCGTGCTCTTCGACATCCGCGCCGAGTTCGCCGCGAGAAACGCCGAAGCCGTCATTGCCGCCGCCGGCGTCGCCGAACCCGTCGGCCTCGACATCACCGACGCCGCCGAGGTCCGCCGCGTCATCGACGAACTCCACGCCCGCCACGGCCGCATCGACATCCTCGTCAACTGCGCCGGCGGCAGCGCCCGCGGTCGTATGAAATCCTTCCACGAACAATCTCTCGACGTCGTCCGCGACATCATCGGCGTGAACCTCTTCGGCACGCTCCACTGCATCCACGCCGTCTCCCGCCACATGGTCGCCGCCGGCTCCGGCAACATCGTCAACATCGGCTCCGCCGTCGCCGTGCAGGGACTCGTCGGTTGCGTGGACTACGCCGCTTCCAAGGGAGCGATCCTCTCCGCCACCAAGAGCCTCGCCAAGGAACTCAGCCCCCTCGGCATCAACGTCAATTGCGTCTCCCCCGGCCAGATCCCGCGCGAACACCCCGACGACCCCGACGACTTCGCCCGCCGCCACTCCTTCCTCAACCGCATCGGCACCCCCGACGACATCGCCAGCCTCGTGGTCTATCTCACGCTCCCCGAAGCCGGCTTCATCACCGGCCAGAACTACATCGTCGATGGTGGACGCACCCTCGCCATGCAGGGTTCGGACCTCCGCGCTTGAAAGATGAAACCCAGGGACCACGCATCCGCCCTGACCGGCGCCGGCCGCGTCCTCGGCTCGAAAAACGCATGACCATCGCGGCCAAGACCTGCAAGGTCGCCATCCTCCACGACACGCGCGTCCCCGGCCTCGGCGGACACCGCACGCACCTGGCCTTCCGCGGCCTGCCGGGCGTCGAGACGGTCGCGCTCGTCGATTCCAACCCCGCCGGCATCGCCGACCGCGTCCGCGAAACCGAAGCCCTCCGTCATTACGCCAGCTGTCGGGAAATGTTGGATACGGAGAAAATCGACATCCTCGCCGTCTGCTCCCGGCTTCCGCACGAGCATCTCGAGCCCATCGAGGCCGCCGTGCGAAAAGGCGTCCACGTCGTCTGCGAAAAACCCCTCGCCGTGGACCTTCGCCAGACCGACGCCATCGTGCGACTCGCCGACGAAAACCGCGTGCGCGTCGCCGCCGCCCACCTTGGCCGCCACGCCCTCGTCTTCCAGACCATGAAACGCATGATCGAGGCCGGCGCCATCGGCCGCCCGCTCACCGTTTACACACGAGGCAAGGAAGACTCCCGCGGCGGCATGGAGGACATGCTCGTCCTCGGCACCCACCTCCTTGACCTCGCGTGCTTTTTCTTTGGCCCGCCCGAGTCGGTCTTCGCCGACATCTCAACCGCCGGCCGCCCGCTCCGCAAAGACGACCGCGTCGCCACCCGCGAACCCCTCGGTCCCGTCGCGGGCGACGAGGTCACGGCGTTCTACGCGTTCCCGCACGGTGTTCGCGGGATCTTCGAAAGCCGCAAGGGTCTCGACACGCGCGGCGTCCGCATGGGCATCGTCGTCGAAGGCACCACCGGCACCCTCGCCGTGCGCTACGACGAGGAGCGCAAGCTCCGCCTCAGCCGCTCGCCGCTCCCGCCCGAGGACGAATCGCGCTTCGAGGACGTCCCCCTGCGCGAGGAGCGCGAGATTCCCGGGGCCCGGCCACTCGACCTCGATGCGCTCGCCGGACACCACCGCTACTTCGCCGTCAACAACCGCCTCGCCGCCTGGGACCTTGTCCGAGCCATCGAGGAAAACCGCGAACCGCTGGCCTCCGCCCGCGACGCCCGCACCACGCTCGAAATGATCCACGGTGCCTACGCCTCCCAACTCACGGGCACGCGCATCCGCCTCCCGCTCGAAAACCGCAACCATCCTCTGGAATAAATCCACATGCACGCCATCCTTGTCCAACCCGACAAAACCCTCCGCTGGACCGCCGTCGCCAACCCCGCGCCAGCCGGCCGTGAAGTCCTCATCGACATCCACGCCACCGCCGTCAACCGCGCCGATCTGCTCCAACGCGAAGGCAAATACCCGCCGCCCCCCGGCTGGCCCGAGTGGATGGGCCTCGAAGTCGCCGGCACCGTCGCCGCACTCGGCCCCGACTGCTCCGGCCGCTGGCAGATCGGCGACCGCGTCTGCGCCCTGCTCGGCGGCGGCGGCTACGCGGAAAAAGTCGTCGCCGACGAAAACCTCCTCATGCCCGTCCCGATCGGTCTGAGCATGGTCGAAGCCGCCTCGCTCCCCGAAGTCTATGCCACCGCCTGGCTCAACCTCGTGCATGAAGCCGCGCTCCAGCCCGGCGAAACCGTCTTCATCCAAGCCGGCGCCAGCGGCCTCGGCATCGCCGCGATCCAAACCGCGAAATTCCTCGGCGCGAACGTCGTCACCACCGTCGGCACCGACGAAAAAGCCGACCTCATCCGCCCCTACGGCCCCGACATCGTGGTCAACCGCACCACCGGTTCACTCGGCGCCGTCTTCGACGCCAACCATGTGCACGTCGCGCTCGACTGCGTGGGCGGCGACGCGCTCGCCGAGTGTTTCCCCAAGATGGCGCGCGGCGGCCGCTGGGTGCTCATCGCCACGCTCGGCGGCGAGTTCGCCAACCTCAGCCTGCGCCCTGTATTGAAAAGCGGACTACGCCTGATCGGCAGCACGCTCCGCAGCCGCACGCCGGAGGCGAAGGCGACGATCCTCCGCGAACTCACCGAACGCGTCTGGCCCGAGATCGAGGCCGGCCGGATCAAACCCTCCGTGCACGCCGTGCTCCCCATCGCCGAAGCCGACGCCGCGCACGGCATCCTCAAACGCCGCGAAAACATCGGCAAAGTCGTCCTCACCGTTCGCTAAAATGAGCACACCAAACCCCGCCTCCGCTCCTCGGACGCAACGCCTGATCGACACCGACATCCACCACGAGATCCGCTCCACGCGCGACCTTCTGCCCTACCTGTCCGATCAGTGGAAACGTTACATCACCGACTACGGCTGGGTTCCCGAGCGCCCGATCCCTTTCAACCAGATCCGCAAGGAGACCAAATACCGCATGGACACCCGTCCCGCGGACGGCTCCACGCCTGGCTCCAGCTACGAACTGCTCCGCGACCAACTCCTCGACCAATACGACTTCGAATACGGCGTGCTCACCGGCTGGTTCTACGAGGCCACCGTCTGCAAAGGCTGGTATGAATTCGCCGCCGCCCGCGCCTCCGCCTACAACGACTACACCGTCGAGCACTGGCTCGACCGGGATAAACGCCTGCTCGGCTCCATCACCATCCCCCGCGAACCCCAGGCCGCCGTGCGCGAGATCGACCGCATGGCCGCCCACCCGCAGATGAAGCAGGTCATGCTCCCCATCTCCGACTTCGCATGGGGCGATCCCCAATACCACCCCATCTTCGAAGCCGCCCACCGCCACGGCCTGCCCGTCGCCATGCACCTCTCCGCGATCATCACCGCGCAGGGCGGCGACTTCCTCCGCTACTACGTCGCCTGGCGCTCCCTGCACCCGCAGGCCTACATGACGCAGACCATCAGCCTCATCACCAACGGCGTCTTCGACAAATTCCCCGACCTCAAAGTCTCGCTGGTCGAAGGCGGCTTCGAGTGGGTGCCGTTCATGATGCACCGCATGGACTCCGCCTACAAAGCACTGCGCCAGGAAACGCCGTGGGTGAAACGCATGCCCAGCGACTACTTCCGCGACAACCTGCGCTTCACCACCCAGCCGTGGGACGATCTCACCGCCGAGCAGTTCATGAGCATCATCGGCCTGATGGAGTCCGAAGACATGATCATGTATGCCTCCGACTACCCCCACTGGGACTTCGATTCTCCGCACCGCACGCTGCCCGCGAAGATCCCCGAGACCCTGCGCCAAAAGATCATGCATCAAAACGCGCGCGACTTCCTGCGACTGCCATGAAACACCGCGTGTGCCGCTACGAAGCGCTGGAGCAGACGGGTAAACTCGCGCTCCAGCTCGACCACAAACCAGTCGTCGTGATCCGCGCCCACGACGGCACCGTCCACGCCCTGCGCGACGTGTGCCCGCACAAGGGCCCCTGCCTCTCCGCCGGCATGATCGACCGCAACTGCACCGGCGACACCACCGGCGAATACCAATTCGACCCCGACACCGAAGTCCTGCGCTGCCCCTGGCACAGCTGGGAATTCGACATCCGCACCGGCCGTTCCCTCTTCGCCCCCGAAAAAGTCCGCGTGAAAACCTACCCCGTCACCATCGAAGACGGCGACGTCTTCGTGGATCTCTAAACCTCCGCCACATGATCCTCCCCGCCTCCACCCTCGCCGACTTTTCCAACCGCTGCCTCACCGCCGCCGGCGTTCCCGCCGACGAAGCCGCGCTCATCACCGCCACCCTGATCGAGGCCGATGCCCGCGGCGTCCACAGCCACGGCCTCATGCGCCTGCCGCTCTACGTGAGTCGCATCCGCAAAGGCCTCAACCTCCCCGCCGCCCGCATCGAAGTCGTCTCCGACCACGCCGCCACCGCGTTGATCGACGCCCATTACTCCGCCGGCCAAGTCGCCGCCGAGCGCGCGATGGACCTCGCCATCGCCAAGGCCCGCGAACACGGCGTCGGCGCGGTCGTGGTCAAAAACAGCAACCACTTCGGCATCGCCGCGCACTACGCGTTGAAGGCCGCCGCGAACAACATGATCGGCCTGGCCGCGAGCAACACCGCCCCGCTCATGCCGCCCACCGGCGGCGCGGAAAAAATTCTCGGCAACAACCCGCTCGCCATCGCCGCGCCCTCCGAAAACCGCCACCCGCTCCTGCTCGACATGGCGCTCAGCAACGTCGCCCTCGGCAAAGTGCTCTACGCCAAAACCCGCGGCGCAGCCATCCCCGAAGGCTGGGGCGCGGACAAGCACGGCAAGCCCAGCACCGATCCCGCCGCCGTGCTCGACGGCGGTTTCATGCTCCCCGTCGGCGGCCCCAAGGGCTTCGGCCTCGCCTTCATGCTCGAACTGCTGACCGGCGTCCTCGGCGGCGAACAGTTCTCCAAGCAAATCCCCTCGATGTATGACCTCACCCGCAGTCAATCCATCGCCCACTTCATGCTCGTGATCGACGTGTCCCGCTTCATCGAAATCGACCGCTTCAAAACACTCGCGTCGGTGCTTTCCGGATACGTCAAAAACGCCGCCAAGGCCGAAGGCGTGACCGAGCTCTACCTGCCCGGCGAGATCGAGTTCCGCACCGAGGCGCAACGCATGGCCGACGGCATCCCCATCGACGACAAGGTCGTCGCCGAACTCCGCGACCTCGCCACCACCCTCGGCGTCACCGCCGCCAACCTTTCCCACGCATGAAACTCATCCGCTACCTGAACGCGCGCCGTGAAATCGAATTCGGCATCCAGCATCCCGACCACGTCGAGCGCCTCGCCGGCGATCCCCTCGCCGCCGGCGGCATCCGCCCGACCGGCGAGACCGCCACCGTCGCCAAACTCCTCGCGCCGCTCGTCCCCGCATCGATCCTCTGCATCGGCCTCAACTACCGCCACCACGCCGAAGAGTGCGGCTCGAAGATCCCCGAGTTCCCCGTCCTCTTCATGAAGGGTCCGAACACACTCCAGAATCCCGGCGACCCGATCCGCCTCCCCACGCAGCTCGCCAGCGACGCCGTGGACTACGAATGCGAACTCGCCGTCGTGATCGGCAAGACCGCCAAAAACGTCTCCCGCGAACACGCCCTCGACCATGTGCTCGGCTACACCTGCGCCAACGACGTCAGCGCGCGCGACTGGCAACTCCGCAAAGGCGGCGGCCAGTGGTGCCGCGGCAAGACCTTCGACACCTTTTGCCCGCTCGGCCCCGTCCTCGTCACGACCGACGAACTGCCGAATCCCAACGCGCTTCGCATCCGCACCATCATCAACGACGAGACGCTCCAGGATTGGAACACGAGCGACATGATCTTCGACGTGCCCGCGTTGATCGAATTCCTCAGCGCCAGCACGACGCTGCTCCCCGGCACGGTGATTCTCACCGGCACGCCGCACGGCGTCGGTCAGGCCGCCAAGCCCCCGCGCTTCCTCCAGCCCGGCGACACCGTCTCCATCGACATCGAAGCCATCGGCCGCCTCTCCAACCCCGTCGAGCTGGAGGAATCGCCTCCCGTGTAGCCGCGCCCGTGTCGGGCGCGTCCGTTGAATCCGACCCGCTCCCGATCCGCGCGGCCGACACGGCCGCGGCCACATCATCGCTCTCGCGCCATGAGCCGCCCCACGCCAGCCGTCCTCCTACTCCTCGTCGCCGGCGCCGGGCTGTATTTTCTCGCCAACGTGCAGCGGGTGGCGATCCCCGGCTCGCTCTTCAACACGCTCCAGTCGGAGTTCGCCGTCTCCGCTTCCTCGATCACCGGCCTCGGCGCGGCCTTCATGTATGTCTATGCCGCTAGCCAGCTCGTCGTCGGCCCGCTCGTCGAACGCCTCGGCGCGCGTCGGGTGATCCTTGCCGGCGCCTTTCTCTTCTGCGCCGGGGCGCTCCTCTTGCCGCTCGCGCACTCGCTGCCCGTGCTCTACCTGAGCCGCGCCCTGGCCGGCCTCGGAGCCAGCGCGCTCTACCTCAGTCTGGTAGCCGAGACGCGGCGCGCCTTCGGAGAGCGCCGCTTCCCGCTCGCGCTCTCGGCGGTCATCTTCACCGGCTACGCGGGCGGTATCGCGGCCGGCGCACCCTTCGTCATCGGCGCGCAGGCGCTCGGCTGGCGCGCGCTGCTGCTCATGCTCGGCGCGGCGGGCTGCCTCTGCTGGCTCCTCTTTGCGGTCCTTTGCGGCCTGAACCGCGCCGACGCGCAACCGGGCCGCGCCGATGTTCGCTTCGGTTTGCGCCCGGTCCTCGATCTCCTGCGCGTGCCCAACAACCGCGCCATCTGCCTCTGCGCCGGTCTCCACTTCGGGCTCTACTACGTGCTCCAGACGGTCCTCGGCAAAAAATACCTGGAGGACTTTCTCGGATTTTCGCCGACCAAGGCCGGCTGGGTGCTCTCGCTCATGGCGATCCTGGCCGCGTTGTCCGGGTTTGTGCCCGTCACCCTGCGCCGGCTCACCGGCGGACGCATCCGGCTGTTCATCATCGGGGCCGGCTGCATGTCCGCGTTCGTCTGCGGCGGGCTCGCGTTGATGACGGGACTCGGCATGCGCAGCCCTGCGGTGGGCGGGATGCTCTGCCTGCTCGCGGTCACGGCCAGCCTGTCGCCCATCCTGATCCCGCTGCTCTACGGGACGAACGCGCCGGAGCGGGCCGGGCTGGCGGTCGGCGTGTTCAACTTCAGCCTCTACGTTTTCGTCGCGATTCTCGGCAACGCGACCGGGCTGCTGCTTGGCTGCTTCGAACCCGAACCGCGCGGGGCCGTGCTCGTTTATGGCCAAGGCGCATGGACGATCCTCTTCGCCGGCTTCTTCCTCTGCGCGCTCCTCGTGCTGTGGCTCGCGTCACGAATCTCCGAGGCCCCTCGTCCGGCCTCCCGCCCCCGTATGCATCGCAATGCATAACGAGGGATTTGCCGGAAGCGGATCACGATTTTTTCATGGGCGCCTCTTCGCTTGGCTCAATCCGGGCGATACGCGCCGTTCGCGCTCCCCAAACCCTGGCTTTTACCCGCTATGAATACCCAAAACATCCCTGCCTGCACGCACCGTCCGGCCGCCCTCGCGCGCGCCCGGTGTTTTGTCTCCATCGTCACCGCCGCACTCGCCTTGGGCGCCGCCTCCTCCGCGTCCGCCACGCTCATCGATTTCAACTCGGGAGCCACGGATTATTCCGATAATTTCACCGAATTCGGCGAAACGGGCGGCGCGAATTTCATCTATTCATCCTCCGCGGGCGTCGGCGGCGGAGGCGGCGTCGCCGTCTCGGGAAACTTTGACAGCATGGTTTACAACACCGCGCTCGACGGGTTTTCCACCGGCACGGTCTCCATCGAGGTCTCGGTTTTTTACAAAGCGCGTTCGGCCACCAACGGAACGAACAACACGTCCATCGTTCTCGGTCTGGTCACGAGTCCCGATGTGCAACTCAGTGGAAGCGCTGGCACCTGGCTCTCCCTCCATATCCAAGCCCAGGCAAACACCGGTGGGCCGACCAATTTTCAGGCCTCGTTCCGCGGCCGCGACGGCGGCACCGGGCTCACCGGTGGCGGCTCTTCCGGGACATTCCAAGTCACCCACAACAATTGGTATAAGTTCTCCACCGTATTCAGCTACGACATCGCCGCCGAGACATTCTCCGCCACCGCCCTCATTCTGGACTACGGCGCAAACGGCCTGGCGGAGACACCGACCATCGTCCTCAGCTTCGCCAGCAACACGCTTTCCAACGTGTCGCTCACCGAGGCCGAACAACTCTTCGCCGTCGTGCGCACCGGCGCGCCCACCGCGACCGGAGCCAACGCGCTCGACAACTTCTCGCTGGCGCTGACCACCGTGCCCGAGCCCGCCTCCGCCGGATTGTTGGTGGCGCTGTGCGTGCTGGGCGGCACCCTGTCGCGTCGCCGCCACCGCGGCGATGTCCGCTCGAGCGACTGAGCCATCACGAAACCCCACGCCCCCTTCGCCCCGTCATGCAAAGCCGAAGTCGCTTTCATCGTTTACTCGGTCTCGCTCTCGCCGCCGCCGCTCTTCAGGCGGCGGCATCCGCTCTCGCCCAGATCGGCAACCCCGGGCTCGAAGCGCCCTACGCCCCGCTGGGCGCGCAGCCCGCGGGCATCGAGGCCTCCGGAGAAATCGCGCACGGCTGGTCGGCGCGCGCCGGCGGCCCGGCGAAATTCTCACGGGAGTCCTCGCCGGGCGCCGTCCGCGAAGGCGGTTCCGCCCAACGGATCGACCTCCTGAAATTCACCGGCAAACAAACCGAACTCACCCGACGCTTCTCGCTGACCAAGGGCGAGTCCTACCGGATCACGGTCTGGTTGCGCGCCAGCGATTTCTTCAACGTCCAGCTCTCGGTTCGCGAGGCCGGCCCTCCCTACAAGGTTTCGTGGACGCGCAAGGTGGGGCTTTCCACCGAATGGGAAGCGCACGAGTTCTCCGGCGTCGCCACGGCCGACGATGCGTTTCTCGTCGTCGCGATGCACGCCGCCGGCACCGTCTGGATCGACGGAGTGAAGGTAGCGCCCATGTCCGCTCCGCCGGACAACGCCGCCCCGCCACCCGCGCAGGCCGCGACAGCGCAACCCCGGGCCGCGACCGCGCCGGCGACCAACCTCCTCCCCAATTCCTCGTTTGAAGCCGGCGTGGGAGGCGGCTGGGCGGTGCTCATCCGCGCCAGCTCGGAATTCCAGCTCGCCACGCGGCTCGAATATTCGGCCGCCGATTATTCCGACGATGCCCGATATTCCGCTCACGGAAAATTGTCCCTGCGCGTTCCGCTCGATCGCGGCCTCATCGGCATCGTCACCTCCCCGCTCGTGCCCGTCTCGGCCAGGCGAGAGCACACCGCGTCGATCCGGATAAGAGCCGACGCACCGGCCGAAGTGCGCGTCGCCCTGCACGGCACCGACGGCAAGGAGGCGCTCAAGGCCGCGACCCGCACCGTGGGCCCGGAGTGGCAGCTCGTCTCGGTGACGGCGCCCGCGCCGGTTGACGGTATGCTGCGACTGCGGATCAGCTGCGTCGCCCAGGAGCCCGTGGAGCTGTGGCTCGACGCGGCGCAACTGGAGGCCGGCGCCGTCGCCACGGACTATGTCGCGCCCTTCCCCGCGGAACTCTCGCTGACCGTGCCCAGACCCGGCGGCATCGTCTTTGACGCGGAATCCACCCCGGTCGAGGTGCGGCCGGGCGCTGCATCCGGGGTGTTGCCGACGGACGCCCGCCTCCGTCTGGAAGTCGAAACCCTCGCCACCGAACCGGGCGTGACTAACCCACGCCAACTCCTTCCCGCGATGCCGCTGCCTCGCGACCGCTCAAAATTCGTCGTGACGCTCGCCGCGGATTTCCCGCGTCCGCGCGGGATGTTCAAACTGCACGGCACCTTGATCGACGCCGCCGACCGCCCCTTGGGAGCGCCCGTGGCCACCACCTTCGCCCGCCTCCCGCGCCCCTCGGAAACACCCGCCGAGGATTCCTTTTTCGGCATCCACGCCACGCTCCGTCCCGCCGCCATCGCCACCGCCCGCGCGCTCGGCAACCGCTGGCTCCGTCTCCACGACGCCAGCTGGGCCACCAAGTGGGCCGCCGTCCAGCCGGAGGAAGGCGAGTTCCGGTTCGCGGACGACGGCATCGACGCGGCCCGCGCCGAGGGATTCGCCATTCTCGGCATGCTTTGCGGCGCGCCGCCCTGGGCCAGCGCCAAACCCCGCGCCACCACCGGCTACTGGGCCGGCTACAATTACCCGGATCGCGCCGACGGCGCCAACCTCTGGTCGCGCTACGTCGCGCGCACCGTCGGCCACTACGCCGGCCGCATCGACCATTGGGAGGTCTGGAACGAACCCTGGTCCAACGGCTTTTTCCGCGGAACGCCCGCCCAATACGGCGAGCTGCTCGGCCTCGCCGCCCGCACCGCCCGCGAGACCAACCCCGCCGCGCGTATCCTTGGTTTCAATACTGCCGCCCACAAAGGCGACTGGACCCGTGAAGCCCTCGCCGCCACACCGCCCGAAGCCTTCGACATTTTTTCGTTCCACGACTACAACGCCTCCTTCTACGGCGGCGAGGACAGCAACGCCGTCCGCCTGGCGCGCCGCTTCACCGATATCCAGGAAGCCTGGGGCGAGCCCCGCCCGCTTTGGGACACCGAGGGCGGCCCCGGGCACGTCGCCTCGTGGCACGCCCTGCCGGGCGCGTCGGGCAAGGGACTTTCTCCCCGCGCGCAGCTCGCGCACATCGTGCGCTTCGACGTCACGCAGATGTCGGCCGGTGTGCGCCGGAGTTTTTATTACACCCTTCACCACCCGCCGCCCTCGGGCGAATCCGCCTACCAGGCGCTGGAGCACGACGGCGGCATCCGCCCCGTGATGGCCGCCCGCGCCGTGCTCGCCTCGCTCGTCGATGGCGCGCGATGGCTGGAGCGGATCGAACCGGCCCCGGGCCTGGAGGCGCACGTGTTCGAACGCCGGAACGGATCGCGCGTCTCCGTCATCTGGAGCACCGACGGCGGCGATCCCGTCTGGTATGCCCCGCCCCCCGGCGGCGAGATGTTCGACGTCCTGGGAAACCGGGTCGCCACCCTGCCCGTTCCGGTTTCCAGCACGCCGGTCTATCTGATCACCGAACCCCGCCCCTGATCGCCCCCGTCCCGTTGGCTTTCAACGCCCCCCGAAAGACCATGCATTCCCAGCCCTATCCTCATGCCGCACCTCGGCGCGCATCACCGCCGGCCCGCGCCGCGTTCACCTTGGTCGAACTGCTCACCGTCATCGCCATCATCGGTGTGCTGGCCGCGATGCTCACCTTGGTCGTCGGCAAGGTCCGCGCGTCGGCCCACTCCGCGAAATGCGTGTCCAACCTGCGGCAACTCGGTGTCGCCACCGGACTCTACGCCGCCGACAACAAAGGAGAGATCCCCTACGCGAACTACTACATGGAGAGCAATGTCCGGGCCACGGACAAACTTGCTCCCTACGTGGACGTGAAGTTCCCATCCACCGCCGAACTCACCGCCAACACGATCCTGCCACCCGACCCCTTCCGCTGCCCGGCCGCCGATCATCCGGCCAAGTCCGGCAACAAATCCCACTACGGGAAAAACTTCTTCATCAACTCGCAGAAAGGCTACGATACCGACCCCCGCCGCACCGGCTATCGGCTGACCGACATCCCCGAGCCCTCGCGCTACTACTACCTTGCCGACGCCGTGCCCGTGTCGGGTCAGCCACAGGTTTCTTGGCAAATTGGCAGCGTGGGCAGCAACACCGGCGAACTGCCGACCTCCAAGCTCGGCATCGAGCTCCGACACTCGGGCAGGGCCAACATCCTGTTTTTGGATTTTCACGTCGAGGCCCTGACCGCCCGCCAGATCGGCAACTGGAGCTGGAACTACCCGGCGACCGCGCCTTGGTGCCCGCGCCAATGAAGACGCGCCCCCGACGCAGCAAAATCAACACACCCGGCCCCGCCGCCGAAAATCGCGAGTTGCCTCCCGGAGACGATGCCAAGAGCATGGCTGAGCGTTACATGCCCAGCCAACGCGCCATCGCCGCCGCCCTCGGCCTCAGCCAGTCCACCGTCTCGCGCGCACTCCGCGGGGATCCCCTGATTTCCCCCGAAGTGCGGGACTTCGTCCGCCAAAAAGCCCGCACCCTCGGATACCGGGCCAATCCCCACATCGCCAGCCTCATGGCGCACATCCGCACCTGCCGCCCCGTGCCCGAACGCGGCTGCATCGCGCTCATCATCGACGCCGCCGAACGCGCCGACGCACTCCAGCTCCAGACCTACCGCGAACAATACGAAGGCATGACGATCCGTGCCCGCGAACTCGGTTTCAGCACCACCGATTTTTGTCTCCGCGCCCCGGGCTTCGGCACCCGCCGCCTGGCCCGCATCCTCAATGCGCGCGGTATTCAGGGCGTCGTCTTTTTCCCTCCCTGCGCGGGCGGCGACCGGCAGGCCGAAACCATGGACTGGAACCACTACAGCTGCGCGACCGTAGGGGCCACTTGGAAACACCCCCCCATGGACCGCGTGCGCACCGACTACCACAGCGACGTGGACGAAGTCATGCACGGGCTCCTGAACCGCGGCTACCGCCGCATCGGCATGGTGCTCTCTCCCCGCATGATCGAGCTGAATCTCGACAGCGTGGTTTCCTGTCGCGAGGAACGCTTCCGCCTCTGGCAACAACGCATGCCCCAACGCAGCCGCATCCCGCTGTTCCCCGGCGAACCCGGACTCGCCCCCGCGACCGAATTCAAACGCTGGCTCGCGAAATGGCGCCCCGACGTGATCGTCAGCGTCCTCGGCAAAGAGAAAGTCTGGCTCGACGAACTCGGCCTCAAAACCCCCGCCGACCTCGGTCTCGTCTGCCTCAACCGCCCGATCGGCGGCGCCTTGTCCGGCATGGAGGAAAACCACCGCGTGATCGGCGCCACCACCGTGGATCTCGTCGTGGGCCGGATCATCAACAACGACTTTGGCCCCCCTGCGCACCCCCGGCTCCTCCTCATCCGCAGCCGCTGGGTCGAAGGAAAAACCCTCGCCCCCATTCCAGCCCCCCGCGCGCCCACACCGACAAATAAAAAAATCACCCCTCCCGAAACTGCCGCCGATACGCGCTCGGCTTCACCATCCAGGAAGGACAATCCGCCAAGCCCGTCGAATCGCCTCCCCTGTTAACCGCCCCCCCTCGTCGGCACGGGCAACGAGGCTCCCTCCACCCACACGCCGGCCGTCAACGTGTGCCGGGCGAACTCCGGCATGCCGCGCTCCCCGCGATTGAGCATCGCCACCAGAGTGTCCGCCGCCGCTGCACCCATCTGCTCCCAGTTCTGATAAATGCCCGCGTTGCCGCCCTCGCGGTCGTGGCATGCCAGATCCACGAAACCCATTCCCCTGCAAGAGCACCCCACCTGCACCGGCCGAAGGAGCGACCACATGCTCGATCTCATCGCGCAAACGACATCGAGCCGGACTCGCGCCAGCATACCGAAAAACGCGCCTCGACGACGCAGCCGGCCTGATGCTCGGCCGATTCTAACCAGAACTAAGCAGCACCCCGTTTCAGAGCAGAACCACGCACAGGGAACAACGACTCCCGTCTGACGCGGGCCACCACGGAATCCACCCTACCCAGCCCACCCCTACCCATTCAATCGCGAGTCCAGCACGATGGTCTGCTTGTAAGCGGGCAAACCAAATTCCCGGTTGCTCAGCAGGCGGTGCAGCAGATTGACCGCGACCTGTCCCATGACTTCGTAACGCGCGGTGAAGTGCGCGATGCCGCGTGCGCCGGGGCTGTCCGGCGGCGAGAGTGATATCCGGGGCAGATGCAGGACCGGTTCGATCAGCCGCCGCAGAGAAGGACGAAGCGACCTAGGCAAAATCAGCCCGTCCGGCCGGTTGGCCTCGACCCAAGCCGCAAACAACTCCGGACGACCGGACGCGAGTTCGTGCAACGGTGCCTTCGGCCGCGCGCGCCTGCCCTCGTAATAAAGCAACGAGGCGCGCAGCATCGGCTCCTTGAAAAGATGGTTCACCCCCGGATCCAGAATGAAGCACGGACGCCGGCAGCCCCGGGCCTCCAACCAGGCGAGGGCGCTCTTGATGTCCGATTCATAGTCGCGCCCGACCGAATGCAGCACCGGGGATTCCGGCGGATGGCCGATCATGATCCACGCGAGTTCCTCCCACCGGAAAGGCAACTCAGTGTGCTCCGAGCGAAACGGTCCCAGCAGCACTCCGCGTATGCCGCGAGCGCGCCAGACCGCGGCCTGCCGGGCCAGACTCCTCGGCGTCGGTCGCTCGAAATGGAAATACTCCAGATTGTAGCCCAGCCTGGTCCCGTAGTCCTCGATCGACCCGAAAAGAGGAGCCAGCCACGGCATCGACTCGCGCGGACTGTCCCCGCACCAGGCGAACGTCTCCCGGTAAAAACTTCGCTGCCGGATCTTCGACATTCCTGCGGACACCACCGGGTCGAGCTGGTATCCGGCTTTCCCCACCCCCGCCAGCACCCGCTCCATAGTCGCCTGGTTGACCAACGGATCCCGGTGCAACGCGCGGGAAACCGTCGAGGCGGACAAGCCCAGCCGGGCGGCGATCTGACGAAGGGTAGGGCTCACGGATTGCAACCGTTGCAACAACCGCCCCATCGCGCAATCACGCGCCTGCCGTCAGCGTGGATTTCGTTTCCATTCCATGAACTCCCTCGTTTCCCCCGCCTACAACAAACTCTGGGCCAACCCCGCGCTCCAGACCCGCATCAACGAAGGCATACGCCTTCATCGCCAAAGCGACGCCGTGATCCGCGTCACCGACTACGCCGGCAAGCCCCTGCCCGGCGTGAAAGTCGTCGCCGCGCAGCACGACTCCTCGTTCCACTTCGGCGCCAATATCTTCAAGCTCGGCGACTACGCCGACGAGCAGCTCAACCGCGATTACGAAGACGCCTTTTGCACCCTCTTCAACGGCGCCACCGTGCCCTTCTACTGGCGCGCGTTGGAGCCCGAGCAGGGCCGGCCCCGCTGGGCCGAACACAGCGTGCCCCTCGCCCGCCGCCGGACCGGGCCGTGAAGTTTTGCGAAGAACGCGGCCTGCGCATTCACGGCCACACCCTCGTCTGGAATCTCCGCAAGTGGGCCGTGCCCGACTGGATGCCGACCGATCCCGACGAGGCCGCCCCGTTCTGGGAAAAGCGCATCAAAGAAATCGCGGAGCGCTACGGCTCGCGCATCAAACGCTGGGACGTCGTAAACGAGGTCGTCGCCCACTACGAGCGCCACCTCTGCGGCCTGCGCATGCAGCCCAACTACGAGGCGAAGTCTTTCGAGTGGGCCGAGAAACACCTCCCCTCCGATGCGCGCCTCGACATCAACGAAACCACCGGCACTTGGGGCGTCAGGCCGGGGACAGGGGAGGCCTACACCGATGAATACATCGCCCTGATCGAGCGCCTTCTCGCCGCCGGGCGGCAGGTCGGGGCCATCGGCCTGCAATTCCATCTCTTCAACGACGACGATCTCGCTCAAGTGCTCGCCGGGGAAACCTACACGCCGGAGTTGCTATTCTCCGTGCTCGACCGCCACGCCGACTTCCAGCTGCCGCTCCACGTCAGCGAGATCACCCTCACCGCGCCGGACAATTTCCCCGAAGGCCTGGAGGCGCAGGCGCTCGTCGCGCGCAATTTCTACCGCCTCTGGTTCAGTCATCCGTTGGTCGAGGGCATCACCTAGTGGAACCTGCCCGACGGCGGCGCGGCTCCCGGCGAGAACAAGGTTTTCTCCGGCCTGCTCTTCGCCGACATGCGTCCGAAACCAGCCTACCTCGCCCTGCAAGACCTCGTCCGCCGCGAGTGGCGCACACGGGCTGAAGGCGTGACCGACGCCGACGGCGTCTTCCGCTTCCGCGGCTTCCACGGCTCCTATCTGATCCACACCGAGTCCGGCGGGACCGACTCCGGTATTCAGTCCGCCATTACCCTCGAACCCGGGAAAACGGCCAGCCAACTCATCCACCTGCTGTGAAAATTGTCGGCCTCAAAATCCGCGCCGGCGCCAACACACCAACCACGATGCCTTGGGAGCGGTCGCCCATGGCGGTCCTGGAGTGATATCCGGCGCGCGACACGAGGACGCGGTCTGTCGCGTCAATTTCGGCATAAACGCGCACAGCACCAACCGCGCGCATGGCGGTTCTTTCGGACCCCGCCAATCGCCGCCGCTCGCAACCCTACGACATTCCCCTGCGAGCGCTCATCGCCAAGGACGTGGACGGCCTCCTCCTCGCCGGTCGCTGCATCAGCGGCGATTTCATCGCGCACTCGAGCGACCGCAGCACCGGCGCGGCCGTTTCGTTCGGCCAGGCCGCCGGCGTCACCGCCGCACTCGCCGCGCAAAGCCACCGCTCGCTGGTCGATAGTTATTGAGATGCAGGACCTGACACCGGCCAAGCCGTATCTAATGCACGGAAATCGGTTGTGCCGGACTTTCATTAGCGTCCGGCACTGCCCGGCGCGGGGCCGGCGGCGGCGTCGATCAGGCGACCGGCAAAGACAATGTTGTGGGCATTGAAGATGCGCAATTGCTCGCGAGGCCATTCATCGACGGGGCGACCACCGCTGGTAATCTCGGAAAAACTCACGTCGCGGACCGCGTGATCATCATTATCATAACCCTTGATCACGATGCGTGAAGGAAATGCCTCAAGGAAGCTGATACGTTGAAATCTGACGTTTGAAATTGAACCTCGTCCGGGGGCAAAGCGGGCGTGTTCGGCGCTATCGAGCGGCATCCACCATTGCGAAGCGTTGTCCGGGGAAACGTGGTCCTGGTGTTCAGGAGGCGTCCAGCGCCGGGGTCCGCCGGGCACAAAATATTCGGGCGGACGGTCGGGACTGTAAATGGACAGACCGATGTAAAGATCGGCAAACTCGTCGCGGAGATCCTCGACCCGGATATCGGTGAAAGACACATCCTCAACCCGCGAAACGCCACTGTTGTGAATGCTGAAGGCGGCGCCGCGCAAGACATGGATGACGTCGCAATCGCGGAAATGCACTCCACGCACCGCATGGTTATCGAGTTCGAAACCCACCTCGAGCGCGTTTCCGGGGACGTCGTTCCACAGAACACAGCGCTCCACCAAGATGTTCTCGACGATGCCTTCGGGGTCGGGCTCGCGCCCCCCCGCCTTGATGGCGATGCAGTCGTCAGAATTGCGCAGGAAGCAATCGCTTACCGTGACATGAGACGAGCTGAGGATGTCGATGCCATCACAGTTTGGCCGCCAACCGATCACGCGCACACGGCGGAGCGCCACCTCGCGCGAGAAGCTCAGGTGAATGCTCCATTCAAACGTGTCCAAGAGGAGAACATCCTCGATCACCACGTTGCGACTCCGACGCACATAGATGGTGTTTTTCCGAATCATGCGCGTGGACTGATCAAGCACACCCGGTCCTTGAATGCGGACATCCTCGGCGTTTTCGATGACGAACTGGCCGCGAACCACCGCTCCGCCTTCGAGAAACACGCGTTGATGGCTGGCCAGGGTAACCTCGCCGATGTCGTGAATACGCCCGGCGGAAAACACGCGGGTGTTTTCGTCCGGCAACGGCGTCGGGATGGGAGCGTCATAGAAGAGAAGCAAAGGCGTATCGAGATCGTCATTGAACTCGACGCTAATGCTGGCGTGACGGTCCAGACGGAACCGGACGCGCCCACCCTCGATGCTCGGCTTGATGCCGAGCGCCAGCGGTCGCACGACACAGGAATGGATGTCAGCGGTGGTTTCGATCTCAACCTCAACGCCGGTCGATCCGGCCGCGCGAACAATATGACCTTTTTGAGATTCAAGGGCGACATGCTCGTTCCCATCCAGCCGGACTTGGTAAACGGAGGAACGGTGCACCTCGGGTGCGTAAACAAAGGGCTCGGATACGGTCGCCATGACAGTTGAATTGTTCACTAAAAAAAATAAAGACGCGATATAACAGCTCTTAAAAAGCATGTATTCGGGATATACAAGGGCGCGCCATGATCGAGTGAATACTCCCCGCCAAGGGCACGCTCCGCTGAGATCTTTTTCATTTCGACGGACACATCCTGCTCTCGGGCAAAAAGCCGGCGCCCTCCGTCACGGCGAAAGCATCCGCCAAAAAACCCTCGACCTCGCCAAGCCCATGTCCATGCACGGCCGCGACCGCCTCTACCTGCGCATCGCGCTCGACGTGGACGGCGCGCCCGCCAGCGAGCAAACCGTCTTCCTCTCGCCCCCGCGCTTCGTCGATCTACCCCGCGCCAAAAAAACGCCGTCACCCTCAAGCTCCTCTCGCCGACGCAGGCGTTGCTCTCCGTGCGCTCGCCGGTTTTCCAGCACGCCTTCGCCTTCGAGTTCGGCGACTTGTTTTTCACCGCGACCTACAACGGCTTCGACCTCTACCCGAACGAACCCAAAGCGATCCTCGTCACCTTCGTCAAGCCGACCACCAAGACCCGACTCGCCACCGCGCTCACCCACCGCTCGCTGGCGGACACCTACGCCTGAACCACCGCCATCTGGTCACCGGCACCTCTGGCCTCGCTTCGCGCAGACACGCCTCCGGTTCCTTCGACGGCCGATTAAATGATGCCCTGATCATACTCAGGGCAACGCCACAACCTGCTCCTCGCCTCCGACCAGCGGCCATTGCCGGCCCTGCCGGACAAACACACCCTCGACGCCCTGCCTGCCCGACGGCGGCGCGGCTCCGGGCGAGAACAAGATTTTCTCCGGCCTGCTCTTCGCCGACATGCGTCCGAAACCAGCCTACCTCGCCCTGCAAGACCTCGTCCGCCGCGAGTGGCGCACCCACGCCGAGGGCGTGACCGACGCCGACGGCGTCTTCCGCTTCCGCGGCTTCCGCGGCTCCTACCTCCTCTCCACCGAAAACAACCGCGCCGACTCCGGTATCCAGTCCACCATTACCCTCGAACCCGGAAAAACCGCCAGCCAACTGATCCACCTACTTTAGAAATCATCGATCTCAACGTCCGCACCTGCACCAGCCCCTCCCCCCCCGACCAAGGTGCATTGGAAACGGTCGCCCATAGCGATCTTGGGAGCGATGTCCGGCGCAGGCTACATTCGGCGTTCGATCTTAGCTCTGTTCAGGATTCGACGCCACCGACGCCGCCCGGCGGCAGCGTCGCCCCATTCACCCACACGCCGGCGGTCAGCGTGTGCCGCGCAAACTCCGGCACGCCACGCTCCCCGCGATTGAGCATCGCCACCAGCGTGTCCACCGCCGCCGCACCCATCTGCTCCCAATTCTGATAAATGCCCGCGTTGCCACCCTCGCGGTCGTGACACGCCAGATCCACAAAACCGACCTCGCGGGGAAACCGCCCGCCCAGCACGCGCCTCAGACCCGGCAACGTGCTTGACCCGATCGCGCACACCGCGTCGGGCCGCGCACGCGCGATCCACGCCTCCATCAACTCCTCCGTGATCATCGCGCCGCCCAGGATCGGCAACCGCTCGCGCGCCGGCCAGCCCTGCTGCGCGTCCAGATACGCCGCCCGCCAAAGGTGGTGCGACTTCGCGTCCTGCGCCGCCGGCATCACAAACCCGATCCGCCGCCGCCCCCGCACCCGCGCCTCGGCCAACGCCCGTTTCATCGCGTGAAAATAATCATGCACCACCCCGTGAAACGCCGGCTCGGCCAGATTGTAGCCCAGCTCCACCACCGCGAAACGCGACCAATCCAAATCCAATCGCAAATCCGCCCGGTTGCCCGGCGCGATCAACAGCCCGTGCACCCCGCGCGCCGCCAGCATCCCGGTGAACCGCGCCGACGACATGCCCGTCCCGGCCGGATGACGCAGAAACGACACCGCATATCCCTGCTCCCGCGCCCGCTCCCGCGCCCCTCGCGACATCCGCGCATAAGCACCATCCCCGCGCCCGCCATTCGCCGGCGCATTCGCGCCCACGCACGCGATCACCGCACGCACCGCCCGCCTCTTGCGCCCGGCCCTCGCCGTCATCAACGCCGATACCAGCGGATCGGGCCGATAACCCAGCGCCTCCGCCGCCGCCCGGATGCGCGCCCGCGTCTCCTCCGGCAACCGCGGACTGTCGCGCAACGCCAGCGACACCGTGGTTCGATGCACCCCCGCCGCCTCCGCCACCGCCTGCATGTTGACCGGGACATTCATACTACGATGAGACTAAACTTGGTTTCGTCCGCCCCGCAATCCCGCTCCACCTTGCCCTCATGTCCTCACCCACTCCTCTCGATTCCCTCTCCCGCATCCACGAACCCGCCCGCGCCGTGCCCGTCGTCGCCCACGCCGATGTCGTCGTCTGCGGTGCCGGTCCCGCCGGTGTCGCCGCCGCGCTCGCCGCCGCCCGCACCGGTGCATGCACCGTCCTGATCGAGGTCGCCGGCTGCCTCGGCGGCGTCTGGACCGCCGGACAACTCGCCTGGATCATCGACACCCAGGACAAGCCCGGCCTCATGACCGAGATCGTCGTCGAACTCGACAAACGCGGCGCGCGGCGTCCCCGCGTCGAGGGCCGCACCGACTTCGCCTACGACATCGAGGAGATGAAGCTGATACTCGACGAACTCGTCTCCGCCGCCGGCATCCGCGTGCGTCTGCACACCCGCGTCGTCGCCGCGCTTCGCGACTCCGCCGGCCGCCTGTGCGCCGTGCTCACCGAATCGAAAAGCGGCCGCGAGGCCTGGACCGCCGGTGCCTTCATCGACGCCACCGGCGACGGCGATCTCTCCGCCCTCGCCGGCTGCGGTTTCGACCTCGGTCGGCCCGGCACCGGCGAATGCCAGCCCATGAGCCTGGTCTCACTCGTCTGCGGTCCCGACCCGCAAGAGATCGACGCCTTCATTGGCGGAGGGGGACACGCCGCCAAGGAGCGCCTGCTCGCCGAAATGAAACGCGCCGGTGTCGAGCCCTCCTACACCGCACCCACGCTATTCCACATTCGCGACGACCTCTACGCGCTCATGGCCAACCATGAATACGGCGTGAGCGCGCTCGACGCCGACGCCATCACCGCCGCGACCACCCGCGCCCGCGCCGAGGTCAACCGCCTCGTCAACGCCCTGCGCGGTCTCGGCGGCGTCTGGTCCCGCCTGCGCCTCGTCGCCACCCCCGCCCAGATCGGCGTGCGCGAGGGCCGTCGCGTGCACGGACTCCATACCGTCACGGAAGACGAGTTGCTCGCCGGCGCGCGCCACGAGGACGCGGTCTGTCGCGTCAACTTCGGCATCGACGTGCATAGCACCAACCGCGCGCACGGCGGCTCGTTCGACCCCGCCAATCGCCAGCGCTCGCAACCCTACGACATCCCCCTGCGCGCGCTCATCGCCAAGGACGTGGACGGCCTTCTCCTCGCCGGCCGCTGCATCAGCGGAGACTTCATCGCGCATTCGAGTTACCGCATCACCGGCGCGGCCGTTTCGCTTGGCCAGGCCGCCGGAGTCACCGCCGCGCTCGCCGCGCAAAGCCACCGCTCCCCGCAAGACGTCCCCTGGCCCGAAGTCCGCGCAGCCCTCGAACGCCTGGGCGCGACCTGACGCGTCCGCGCGTTCACAGACGCGCCGACCGCTTGAGTTTCGCGACCTCCGCCTTGGGCGGCACGCTCAAGCCATCGGCCCACTCGCCCTTCACCAAAACCGCCCTGGGGATCTCCGGCAGACCGCGTTCATTTTGCAGAATCTGGCTAATCAGCATATCGATCGCCACCGAACCATGCAGCTCATGGTGCTGATTGAACCCCGCGAAGTCCGGATACTCGGGGGCCCAGTCGATGCTGATGAACGCCACATCCTGCGGCACCCTCCAACTCATGCCCTTGATCGCGCGCCACACCACGTCCTCCGCCAGCACGGCGTCGGGTCGATCACGACGCAGCCATGCCTGGATGCGAGGGATCTCCTCCGCATGGCTCCGCGCAAAACGGAAAACCCGTATGGAGCTCTTCGGCGCCCAACGTTCGCGCGCGTAAAGGGCCGGCATCAACACGCCGTGGTTCACGCGCGCGTCGTATTCGTCCGACACCATCACGGCCACGCGCCGATAACCAAGATCGATCGCCTTGCGCAGCATCAGGTCAAAACCATGCGCCGAATCGACCGCCACGCGATTCAGGTTCGGTCCCGGCAGCGCATAGCTCATGGTCACCGCGGCGAACCGGCTCCACTCGATGCCGTCGAAAATATCGCTGGGCGTGCGGAGCCCCGGGATAAGCAGCCCCGGCACGTTGCGGCTGCGCAGCACCTGGTTAAGCCGTCGCGCGGTGAGGCCCGGCTCGTGTAGCCAGATCGGCTCGAGACCGTAGCCCAGCTCCGCGGCACGGGCCTTGGCTCCGGCGAAATGCCGCCGCATGTGCATCAACTGATCGTCGATTCGCCCGCTCTCACGGTTGGCGACCAAAAACGCCAGTCCGGCCTGGAAAGCCGGCGCGCGGCGCGTCCGCAAATGAGCCATGTAAGCCGAGGCAAAGGCGTTCGGCCGCCAGCCCAGCGACCGCGCCACCCGCAACACCCGCGCGCGGGTTTCGGCGGGGATTTTCGGGTGGTTGTTGAGCGCGTAGGAAACGGTCGGCTGGCTGCAACCGCACGCGGCGGCGATCTCTCGGGTGGTGGGCATGCGCTCAGCCGAAGCGCGTAAAACATCCGATAGCGAGCGGGGCATGAGTGATCGTGATAACCGCCGGTGATTTTTACTTCAATCTCATCCTCGCGCAGCAACTCGCATCGTCCGAAGCCCGCAGAACCCCCGCCTCGGACCGCCCCGCCCCGTTACAGCCCTCCCCCCATGTCATTTCGCATACCCCTCGTCGCCAGCCTCGCGCTCTCTTCACTCGTAACCTTCGTCTCGGCTCAGGAGGCGGAATCCGTCGTGTTCGCCGACTCGTTCGCTTATTCAGGCTGGGACGCCGGAGCCAGCCCGATGAACGCCGTCTGGAGCAAGACCAGCGGATCCAATCCATCCGTCGGCACGGGCGCCCCCTTCGCCACGGATGTCACCTACCTCAAGCCAAACAACGCGGTGGCCGGCGCCCCCCTTGCCTACGCGCTGGACCATGATTTCGAACTCTCGTTCGACGCGCTCCACACCCATTATTCACGCCTGCTTTGGGTCGGGTTGTTCAACGACGAAGGCACCCAAGGTTACGCCGCCACATGGGACTCTTCCTCGCCGGGAGCCTGGGGGTCCCAAGGCACGGTGCGCATACGGAAATTCTCCGTCACGAACCCGGCCGACCTGCTATTCAACACCCCCGGGGTTCAATTGGGGAACAATACCTCATCCGGTCATAACGCCGGCAATACCACCAACGCCGCCACCACCGCCCCCTTCGCCCGCTTTCGCCTCACATGGACCAAGGACACCGGCGCCTTGAGCCTGTATGTGAACGGCCTCCTCAGGCAAACCGTGACGGACGGCGATTTCTCCCGCTTCTCACGCGTCGTCGTCTCCGGATTCTCCGGCGCCATGCTCGACAACATCCTGGTCCGCCTGCCCGTCGGTGCCGCCATGCCCTTCATCACGCATGAGGCCGAGAGCCCCGCCAACACCGTGGTCGGAACCCGCGTGACACTCGACGCCCTGCCGTCGGCGGCAACCCATACGCCCGAGCTGGAGGCATCGGGCCGCGCCTATGTGCGCCTCGCGCAAACCGGCGACCACCTCCTGGTCCCCGTTCTTGACGCCGCCAACCGGCTCGTGCTCCGCCACTGCATCCCCGACACGCCCGCCGGCGGAGGCATTGAAGCCACGCTCAATCTCCACGTGAATGGCATCTACCGGCAGACGCTGGCGCTCTCCTCGAAACACAACTGGCTCTACGGCGATCCGCTCGCCAACGGACAAAGCAACATCCCCTCGTCGGGCGCCCCGCATGTTTTCTGGACGGAGTCCCGCCACGTCATCGAAGACGGACTCAATCCCGGTGACATCCTCGGCCTCCACAAGGACGCGGACAACGCGGCCGCCTATTACGCCATCGACCTGTTGGATCTCGAACAAGCCCCGCCGCCGGATGCCCCGCCGCCGAATCACGTCAACGTGCGGGATCACGGCGCGGTTGGCGACGGTCTGACCGACGATACCGACGCCCTCGCGGCCGCGATCGCCCTGGCGAAACAACACGGGAAGACCGTATGGCTTTCTCCCGGCACCTACCTGCAATCCCGCCGCCTCACCCTCGATGGTGTCGCCCTGCGAGGCGCCGGCATGTGGCACACCAGCATCCTCGGCACCATGCACGGCACCACATGGGCCGGCAACGTGGGCTTCGGCCTCGCCGGAGACGGCCCCTCCATCTCCGACCTGTATCTGGCAAGCACGGTCCATCACGCCCGCACAACCGGAGGGAAAGGCGTCACCGGCAACGCCGTCAACTGGCGCGTCGAGCGCCTCTGGCTCGCCCACCTCAACGCCGGCATCTGGATGAGCGGGGCCAGCCACGGCGAAATCCGCGATTGTCGCGTGCGCTTCACCTACGCCGACGGCATCAATCTGAACCGCGGCGCGTCCTTCAACATCGTTGAAAACAACCATGTGCGCGGCTGCGGCGACGACGGCATCGCCATCCTCGCGGAAACCGAGGCTGGCTCGCCACCCTCCACCGGAAACACCCTTCGCGGCAACACGGTCGCCGCCAACTGGTGGGGCCACAACATCGACCTGGCCGGAGGGTCGGACCACCTCGTCGAAAACAATTTTCTCGCCGACAACAGCCGCGCCGGAGTCCTGACCCTGAATCTCCCGGCCGCCTATCCGATGCACCCGCTTTCGGACAGCTCCATTCGGCGCAACCTTCTCGTCCGCGGCGGCGGCAACGCCCACGGCCAGCAGCGCGGCGCGATGTGGATTTACCCCGGCGCCGCCACCATCAACGCGGTGACCATTTCCGAAAACCGCATCGTGGCGCCCCTCTTTCGCGGGATACACCTCGCCGGCACGCGCGACCAAACCATCGGCTTCGTCCGCAACGTCGTCACGGCGCCCGGTCGCGACGCCATCCATGTCCAAACCGGCGTGCGCGGCCACGGCATGTTCATCGGGAACAGCGCGCACGCCCTGAACCCCGGCTATTCCGGTTTCCAGAACAACGCCGGGAACGACTACGCGGTCACCCTCGAAGACAACAACCTTTAGCCCCTCGGACACCGGGCGAAAACGCCCCGCCATCGGTTATCCTGATAACCAACCGAAACGTTCCCAAAACTCACCGCATAAATAGAACGTAAACATACCTCCATGAGCAATCTCGCCCCGACATCAGTCCATCGCCCGCCCCGTGCGTTCACCTTGGTCGAACTCCTCACCGTGATCGCGATCATCGGCGTCCTGGCCGCGCTCACCATCGCCACGATCAACAAGGTGCGCGAGTCCTCCCGCTCCACCCGCTGCGCCGGCAATCTCCGCCAGATTGCGCAAGCCTTGCTTCTGTCGTCCGCGGACAACCGCGGGGCGTTTCCCCCTGGCTGGATCTGGGATCGGGAGATAGCCCCCTATGTCGGGATCACACTCGCCACGCCCCTCGGGAACACGCCGCCGGCCTCGCTCTTCGTGTGCCCGTCCGACGATCGCACGATCACCAGGCCCCGCTCCTACGTCGTTTCACAGCAATCCTCCTCCCACCCCGGAGTCGGCGTGTTCAGCCGGAGCGCTACCGTGCCGTCCCTGCGCGCAACCCAGATCACCTACCCCAATCGCACCATCCTGGCCACCGAGTTCTACACCGGCGGCTGGTCGCCCAACACTCAATTTAGCGGATCATACCCCGCCGTGGACGGCTGGCTCGGCATCACGGCGGCCCCGCTGCGCGACGGCTCACCCTATCACGGCTCCGGACAAAACTACGCCTTCGCCGACGGCCATGTCGAACGTCTCCCCCCCGCCCAGGTGATCAATCAAACCGGCGGATTCCCCAACGGAGGCCGCTGGCGCGCCTACATGCCCTGACCGTCCGTCCACCTGGAAGCACACCGATTTTCATGCCCAGCATCCCCGTAAACTGCATCATCCTCGCCCTGCTCGCCGTAACGCTTCGCGCCGGGCCGGCCTCCACTCCAACGGGAGCAAATTCGCCTTGGCACACATATGAAGCCGTCGATGGCGAGACCGACGGCGAGCGGCTGTCCTCGCGCACATACGGTGCCATCGCCAACGAATCCGTGCGCCGCGCCTGCGTGCGCCTCTCCGCCTCCGGTCAAAGCCTCCGATGGACCGCCCGCGCATCGGCCAACACCATCGTGATCCGACATTGCATCCCCGACGCGCCCGCCGGCGGCGGCTCCACCGGAGTCATCGAACTTTGGATCGCCGGAAAATTCCGCCAGCACCTCCGGCTCGATTCGCACCACGCCTGGCTTTACGGAGAAAACGAAAATCCCCAGTCCGATGATCCGACCCTGGGCGGAGCCCATCGCTTCTTCGACGATGCCCGCGCTTTTGTCGAAGGCCCGGCCATCGCCCCGGGCGACGCCATCGAACTCCGACTCGGCGCGCCCGGCAATGGCGCGCCGGAATGGGCCGTCATCGACCTCATCGACCTTGAACACGTCGCCCCGCCGGAAACATCCGCGCCCCAAGGCCATCTATCCGCCACCGACTTCGGCGCCACGCCGGACGACGACACCGACGACACCCACGCGATCCAAGCCGGACTCGCCGCCGCCAAGGAGCTTGGCAAGGCGCTCTGGCTCCCGCCCGGCACATACGCCCAAAGCGCTCCCATCGTCGTCGATGGCGTCACCCTCGTCGGTGCCGGCCCATGGCATACCATTCTCCGGCCGACCATCTCGTCCGCCGCCGAACGCGAATGGCGCGGCAACGCCGGCTTCCGCCTCACCGGTCGAGGAACCCAGGTGCGCGATCTCACCATCGACGGCACGCTCACCGGCCGCACCGGCCGCAGGCAGCACGGTTTCACCGGCAATCCCCAATCCTTCGTGATCGAAAACGTGTGGGTGGAACACACCGACACCGGCGGCTGGCTGGCCTGCGAGGACGGCGTCATCCGTCGCAGCCGTTTCCGCAATACCTACGCCGACGGGTTCAACATCAACAACGGCTCCCGCAACATCCACTTCGAACACAACCACACCCGCAACACCGGCGACGACGGACTCGCCAGCTACTCCGGCACCGACCACAGCGGAGCCCATCGCGGCCCCAACCGCGACATCACCTTTCGCCACAACACCGTCGAGGCTCCCTGGTGGGCGCACGGCATCGCCGTCTATGGCGGCGAGAACATCACCGCGGAAAACAATCTCGTCCGCGGCGCGGCCCGCGCCTCCGGCATCATCGTCTCCACCGGCCACAAGGCCTGGCCCGGCGGCGCCATCCGCATCTCCGGAAACCAAATCGAGGACTCCGGAGGCACCAGTTGGAGCCGCGCCTGGGGCGCGATTCTCCTTTCGACCAACCGGGGCGATCTTTCCGGAGTTTTTTTCAACGAAAACACCGTCCTCCGCCCCAGCTACTCCGCCCTGCAAATCCAAGGCGGGACCGGCCCCATCGAGGCGACCATTTCCAGAAATCACCTTGAGCCACCCTTGGGATCCCCCTCCGCCCTTCACATCGCGTCAGGCGTCCGCGGCACCATTCAGGTGACGGCCAACACTCCGAAAAACCCCGACATCGTCCGCAACGAAGCCTCCCCCGAAAAACTAAAACTCATCATCCAAACCCAATGAAAACCACCACCCTCGCTCTTCTCGCCGCCGTGCTCTCGACCACCCCCGTTCAGGCCGCGGTCACCCTGTTTTCCGACACCTTCGATTACACCGGCTGGAACACCGGCGACACGCCCGCCAATGCCGTCTGGACCAACAGCACGGCAACCGGCAGCACCGCCGGCATCATTGACGGTGCCAGCGCATCCTTCAACGGCGGCTACCGCTTCAACGGCAGCAATGGCGGTGTGGTCAACGCGACCTTTGCCCAACCGGCGACCAGCGACTTCACCCTCACCGTCCAGCTGATGCCGCAAGCCTATGTTCGCAACCTCTGGATCGGCCTGTTCAACGAGGACGGCACGCGCGGTTACGGTTTCAATTGGGACTCCGGCACCTCCTCGGTTTACAGCGGACAGGGAACCCTTGGACTTCGCGAGTTTTCCTCCGGCACGCCAAACCCCGACTACGCCTACAACACCTCCAGCACGCTTCTCGGATCGGTCACAGGCTCCGGTCACAAAATCGACGAACTCACCGGCCCCGTCGATTTTCAGCTTACGTGGAGCCTGGACACCCGGACCCTCACCCTCTCCTTTCTCGACACGGGCCTGGAAACACCCGCCTACGTGACCAAGCGCTCGTTCAGTTTCTCCGAAAGCGCCGACCTGATAGAGGGTTTCTCCAGGATCTACATCGGAGGCAACAGCACCGCCACCGGCACCCTCTTCGACAACGTCCTCGTCACCTCGTCCATTCCCGAGCCCTCCTCCATCGCGTTGCTCTGCGGCGCAGCCACCGGCTTCGTCGTTCTCCTGCGCCGTCGTCGTTAACTCTGAAAGCCCACACCCATGATATTTTTCCGACCGTTGACCCTCCTCGTTTTTGCAACCGGCATCCATGCCGGAGCGACCCCGCTTTTGGAAGAAACCTTCGACCGACAAACCGGCTCGCAGACCCCCGGCCCTCCTTGGTCCGCAAGCCAAAGCGTTGACGGCTCATCCATCGTTGTGGATGCCGCGGCCCAGTCGTCCATCGAACGAGGCGCACACGGCCTGGTCTGGAACGACGAGGACTCAACGAGCTGGGGCCCGACACTCACCAGACCGTTCACGCCGCAAACCGGCGACACCGTGCTCGTCTGGAGTTTCGACTACCTCGCCCCCGACGACGGCCGCGCGGCCAACGCCAACATCAACCTCGCCGCGACCAAAGGCACGGCCTCCGCCGCCGGCCCCAACCTGTTCCTAGATCGCATCCCCGGCGAACTCCAAGCCAACGACGGTCTCGCCGTCGTGAAGGTCGCCTCCGTCGCTCCCGACACATGGCATCGAATCGAAGTGACCGCTCACCTGAAGACCAAAACCTACGATGTCGTGGTCAAGGGTCCGGGCGGCGCGACGATGCGCAAATCCGGCCTCAAATTCCGCAATCCCGCGACCGACACCCTGTCATTCCTCAACCTCGGCGACGGCTCCCAGACCACCGCCGGCGGCTCCATCCACCTGGACAACATTCGTCTCGCCGTTCGGGCTCCATGACAGCTGCGGTCACCTCCCGCATCTCAGCCAACTCCACGGGCCGCCCTCGCCGGGCGGTCTTTTTTTCGCGCCGCTCACCCCTCCCTGAACTGTCGCCGATACGCGCCCGGCGACACACCCGCCACCTGTCGGAACACCACGCTGAACCGCTGCGAATTCGGAAACCCGCAACGCTCCGCCACCTCGGCCAGCTTCATCTCCGAACCCGCCAGAAACCCCTGCGCCCGCGCCACCCGCACCCGCTGGATCTCCTCCAGCACCGTGCGACCCAGCGCCGCGCGAAACCGCGTCTGCAAGGCCACCACCGACACCCCCGCCGCCTTCGCCACGTCGCCCACGTAGGGATTCTCCACCGCGCGCTCGCGGATGAACCGCACCGCCCGGCCCACCGCCTCGTCCTCCGCGTAGATCACGTCCGTCGAACGCCGCGCCACGATCTCCGCGCCTCCCAACCGCACGCCGCGCGCCGCCCGCGTCCCCCGCGTCATCATCCGCTCCAGCAACTCCGCCGCCGCCTGCCCGATCCGCCGCGCCGGCAACCGCACGCTCGACAACGGCACGCTCTCGAACTCCACCCAGAAATCCTCGTCGCCCGCCCCCAGCACCGCCACGTCCTCCGGCACTCGCAACCCCAGCTCGCGCGCCGCCCGCATCAACGCCAACGCCTGCGTGTCCAGCGCCGCGAACACCCCCAGCGGACGCGGCATGCCCGCCACCCACTCCCGCATCCGCGCATACGCCGCCGCGTCCACCTCAGCCCCGGGAGACTCCCTGTCCAACCGCGCGCCCGCGCCCAGCGCCTCCCGAAATCCCGCCAGCCGCTCCTCCGCGTAACTCGCGCCACGATGTCCCAAAAAACCGAATACACGACAACCGCACGCCCGCAGGTGCTCCGCCGCCAGCCGCCCCACCGCCACGTCGTCCTGAGTCACCACCGGCAACCGCGGACGAAGCAGGGAGTTCGAAACATTGACCACCGGCACCCCCGCCGCCGCGAACCGCCGTTCCTCCTCCCGCGAATGCACCGCGGCCACGATCCCGTCGATCCCGTCCCGCCGCACCAACGCCCGCAGGTCCCCCGCCACCTCGTGATCCAGCCACCGGTCCACGAACACCATCCGCCCCGTCGCGAACCCCCGCCGCCGCACCCCCAGCACCACCTCGCGAAAATACGCCAACTCCGCCCCCGCCACCACCTGCACCCGAAACGGAGCCCGTCGGTTCTTTGCCATGTTCAAAACGACAAATTATTTGTCCTTTTATGCAACGCCGGAATCCCCGCCCTCTGCTATTCTCATCCCGCACCCCCGCTCCCATGCCCACCATCCTCGACCTCGCCGCCGCCCGCTGGCGCTTCCGCGACACCTCCGCCCCCAAGACCTGGCTGCCCGCCACCGTGCCCGGCTGCGTGCACACCGACCTCATCGCCGCCGGCAAGATTCCCGATCCCTTCTACGGCACCAACGAACTCGACCTGCAATGGATCGAGAACCGCGACTGGGAATACCAGACTACCTTCACCGTCACCGCCGCGCTACTGCGCGAAGACATCGTCGAACTCTGCGCCGACGGCCTCGACACCGTCGCCACGGTCACGCTCAACGGCAAAAAGATCGCGACCACCGACAACATGTTCGTGGCCCACCGTTGGAACGTGAAGAAGCACCTCCACGCCGGTCGCAACGAGCTCGTCGTGCACTTCCGCAGCGCGATGGACTACATCGCCAAGACCCGCACCGACTTCACCCCGCCCAACAATTTCAACGACGCCAAGGGCGGCGGCTGCGTGCGCATCCGCAAGGAACAATGTCAGTTCGGCTGGGACTGGGGACCGCGCTTCGTCACCGCCGGCATCTGGCGCGGGCTTCGCCTCGAGGCCCGCACCACCAACCGCCTGGCGCACGTCCACGTCGCGCAGACCCACCACCAAAACGGCGACGTCTCCCTATCCCTATCTCCCGAGCTTCAAAGCCCTGCTCAAAGAGTAACCTATTGGGTTACTCTTTCGCTGGGTGGGCGCGGCGTGGTGACGACCTCCGAGCTTGGCTTCGAGGTGCCCTCACCGCAGCTCTGGTGGCCCGCCGGCCAGGGCGAACAACCGCTCTACGACCTCGTCGTCACCGCACGCGACGCACAGGGGCGCGACCTCGGCACGATCACCAAGCGCATCGGTCTGCGCACCATCGTGCTCGACTGTTCGCCCGACCAGTGGGGCGAGTCCTTCCGCTTCCTCGTCAACGGCCGTCCCGTCTTCATCAAGGGCGCCAACTGGATCCCCGCCGACAGCTTCGCCACGCGTCTTGACCGCGCCGCCTACGCCCGCGATCTCAACGCCGCCGTGCTCGCCAACATGAACTGCATCCGCGTGTGGGGCGGAGGCATCTACGAGAGCGAGGATTTTTATGACCTGTGCGACGAGCTCGGCCTGCTCGTCTGGCAGGACTTCATGTTCGCCTGCAACCTCTACCCGTCCGACAAAGCGTTTCTTGCCAGCGTAAAAACCGAGGCCGAGCAACAGGTCGCCCGCCTTCATCACCGCGCCTGCCTCGCACTCTGGTGCGGCAACAACGAACTCGTTCAACTCAACCTCGGTCACCTCTTGGATCAACCCGAGTTCAAGGCTGGCTACCTCGCGATCTTCCACGAATTGCTGCCCGCCGCCGTGGCCGCCTTCGACGGTGCCACGCCCTACTGGCCGAGCTCCGAGTGGCGCGGCAATTTCATCGGCGGCCACGAGCACGGCGAAATCCGCGGCGACACCCACTTCTGGGACGTCTGGCATGTGCGCAAGCCGGTCAAGGACTACGAAAAGTGGTCGTTCCGCTTCTGCTCCGAGTTCGGCATGCAGAGCTACTCTTCGCCGCAGACCAACGCCACCTTCTGCCCGCCCGGCGACGACAACGTCTTCGGACCCTCGATGGAAAACCATCAGAAGAACCGCGCCGGCAACCAGATCATCCTCGACTACGTCTCCCGACGCTACCGCTTCCCCAAGGATCAGGACTCTCTCGTCTGGCTCTCGCAACTCAACCAGGCCTACTGCATGCAGGTCGGCGTCGAGCACTACCGCCGCCTCATGCCGCGCTGCATGGGCGCGATCTATTGGCAGCTCAACGATTGCTGGCCCGTCGCCTCGTGGTCCTCGATCGAATACACCGGCCGCTGGAAGGCGCTCCACTACGCCGCGCGCCGCTTCAACGCCCCCGCGCTCGTCTCCGCCCACGTGCCCGGCGACGAGACCGCCACCGTCGGCAACTACCGCGCAACCACCGTGCGCGAGGTCCACCTCTTCACCGTTTACGACGCGCCCAAACCCGCCAAGGGACTGCTCCGCTGGGATCTCTTCACGCTCGCCGGCGACATCGTCCTCGCCGGCAAAAAAAACGTCGCCCTGCGCCACGGCGAAAGCATCCGCCAAAAGACGCTCGACCTCGCCAAGCCCATGGCCGCGCACGGTCGCGACAATCTCTACCTGCGCATCGCGCTCGACGTGGACGGCGCGCTCGCCAGCGAGCAGACCGTCTTCCTATCGCCCCCGCGCTTCCTCGATCTGCCCAAGGCCAGGACCAAGACCGCCCTTCGCCTGCTCACGCCGACCCAGGCGCTGATCACCGTGGAATCGCCCGTCTTCCAGCACGCCTTCACCTTCGAGTTCGGCGACGCCTTTTTCACCGCGACCGACAACGGCTTCGACCTCTACCCGAACGAAAAGAAGGAAGTGCTCATCACTCTCGCCGAACCAACGACCAAGGCCAGACTCGCCGCCGCCCTCACCCACCGCTCGCTCGCCGACACCTACTAAAGAATCACGCGGCCGCTCTCTTTCGCTGGTCCCCGGCGGGGGGCGTCTGTATCCCGGAGGGATGTCCAGCCCGACCGCCCAAACTGGCGCCGTCTTTCGCGTCTCCGTCGTGATCGCCGCGCTGTTCGTGGCCTGGGGCGTGCTCGCGCCCGACAACCTCGGCGCGATCACCGGCACCCTCATGACCGCCATCTCGCGGCAGCTCGGGTGGTTTTATCTCACCACCGTGTTCGGCTTTCTCGTCTTTGCGATCTATCTGGCGATGGGACCGTTCGGACGGATGAAGCTGGGCAAGCCCGAAGACGAGCCCGACTACTCCTACTTCACCTGGCTCGCCATGCTGTTCTCCGCGGGCATGGGCATCGGCCTCGTTTTCTGGGGTGTCGCCGAGCCGCTCAGTCACTTTGCCAAGCCGCCCCCCTTCGTCGCCGGCTCCGACGAGGCCACGCTCGGGCGCACCGCGCTGCGCGTGTCGTTCTTTCACTGGGGACTGCACGCGTGGGGCATCTACACCATCATCGGCCTGGCGCTGGCCTACGCCAAATTCCGCAAGAACGAACCCGGCCTGATCAGCTCGACCTTCCGACCGCTGCTCGGCTCGCGCGTCGAAGGCCCCATCGGCCAAGGCATCGACGTGCTGGCCACGCTCGCGACGGTCTTCGGCGTCGCCACCTCGCTCGGCTTCGGTGCGTTGCAGGTCAACGGCGGCCTCGCCCACGTGTTCGGACTGCCCGTCTCGGCCGCGTCGCAGATGGGCATCATCGTCGTCGTCAGCGTGCTCTACATGCTCTCGGCCACCACCGGACTTGACCGTGGCATTCGTTACCTGAGCAACGCCAACCTCGCGGCCGCGATGCTGCTGCTGCTCGTCGTGCTGTTCGCCGGACCGACGTCGTTCCTGCTGGATACGTTCACGACCACGTTCGGCGGCTACCTCGGCGCGTTGATCCCGATGAGCTTTCGGCTCACGCCATTTCAGCAGAGCACCTGGGTGCAGGACTGGACGATTTTTTATTGGGCGTGGTGGATCTCGTGGGCGCCGTTTGTCGGCATGTTCATCGCGCGTGTGTCGCGTGGACGCACCATCCGCGAGTTTGTCTGCGGCGTGCTGCTCGTGCCCAGCGTGATGGGCGCGCTTTGGTTCTCGGTGTTCGGCGGCACGGCGTTGTATGAGGCGATCTTCCGCGAACTGCCCATGATCGAGGCGCTCAACCGCGACGTCACCTCCACCTTGTTCACCATGCTCGACGCGCTGCCCGCGGGCGGTGCGCTGGCCGTGCTCGCCACGGTGCTCATCTGCACGTTTTTCATCACCTCGGCCGACTCGGCGACCTTTGTCCTCGGCATGCTGACCTCGCGGGGAAATCTCAACCCCGGCACGCGCATCAAGCTCGTCTGGGGCGTGCTCCAGTCCTCCATCGCCGCGGTGCTGCTCTTCAGCGGCGGACTCGCCGCGCTGCAAACCGCCTCGGTGATCGCCGCCCTGCCCTTCGCCGTGATCCTGATCGGCATGTGCTTCGCCCTCCATCGCGAGCTTTCCCAAGACCACAACATCGAGCGCAAGCGGGAACGCAACCGCCTGCGCCGGCTGGAGAAGCTCATCGACAAACTGGAAGCCGAAAACGAAGACAAATCCGCCTAGGTGCTGTCGTCACGAGATTATGTTGATATGGCGGCAACGGCATAGACGGATGCTTGAATGACGCAAAGCCAGCGGCGCCAGGACAGCTCAGATCGGGTGTGGGCGATATTGGAACCGCTGCTGCCGGGGCGCGAGGGCGGCTGG
>JAUWBF010000128.1 GCA_030601755.1 Verrucomicrobiota bacterium | reverse complement strand
GCGTTCGCGCTCACATAAAGCGGCAACCCGCCCAACGCCGCCAGCGGCACCGTCCACGCGCCCGTGCCGGACAGCAGTTTTTCAAAAAACCCCTCCGGCACGAACCCGTGCAAGCCCGCGCCCAGCGCCAGCGCGGCGATCAGGTAGACGAAGATCTTTTTGTAGATGAAGACGCTGGTGTCCGCCGCCTCGCGCAACCGCCCGCCCCACGTCGCCGGCGCCGGCTCGTCGTCGCCCTCCTCGATCGGCCTCTCGACCGCACCGGTCACGAGCCACCGCTCGGCCTTCACCGCCGACAACACCGCGCCGCCGAGGATGCCCATCGCGATGCCCGCGACCGCGTAGCCGACGGCGACCTTCCAACCGAAGCTCACCCCGATCAGCACCACCGCGATCTCGTTGACCAGCGGCGACGTGATCAAAAACGCAAACGCCACCCCGATGGGAAACCGTGCCTTCACGAACCCCAGGAACAACGGCACCGACGAGCACGAGCAAAACGGCGTCAGCGCCCCGAACGCCGCCGCCGCCGGATAACCCAGCCACCGCACCGGCGAACGCTCCAACCACGCGCGCAGCCGCTCCATCGGCAACGCCATGCGCACCAGCCCCATGATGAAGGCCACCGCCAAGATCAGCACCGTGATCTTCAGCAGGTCATACGTGAAAAAATGCAGCGCCGCGCCCACGCCCCGCCCCGACGTCAGCCCCGACAGCGACACCACCCGATCCGCGATCCATTCGGCCCAGTTCCACATAAACGCGCAGCCTGCCACAAACCAGCCGGCGGCGCCACGCATCGCTTGGCAAAAACACAACCGGCCTCTTGCCTTGCGGGCGGTTCGGCATCCGCTGGGCCGCACCATGGATTCGATCACCCAGGCCGCCCTTGGCGCCGTCGTCGCCCACGCCTGCTGGCACCGCTCGCTCGGACGCCCCGCGCTGCTCTGGGGCGCGGTGCTCGGCACCCTGCCCGACCTCGACGTGATCGTGACCCCGTGGCTGGATCTGCCGGGCTTTTTGCGATGGCACCGCGGCGAGTCGCACTCCCTCTGGTTCATGGTGCTCGCCGCCTGGCTGTGCGTCGCGCCGCTGCGGTTCGTGCATCGCCGCGCCAACCCGCCGCCCACCCGGCGCGAGATCTTTCTTGGCGCGTGGCTCGTGTTCGCCAGCCACGTGCTCATCGACGTGTTCACCGTCTACGGGACCCAGTTGCTGGCGCCGTTTTCGCGATACGGATTCGGGCTCAACAACCTCTTCATCATCGACCCGCTCTTCACCCTGCCGTTGCTGCTGGGCGCATTGCTCGCGCTCGTCGCGCCCTCCGCCAACGTGCGCCGGCTCGCCAGCGTGACGGCCCTCGCTCTCTGCACCCTCTACACCGTCTGGAGTTTCGTGGCGCAGGCCCGCGCCCACCACGTCTTCCGCGCCGAACTCGCCCGGCAAGGACATGTCGCCACGCGGTCGTTCACCGCCGCCGCGCCGTTGAACACCCTGCTCTGGCGGCACGTGGCCGAGGTCGAGGACGGTTTTCTCATCGGCTACTGGTCGTGGCTCGACGACGAACCCAGGGTGCGCTTCACCCCCGTGCCGCAACGCGCCGAGGCGGTGGCCGGCCTGCGGCCGACGCGCGCGTTCGAAACCGTGGATTGGTTTGCCCAAGGCTACTGGGCGGCGTTGCCCGGCGACACTCCCGTCGTCGTCGACCTGCGCTTCGCCGAACTGCGCCCCGCGCCCGACACCCCGCCCTCCGCCTGGAGCTGGCCCTTTGCCTGGAGCTTCGGCATTGAGGATGGCGAAACCGTGCTGCAACGCCACGAGACCGCCGCGGTCGATCGCGCCGCGGCGATGGAACGCCTCTGGCGCCGCATCCGGGGCGATTACACGGTCTGGTAGGTCCTCGCTTCAACCCTGCGGCCCGCGCAGCGCCTCGCCGAGGTGCGCCAACAAATCGGTGACCACCGCCGAGTGCGCCCCTACGGCGCGCGCCAGCGCGTCCGCCGCCAACCCCTGCCAAAGCACGCCTCGACCGGCCGCCGTCAACGGATCGTGCGGCGTCTGCGCCAGCAGCCCCGCGATCAAACCCGCCAGCAAGTCGCCGCTGCCGCCGCGCGCGAGCACCGGCCCGCCCGCCAGCGACCAATACCGGCGGCCGTCCTGCTCCACGCGCGTGAGCGGCCCCTTGCGCACAAGCGCCATGCCGGGCGTCACCATTTTTTCGATACGGGCGAACTCGCCCGCGTGCGGCGTCACGATGCGCGGAGCGTTCCCCGCCGCCACGATGTCCGGCTGCAACGCGTCCGCGTCGAGCACCACGGGCACATCCGCCGACGAGACCACCGACCGCACCATCGCCAGCGTCTCCGGCTCCCGGCCAAGGCCCGAGCCGATCAGCAGCGCCGAGCACCGCGCGATGCGCTCGCGCAGCAGATGTTCTCCCTCCAGCGCGAGCCCGCCGTCGGGCGTCTCCGGCCAACCCACCCACATCGCCTCCGGCGCGCGCGCGGCGTAGGCCGCCACCAGCGATTCCGGCACGAAGGCCGTGACCAACCCCGCCCCGCTGCGCAGCGCCGCGAGGGTATTCATGAGCACCGCCCCCGGAAACGCCCGCGACCCGCCGACAATGAACACATGCCCAAACGTCCGCTTGTCCGCCGTCGGCTCCCGCCACCCCGCCAGCGGCGCCAACACCCCGGAAGTCAAAACCGCGTCTTTCCCGGAAAATTTGTCACTTATTAAGTTACAAATGGTATTAGAGCTATGCTTATCAACATCTTCCAGATCGGAGAATTTGTCACTTAATACGTTACAATGGCTTTGGGGCGTTTTTTCGGGGAAGAAGCCGAGGTCGAGGTAGCGGGGGCGGCCGGCGGAGGGGAGGTCGGCGAGGAGCGGGGTTTTGACGATGCCGGTGGCGTAGGTGACGTCGGCGCGGAAGGCGTCGGGGGCGTCCAAGCCGCAGGGCAGATCGACGGCGACGCACATGCGCACGGGGAGCGCGTTGACCTCGCGCAGGAGTGCGGCGACGGCGTCCGGCAACGGCGGACGGAACTGGAAGCCGAAGATGCCCTCGATGACGAGGTCGTAGCCGGCGGGGTCAGGGGCGTCGACCACGGCGGCGCGCGGGGCGAGGTCGCGCCACGCGCGGGCGGCCAGCGGACGCAGCGCGCGGGAGCCGAAGGCAAAGAGCACATCGACGCGGGGGCCGACGGCGGCGGTATTTGTTTCGAGGATACGACGGGCGGCGATAAGCGCGTCGCCGGCGTTGTGGCCCTTGCCGGCGAGCACGAGCACGCGCCCGCCCTCGCGGGGGAAACCGCCGACCTCGGCCATGTCGCGCAGCGCGGCGTCGGCCAGGGCGCGACCGGCGCGGGTCATGGCGGCCCACTCGCGGGTCTCGTCGCCATGGAAGTATTCCGCCTCGAAGGCGCGGGCTTCGTCGCAGGTGAGGATGGGGTGGACGCCTTGCATGGCGCGCAGTGTAGCCCACGAATCACACGAAAGAGCACGAAAAAATGGCGGAACCCAGTAGGCCGCCTGCTTGCAGGCGCGAGGACCTAAGACGACGGGAACGATAAACGCGCCTGCAAGCAGGCGGCCTACGGGTGCCGGAAATCAACCCGCCTTGATGATCGCGGCTACCGCCATGGCGGCGGTGTCGGTGTGCGAGAGCGTGAGGATGACGTGGGTGCCGCCGACGTGGGCGAGGAGTTTTTGGCCCTGCGCATCGAGGTGCACGACCGGTTCGTGGCGCGCGCCGTGGCCGACGCCGACCGAGGTCCAACCGAGTTCGGGGCCGATGCCGGTGGTGAAGGCCTTGGACACGGCTTCCTTGGCGGCGAAGCGCGCGGCGAGGTGTTTGTGCGGGTGCTTCATGCCAAGGCAGTAGGCACGCTCCTCGGCGGTGAAGACGCGCTCGAGAAAACGTTCGCCCTGCCGCTCCCACACGCCGCGGATGCGGTCGATGTCGACGATGTCGCAGCCGAGTCCGAGGAGCATGCCGCCGGGGGGAAGTTGGAAATTCATGGTTTATTGCCCACTAAACACACGAAAGAACACGAAAAGAAAACCCGGTGCAGGGGGCCCGAATTTTCGTGTCATTTCGTGTGTTTCGTGGGCCAAAAAAATCAGGCGTTCATGCGGGCCTTCATCTCGCGGACGGCCTCATCGATGCCGGTGAAGAGGGCGCGACTGATGATGCTGTGGCCGATGTTGAGCTCGTGCACGTGCGGCAGGGTGCGGATCTCGGCGACGTTGACGTAGTTGATGCCGTGGCCGGCGTTGACGACGAGGCCGAGGGCGTGGGCGCGCTTGGCGCCGTCGACGAGGCGGGCGAACTCGGCCTTGCGACCGGCGCCGTGATAGGCGTTAGCCCAGGCGCCGGTGTGCAGCTCAACCCAAGGCGCGCCGGCCTCGGCGGAGGCTTCGATCTGCTCGGCGGCCGGGTCGATGAAGAGACTGGTGATGATGCCGGCGGCGGTCATGGCCTGCACGCACTCGCGCACGCGGTCG
>JAUWBF010000126.1 GCA_030601755.1 Verrucomicrobiota bacterium | reverse complement strand
AGCCGTGGCTACACAACCGCACACAAAAAAACGGGGACCCAAGCGGGTCCCCGTTTCGGATGTATTCAAACTTCGGTGACGCGGCTCAGGACTTGCCGTTGCCGCTGTCGCCGGCGTCGCCGTTGTCGGCGGCGGTCGCGGCGGAGGGCGGCTCCTGCGAGCTCTTCGGCTGGAACTTCAGCAACTCGCCCTCGCGGACGACCTCGACATTGTCCCCGTCCTTGATGTCACCGCGCAGGATCGACTCGGCCAGCGGATCCTCAAGGAAGTGCTCGACCGCGCGGCGCAGCGGACGCGCGCCGTATTTCTCGTCGTAGCCCTTGTTGATGAGCAGGTCCTTCGCCTCGTCGGTGAAGGAGAGGCTGATCTTCCGCTCGACCAGGCGCTGGCCGAATTTCTTGAGCTCGATCTCGATGATCTTCACCAGGTCGTCCTTCGCCAACGGGCGGAAGAAGATGATGTCCGAGATGCGGTTCAGGAACTCGGGCTTGAAGACGCGCTTGGCCTCCTCGAGCACCTTCTCGCGCATCTTCTCCTGATCGGAAAAGGACGAGGTGGCGGCGGCGAAGCCCATCGAGGTCTGGCGCTGCAGCAGCGAGGCGCCGACGTTCGAGGTCATGATGATGATCGTGTTGCGGAAATCGATCACGCGACCAAGCGAGTCGGTCAGGCGGCCGTCCTCGAGAATCTGCAACAGGAGCTGCAGCACGTCGGGGTGGGCCTTCTCGACCTCGTCGAAGAGCACGACGCTGTAGGGCTTGCGGCGCACGGCCTCCGTGAGCTGACCGCCCTCGTCGTAACCGACGTAGCCGGGAGGCGAACCGACGAGGCGGGACATGGCGAACTTCTCCATGTATTCCGACATGTCGATCTGGATGAGCGAGTCCTGGTTGCCGAACATCTGGGCGGCGAGCTGCTTGGCGGTCTCGGTCTTGCCGACGCCGGTGGGGCCGACGAACATGAACGAGCCGATCGGGCGGCGCGGGTCCTTGAGGTCGGCGCGGGAGCGACGCAGGGCGCGGGCGATGGCCACGGCGGCCATCTCCTGGCCGACGACGACCTTGGTGATCTCCGCCTCGATGCCGAGGAGCTTCTCGCTCTCCTTCTTTTCCATGCGGGAGAGCGGGATGCCGGTCCAGTCGGCGACGACCTGCAGCATCATGTCCTCGTCGATGTTCACGCGCTTTTCCTCGCGGGCCTTCTTCCAGGCCTCGGTGATCTGCTCCTGGCGCTGGCGCAGCTGCTTCTCGTTGTCGCGATACTTCGCGGCTTCCTCGAAGTGCTGCTTGGCGATGGCCTCTTCCTTGAGGGCGCAGACCTCCTCGATCTCCTTGGCGAGATCCTCGATGTCCGGCGGACGGTTGAGGGAGGAGATGCGGGCGCGCGAGCCGGCCTCGTCCATCACGTCGATAGCCTTGTCCGGGAGGAAGCGGCCGGTGATGTAGCGGTCGGAGAGCTTGGTGGCGGCCTCGAGGGCCTTGTCGGTGAAGATCGCCTTGTGGTGATCCTCATACTTGCCGCGGATGCCCTTGAGGATGGTGATGGTGTCCTCGACGGAGGGCGGCTCTACCTTCACGGACTGGAAGCGGCGGTCGAGGGCGGAGTCCTTCTCGATATACTTGCGGTATTCGTTGAGGGTGGTCGCGCCGATGCACTGCAGCTCGCCGCGGCTGAGGGCGGGCTTGAAGATGTTGGAGGCGTCCATGGCGCCCTCGGCGGCGCCAGCGCCGACGATGGTGTGGAGCTCGTCGATGAAGAGGATGATGTTCTTGGCGCGCTTGATCTCGTCCATCACGGCCTTGATGCGCTCCTCGAACTGGCCGCGGTATTTGGTGCCGGCGACCATGAGGGCGAGGTCGAGGGTGATGACCTTCTTGTCGATGAGGATCTCGGGCACGAGGCCGTTGGCGATCTCGAGCGCGAGGCCTTCGACGATGGCGGTCTTGCCGACGCCGGCCTCGCCGATGAGCACGGGGTTGTTCTTGGTGCGGCGGCAGAGGATCTGGACGACGCGGCGGATCTCGTTCTTGCGACCGACGACGGGATCGAGCTCGCCCTTGCGCGCGAGTTCGGTGAGGTCGCGACCAAAGGCCTTGAGCGCGGGGGTCTTGACGTCCTTCTTGCCTTCCTCGCGGGCGGCACCGCCGGCGGCGGCCTCCTCGCCCTCGCCGCCCTGGCCGCCGGCGCCTTCCTCGGAGCCGGAGAACTGCGGGTCGAGTTCGCGGAGGATCTCGTTGCGGGTGCGCTCGATGTCGATGTCGAGAGTCTTGAGCACGCGGGCGGCGACGCCTTCGCCCTCGCGGAGGAGGCCGAGGAGGATGTGCTCGGTGCCGACGTAGGAGTGGTTGAGGGCCTTGGCCTCCTTGCCGGCGAGGGCTAGGACCTTCTTCACGCGGGGCGTGTAGGGGATGCTGCCCTGGGGCTTGGTGTCCTGGCCGGTGCCGACCTGTTTCTCGACGGCGTTGCGCACGGTCTCGAGGTCGAGCCCCATCTTCTGGAGCACGCTGACGGCCACGCCTTGGCCGAGCTTGATCAGGCCGAGGAGGATGTGCTCGGTGCCGACGTAGTTGTGGTGGAAGCGGTCGGCCTCCTTGCGAGCCAGCGCGAGCACCTGCTGAGCGCGCGGCGTGAAGTTGTTCATCGGTTCCATGGGCGTGGTGGCTTTGGGTTAGTTGTTATCGTGAGTGGTGGGCGCGGGTTTGGCAAACGCGGCGAATTCCTTGCGCAGGTGTTCGGCGCGCAGGGCGTCGCGGCGCGCGGGGTCGAGCTCGTCGGCGGAGGTGCTTTGCACGTGGCCGGGCTGGGCCTCGATGAAGAGGCGGTCGACGACGGCGCGGCGCTCCTCGGGGAAGTGACCGAGGTCGACGCCGAGGCGGATGAGCGAGAGCAGGTTCATGGCCTCGCTGGAGCTGAGGACGTGGCTGTTCTGCAGGATGCCGAAGGCGCGGCCGATCTTGTCGTGGAGCTTGTTGGGATCGTTCTCGAGGAGCTTGCCGCGGGCGTTGAGTTCATGCTCGACGATGGACTCGAGCACGCTGCCGAGGCGCTTGATGATGTCCTCCTCGGCCTCGCCGAGAGTGGTCTGGTTGGAAATCTGAAAGATGCTGCCGGAGGCGTCGGAGCCTTCGCCGAAAAGGCCGCGCACGACCATGCCGAGCTGGTTGACGGCGCGAACGATCTTTTCCATCTGCCCGGAGATGACCAGCGCGGGCAGGTGCATCATGGCGGAGGCGCGCATGGCGGTGCCTAGGTTGGTCGGGCAGGCGGTGAGGTAGCCAAGGCGGGAGTCGAAGGCGTAGTCGAGGCGCTGCTCGAGTTCGTTGTCGAGGGCGTTGATGGTGTTCCAGGCTTTCTTGAGTTGGAAGCCGGCGCGGAGGACCTGGATGCGCAGGTGGTCCTCCTCGTTGATCATGACCGAGATGGACTGGTCCTTGTTGATGACGACGCCGGAGGCGGACTTGGAGCCGCTGAGTTCGCGGGAGATGAGGTGGCGCTCGACGAGCATGAGCTTCTGCAGCTCGGTCAGGTCGGAGACGGTGGTGTCGAGGGCGCGCTTCATGGGCGCGGCGGCGGAGACGGCCTCGCGGCAGGCGCGGAGGATGTCGGCGCGCTCGGCGTCAGGGGCCCAGCCGGGGAAGGGCCGGGAGGCGAGGTTGCGGGCCAGGCGGATGCGGGTCATGAGCACGATCGCGCACTTGCCGCTCGCCGAGTCGGTGAGCTCGGAGCGGGAGTTGAGCAGGGCGTCGATGGTCATGGCCTGATCAGCGCGGGAGCGGCTGCGTCCCGTGGTTTTGCTTGGCTTGGTTGATTTCATCACGATAGCGGGCGGCGTCTTCGTAACGCTCGTCCTTGATGGCGGATTGGAGATTGGCCTCGAGTTCGCGGAGGCGGTCCTCGCGGGTCTTGCGCTCGAGGGCGTTGCTGGGGACCTTGCCGGTGTGGACGTTGCCCTTGTGCATGTTCTCCAGCATGGGCTCGACCATGGTGCTGAAGGTCTCGTAGCACTGCGGGCAGCCGAAGCGGCCGTGCTTCTTGAAATCGGCCTGGGTGAAGCCGCAAGCCTCGCAACGGAGGCCGGAGGAGGTCGCCTCGGGATTGAGGGACGCCTTCACAAGCAGGTCCGAAAGAGAGAAGCCGCCGGGATCGGTCACACCCTTGGCTTGGGCGCAGGATTCGCACAAATCGACCTTATGCACCTTGTTGTTCACGATTTGCGTGAGGTGCACGGTCGCCGGCTGGCTGCAGAGGTCGCATTTGAGGGGGCTGGGCATGGAGAAATAGTAAGGGGTTTCGTGGTATATTACGACTCGCCGGGCGAGAAATTGTAACGCGAATTACGCGCGCACATCATCCTTGCAGCGTTCATGCCAAGGCGAGGCGTTCCCGCTGGCAACGGCTTAAGCCTTGAAAAGAACGATTTCGGGCGGACCGACGCGCCAAGGTGGCGCGGCGGCGGGACCGGAGACGCGCGGTTTGGCGCGCGGCGCGAGGCGCGAGGCGGGGCTCGGCGGGCTGCCGGCGGCGTGGCACTCGCGGCGTGGTGGTCAGATGCGATCGCCCTCGACCAGCACGCGACGGCGGAAGGCCTCGAGCACGCGCTTGGTCAGCACGCCAGGTTCGCCGGTGCCGATCTTGCGGCCGTCGAGCTTGATCACGGGGATGACCTCGGCGGCGGTGCCGGT
>JAUWBF010000035.1 GCA_030601755.1 Verrucomicrobiota bacterium | reverse complement strand
CCCTGCACCCCATCCCAAAAATCCTTTTTCCTCCAGACCCAGCCACGACCCACAAACCACTTTTGCAGAACTTGACGCACACAACTTCGGCACTTGGGTGAACGTAAGGGCTCATACGGGAGGAGGGGTAGGTTTGGTGGTTGGGTGCCGGGGTATTCATCTCTCTGCGCGAGAGCGGCATCACTGTGAGCAGGCGATAGCGTCGCGAGCTGCTTGATGGGAGGCTTTAGCGAGTATCAGTGGGGGAAGCGCTGGTAGTGCCCCTGCCGCCACAGTCAGTGACATGGATTAGCCCCCCCCACTCCGTTGGGGTTGCTCAAGATACCCGGCTACTTGCCGTCGCCACCGGTAGTATCAGACGCGACGCCTGGGCGTGGGAGGAGTCTCCGCAGCCTTGCGCATACGATGAAAGGCATCGTTTGCGGCATTGGCAAAATGATGAGCATCAGGCGGCGCTCACGCCGAATCTCGCACGTTACCAGCGCAGGGACGCGGTGACGTGGCGAGGTGGCGAACAGCCTCGGTGCATCACCGGCTTGAGAGACGAAGACGGGCGGGAGCTGCTTGGTAACCCTAGGGCTACCTGGGAATAGACGCCTTTCCCCACCCCGCCGGGCTGCGGGTCACCGAGGGCGCCGCTCAGCGCAGTTCACAGGCTCCGCCGGCGCAGGCGACGACTTCCTTGAGGTTGGTCTCGTCGGTGGCCTCGTGCATGGTGCGATAATCCACGACGCGGGGACGGAGGGTGTTCCAGCGGGCGACATCGGCCTCGGAGACCACTTCCTCGCGAGGAGCCTGGCGGTAGGCTTTGTCGCCGGCTTCCTGCAGGAGCGAAATGCCGGTGAAGTAGGTGCGGTTGGACCAAATGAAGTCGGCGACCTCGGTCCACTCGTCCTCGCGCACGGTGCAGGTGTTGGAGACGTTGTGGTGGAGGTCGGGCGAACGGGAGGCGCGATCTCCGCCGGGGATGACCCAGGCTTCCTGCACGAGGCGCACGATGCGGAGAAATTGGGTGGCGGTGAGGTCCTTGCGGAGAATGGCGTTGGCGGGGGCCTCGACGGGGAAGGCGATGACGTCGTCGGTGTCGGGGCTGTAGACGGAAACTTCGGTCATCTGGGGATTGGTCGCCTTGAAGTGCACGTAGACGGGTTCCTTGCGGTTGGCCTGGACGCGGCGGAAGTAGCGGCGGGCGTGGTGCGGGTGAATGCCGGAGGCGGCGTTGAGCAGGAGGGAGGCGGTGCCTTCGGGTTTGCAGGTGGTGAGCTTGGCGGCGGGCGCGATGCCGATGAGACCGGCGAGCCAGCGGTTGGCGGCGCGGGCGAGGCGGGCGCCGCGAGTGAGGATGTCGGGATCGAGGAGGATGCCGGGGTTGTCCATGAAGCCGCAGATGGAAACGCCGAGGAGGGAGTCGTGCTCGTTGATGAGTTTGGTGACAGGCCCGAGGTAGGGCATGTGGGTGTAGGCGGCCTGGAGGGTGCCGATGACGGCGGCGTGCAGACAGGCGGCGTAAAACTCCTGCTCGGTGACGGCGGCGCGGCCGTTGATGGTGGTGAGGTTGCAGTGCTGGAAGCCGGAGAGGCGGGCGGTGCCGGGGAGTTCGCCGGAGTAGCCGTCGGCGTAGAGGCGGGCGGTCTCGGCTTCGCTGAGTTCCCAGTCGACGACGGGAAGGAGGGCGATCTCGGCGCAGGGGTTGCAACCGGCGTCGGGGTGATCGCAGAAGTAGAAGCCAGGTTCGCCGAACTCCTGCTGGGCCTTGAAGAGCTTGCGGAAGTGGACGGCGTTTTCCTCGCCGCGGGGAAGCACGGCGGAGTTGTTGGAGGCGGAGCGCTGGGGATGTTTGTCGAACCAGTCGCCGGTCTTGGCGTTCATCATCTCCTCGTCGTCGGGAGAGAAGAGGCAGATGGTGGCCGAGCGGCGGATGCCGCCGGCGAGCACGGCCTTGGCGATGAACATGTTGATGTCGTAGACCTCGATGGAGCGCAGGGCGCGGCCGGCGGCGTGCTCGAGGATGTGCTCGACCTTGCGCAGGGCTTTTTTGAGCGGGAGGTGGCCGGGGGCCTTGCCGCCGGAGGTCCGGAGGGGGGCGCCGCGGGGACGGATGGCGGAGTAGTCGAACTCGATTTTTTTGCCTTCGTAGAAGGCGGTGAAGAGGGCGTCGAGCGCGTCGGACCAGCCTTCGATGGTGTCGGCGACGTGGTAATGCCAGACGGGCAGGTCGTGCTCTGGGAGGCGCGGGGGCAGCGGCGGGAGAAGCGCGATGTGGTGTTTTTGCACGGAGAAGCCGACGCCGCAGCCGCTGAGCAGCAGGTAAAAATACTCCCGGAAAAAGGCCACGCGGTCGACGTTGGAGAAGCTGCAGTTGAACATGCGGCTGTGGTTGGTGAGGATCGCCTCACCGCCGAACTGCATGGAGCGCATGCTGGGCAGGACGCGCTTGGCGGCGACTTGGGCAAAGGCGGCGCGGATGATGTCGCGCAGGGGTTTGCCGGCGAGTTGACCGGTGAGGAGGTCGCGGTTGGAGCCGGCCAGCTCGGCGACATCCGCGGAAAGGTCGCCGGCGGAGGGCAGGCGGCGGTCGAGCTTGTCGGCGAAGAAGGTCAGGTGCATCTCGCAGACGCGGTCGACGCCTTCGGTGAAGATCTCGCGGCGACCGAGCTCCGGGCGGTAACGGGCGTATTTGGCCATCGAGATGTAGTCGGCGAGGCCGTTGTCCTCGTAGTGGGCGAGGCGGCGCTCGGCGTGGCGCGCGCGGTAGAGCATGTAGGCGCGGGCCTCGTCCCAGAAGCCGGCGGCGGCGATGGCTTTCTCGGCGGCGTCCTGAACTTGCTCAATGCCGGGGTGGCGACCGTCGCGGTAGTGAAGTTCGAGCATCTGGGAAACGCCTTCAGCGATGCGCACGACTTGGCCGAAGTCGTCGCCGTTGAGGCCGAAGCAGGCGAGCATGTCGTCGCGATAGGGATTGGCGACGGCCCCGACCCGCACCTCGTGGAAGGCCAAGGCGATGGCACGGGTGACCTTGTTGAGATCGAAGCGGACCTTGCTGCCGTCGCGTTTGATGACGAGGCGTTGGTCGGCCGGGATTGCCCGGGTCAGAACCTGCGCGCCGGTGAGACGCGACGAGGTGGCTTCAGCGCGCAGAGGCTCGCCGGCCAAGACGTTGGTGGAGGAGGTTAACTCAAGAGTGGAGGAATTCATGGGAATTGTGCAGGGCGGTTGGTGGTAGATAAATGGGGTAACGACGGTCCTTCACCGGAACCTCTCGAGACGGGGTGGGAGAAGTGGTTCCGGCGGACGAAATGACGAACAAATAACGAACAAAAACCACCACATATAGCGCTCAGAAAACATCAAACCACAACCTGTGGTGCACGGCATGTATTAACCTCGCTTTACCCCACCGAGGCAAAAGGGGGGCAAGATATGCGGGCAGGACAAGATATGCCCAAAATCGTCCTGCGGGACGCCGCCCTCCCCACCACCGCCCCGGACTACACCACTACACCGCCAATCCGCCTCTCCGTCAGCCGCCGGCCGCCGGCCCCGCTACCGCAACGCCACTCCACACCCTCCGCCAATGCTCCGAGGGCGAACCGCGCCAAAAAAACGCCTCCCGCGAAAGCGGGAGGCGCATGGGTGAATTGGCGCGGGCTGTCGGGCCGGAGCGGCAGACTCAGAGGCGTTGCAGATGAAAACCGCCGTCCACGTCGAACGCGGTGCCCGTCGTGAACGGGAAGCGGTCCTCGGCGATGGCGCGCACGGCGCGACCGATGTCCTCGGGCTTGCCCCAGCGGCGGATCGGCGTGATGCCGCGCTCGTCCTCGAGAATGAGTTTGTCGTATTTGGCCTTCACCGCGCCGGTCATGTCGGTCGCGATGACACCGGGACGGATCTCGTAGACGTTGATGCCGTCGTTGGCCAAACGGTCGGCGAAGAGCTTGGTCATCATCGCGAGGCCGGCCTTCACCATGCAGTAGTCGCCACGGTTGATCGACGCGGTGTAGACGGAGATCGAGGTAATGTTGACCACGCGTCCGCGAAAGCCCTCGGCGTCGGGCGCTTGCTGCAACATCTGCTTCGCCACGAGCTGGGTCAGGAAAAACGGTCCCTTCAGGTTGATGCCGTAGAGGCGGTCAAAGCTCTCCTCGCCCGCCTCCAGCAGGTCGGCGCGCACGTTGGGTGCCACGCCGGCGTTGTTCACCAGCAGGTCGATGCGGCCAAACTGCTTCACCACCTCGGCGACCATGCGCTCGCGGTCGGCGGCCACGGACACGTCGCCCTGCACTATGAAACCGTCACCACCGGCGGCCTTGACCAGCTCCAGCGCCTCGGCGGCGGCGGCAGCGTTGCCGGCGTAGTTGATGGCCACGCGGCAACCCGCCTTGGCCAATTCGATCGCGATGCCACGGCCGATTCCACGCGAGGCACCAGTGACGAGAGCAATTTTCGGAGTCATGCCCCACCCAACCGCGCCCGCGCCTCGCCGGCAAAATCAAAGCGCCGCGCCGTCAGCACAAACCCGCCCCCGGCCCGCACAAAACCGTCTCCGCCTCCCCTGCCCCATCACCGTTCCGGACGGCCCATTTTGAACACCCGCAGCAAAAACCACAGGCTCGGAAAGATGAACGCGCTGCCGATCAGCAGCGCCAACACCAGTTGCCGCAACGTCGCCTCGGGCGCCGCCTGCTCGTAAAAGCTCAGCGGCCCCGCCGCCGTCGTCACCGCGTTCGGCGCGTAGAGCAGCAACCACCCCGCCAAAATCAGCCCCACCTGTCCTCCCGCGATCACCCGCGTCAACCAGCCCCGACGCCGCGCCACCGACGCCCACAACACCACGAACAACAACGTCGCCAGCACCACCGTGCCCCACCTCGCCGGACTCTCCAGAAACGCCGCCGGCAGGCTCTCCCGCTCGCCCAGCGAAGCCGCGAACACCAACCCGCCCGACGCGATCACCAGGCAATTCGCCACCGCCGCCACCCGCCGAAACCGCCGCGCCAACCCCTCGTCCGTCGTCTCCGCGATCAGGTAGATGCCCGCCAGAAAAACAAAGATGCACGCCACGAAGACGCCCACCGCCAGCGGATACGGCCCCCACCACGGCGCCACGTAAGCCTCCCAAATCCCCGCCGCCTCCGGGTCGATGATCCCGCGGTTCAGACTCGCCGCGATGATCCCCAGCCACACCGCCGTCCAGAGGCTCGAGAGCCCGAACAGCCACGTGTAAACCCGCTGCGACCCCGCGTCCTGAATCGCGTCGTAGTGCCGAAACGTGAACGCCGCCCCCCGCACCACGATGCCCAGCAGCAGCGCCAGCATCGGCAGATGCAACGCCACCATCAGCGTCGTGAAGATCACCGGGAATCCCATGAACAAAATCACCACGATCAGGATCAGCCACATGTGGTTGGCCTCCCACACCGGCCCCATCGCCTCGTTGATCACGTGCTTCTGTTTTTCGCGCAGCCGCCCCGCCGGCAGCAGCTCAATGATGCCCGCCCCGTAGTCCGAGCCGCCCAGCAACACATACAACAGCAACGACGCCCCGATGAAAAAAATCAGCACGTCGATCATCACGACGCACCTCCCCCGCTCGACCGGCCCCGCTCATCCTGCGCCGCCATGATCTGCCGCCGCAACAACCACACCGTCGTCAACGCCAGCGACACATACAGCACCAGAAACAGCCAAAAATGGTAAACCATGCCCGGCACCGGCGTCACCGAGTCCTCCGTGCGCATGATCCCGTAGATGATCCACGGCTGTCGCCCCACCTCCGTCACCACCCAGCCCGCCTCGATCGCGATCATGCCCAGCGGAATCGCCCCGCCCAGCAGCCACAGAAACCAGCGCGGAAACCGCCCCTTTCTCCAAAACAGGAAAAACAACACCCCCAGCGCCGCCATCACCGTGCCGATCGCCACCATGATCTGAAACGCCACGTGCACCACCACCACCGGCGGCCAGTCCTCCTCGGGAAACCGATCCAGGCCGATCACCTCCGCGTCGAAATCATCGTGCGCCACGAAACTCAGCAACCCCGGCAACGGCACGCCCCACCGCATCGTGCGCGACTCCACGTCCGGAATCCCGCCAATGTAGAGCGGCGCCCGCGTGCCCGTCACGAAGTGCCCCTCCATCGCCGCCAGCTTCGCCGGCTGCAACTCCGCCACCCGTTGACCCGCGAAGTGACCCGCGAACGGTTGCGCGATCGCCGCCGCCGCGCCGAACGTCATCGCGATCTTGAACGCCTTCAGGTTCAGCCCCGGCGCCCGCCCCCGCAGCCACAGCACCGCGTGGATGCCGCCCACCGCGAAACCCACCGCCTGCAACGCCGCCAGCTGCATGTGCAGACTCTGGTGCAACCACGCCCGGTTGAACATCGCCGCCACCGGATCGACGTTGATCGCCTGCCCGTCGACCCAATCAAAACCCGCCGGCGCGTTCATCCACGCGTTCGCCGCCACCACGAAGACCCCCGATGCGAACCCCGACAACCCCACCACCAGGCCCGTCGCCCAGTGCACCCAGCGGTTCATCCGCCCCCAGCCGTAGAGGAACAACCCGATCGCCACCGCCTCCAGAAAGAACGCCGTGCCCTCCCACGAAAACGGCATGCCGAAGATCGCCCCCGCGTGCCGCATGAACCCCGGCCACAACAACCCCAGCTCGAACGACAGCACCGTGCCCGACACCGCTCCCACCGCGAACAGGATCGCCACGCCCTTCATCCACATCTTCGTCAACCGCAGGCAATCCTCGTCTCCACGTTTCAAATACAGCCAGTGCGCCGCCGACATGAAGAACGGCATCGTCATGCCGATCGCGGCGAAGATGATGTGGAACCCCAGCGAGAACGCCATGGTGGCCCGGGCTGCGAGAAGATCGTCCATGCTCGCGCCAACCCTGCGCCCCTCCGAGCGCCCCCTCAAGTCACCCGGCCACTTCGTCGCCAAGTATTAACCCCGACGCCCCCCGCCATTACCCCGACGCCCCCTCGTCGCCCATTCGCAAAGAGTAACCCATTAGGTTACTCTTTGTCCGCCGGCAGTGCGGATAATAACGGCCCACCCATCAGGTCTCGCCCCCACGCCTTCGCCCGCCCTACTCCCTCGCCCCGTGCTTCAACAATTCGCTCGGCGCCACGCCGTGCACGCTCTTAAAGCACCGCGAGAAATGATACGGGTCCGCGAAGCCCACCCGCTGCGCCGCCTCCTTCACCCGGCCGCGGCCCTCGACCAAGAACGCCGCCGCGAGGTTCATCTTTCGACGCAACAGATACTGGTAAGGACTCGCGTCGTGATACCGCCGAAAAAGCCGGCACACGCTCGACTCCTCCAAGCCCACCGCCGCCGCGATCTCGCGCAGCGTCGACAACCGCTCGGCCTCCGCGTCGATCAGCGCCTTGCACCGTTGAAAATTCGCCTCCGCCGGATCGCCCTGCGCGGCCGCGCCCGCCGCGTCCTCGACCTTCAGCAGCAACAGCTCCAACAACTGCGCGCAGATCGCCCGCGTCAGCCCGCCCGACCGCTGCCCCTCGCGCACCAGGTCCTCGACCACACTCCGGATCTCCGCGTGCGCCGCCAGCACCCGCGCCTCGCCCGGTGCCACGCCCGCACGCTTGAGCCGCTTGGCCGCGTCGCGACCCGACAGACACAAAAAATACTTCAACATCGGACGCGTCGGGTCCGTGCGCATCACGCACCGCGTGCTCGGCGCGTAGGCGAACACGCTGCCCGCCCGCAACGCATGCCGCTCCCCGTCCAGCTCCGCCTCGCCCGCGCCCTCCGCGACGTATTCGAGGCCGAAATACGCGTAGCCGCGCCGACGGATCTCGTAGTCAGGATTGCAACGCTCGCGCCCGCCCAACGCCAACTCCACACCACCCGTCGCCGGCGCGAGGTTCAGGAAAAAATACCGTGTCCCGCTCACCTGCCGCGACAGCAGCGCCTCCGCCTCCGACTTGCCGATTTTATCCATGGATGAGCCCTCTTTATCCATTTCCCGCCACCGTCCGCGAGAGTATAATCGACGCTCCCCCAAACCCACCGGCCACGCGCCGAAAATCTCTAGCCCCACAACCCCGTCCCTTCCTCACCATGCCCAAACCTCCGAAAAACACCGTCGTCCTCATCGCCAACGGCGATCTGCGTCACTCCGCCAACGCCGTCTGCTGGGCCGCCCAGCAGGAAATGGAAAAGTCCCTCACGGCAGCCGTCGCCAAGCTCGGCCACAAGCTCGTGCGCGCCCACGGCTACAAGGCCGACGTGAAGCACGGCTTCATCTCCTCGCAAAAGGAGGGCATGGAAGTCTTCGCCGGCATCAACCCCGACTCCCCCATCATCGTCGCCGAGGCCGTCTGGCAATACTCGCACCACATCCTCCACGGCCTCATCTCGCACCGCGGCCCGATCCTCACCGTCGCCAACTGGTCCGGCACCTGGCCCGGCCTCGTCGGCATGCTCAACCTCAACGGCGGCCTCACCAAGGCCGGCGTCAAATACTCCACCCTCTGGAGCGACAACTTCGACGACGACTACTTCCTCGGCAAACTCGCCGACTGGCTCAAGACCGGCTCCGCCAAGCACAAGGTCTCTCACGTCAAGCCCCTAGCCAAGACCACCGTGCCCGCCAAGGCCAAGGCCCTTGCCAAGAAGCTCGCCGACGAGCTCCGCGTGAAGAAGTCCATCATGGGCGTCTTCGACGAAGGCTGCATGGGCATGTATAACGCCATCATCCCCGACGAACTCCTCTTCCAGACCGGCGTCTACAAGGAGCGCCTCTCCCAGTCCGCCCTCTACTACGGCGCCACCCAAGTCTCCGACGAGGACGCGCAGGCCGTCTTCAAGTGGTATCAGAAGAAGGGTCTCAAGTTCCACTTCGGCAAGGACGAGGCCACCGAACTCACCGAGGCCCAGGTCCTCTGGCAGTGCAAGACCTACATCGCCGCCGTGCGCATCGCCGACGAATTCGGCTGCGAAACCATCGGCATCCAATACCAGCAGGGCCTCAAGGACCTCCTGCCCGCCTCCGACCTCGTCGAGGGCACGCTCAACAACAGCGACCGTCCCCCGGTCAAGGGCGCCGACGGCAAGGTCATCCGCGCCGACGAGCCCATCCCGCACTTCAACGAAGTCGACGAGTGCGCCGGCCTCGACGGCCTCTTCACCTATCGCGTGCACAAGGCCCTCGGCCAGCCCGTCGAGAACACGCTCCACGACCTGCGTTGGGGCGATTGGGACCAAAGCGGCACCACGTCCGACTACGTCTGGGTGTTCCTCATCTCCGGCAGCGCCCCGCCCGCGCACCACATCGGCGGCTGGGCCGGTTCCGACTCGCTCCGCCAGCCAGGCATGTATTTCCGCCTCGGCGGCGGCACCCTCCGCGGCATCGCCAAGAAGGGCGAGATCGTCTGGAGCCGCGTTTTTGTTGAGAACGGCAAGCTCAAGATGGACCTCGGCCGCGCCAAGGTCATCGAGCTCCCGCAGGCCGAGACCGACCGCCGCTGGAAAGAGACGACGGTTCAATGGCCGATCATGCACGCCGTCACCTACGGCGTCGACCGCGAGGCCATGATGGCCCGCCACAAGTCCAACCACATCCAGGTCGTCTACGCGAACAGCGCCAAGGAAGCCGACCTCGCGCTCTACACCAAGGCCCAGCTCGCCGCCAACCTCGGCCTTGAGGTCAGCCTCTGCGGCACCAAGGCCGACGGCTCGGCGTTCTGATCACGGACGACGTCCGTATTCAGAAACCAACCACACATCCTCGGGCGCGAAGACTCCGGTCTTCGCGCCTTTTGTTTCTGAGCATATCAAATAAAGTCATATCCGATTGGGAGTGTAGGGCCTCACCTTGGTGAGGCCGTGTTGCCGTGATTCCACGACTGAGGTTTGCTTTTGCCCAACGCGGCCGGACACAAGGTCCGGCCCTGCAAGACGGCCACGACTCTACTTGAAATGCTCTATTGCCCATCCGCTTCCCCGCACCACGCGCGGCAAGCAGGCGGACAAGGTCCGCAACGACCATCGGACGTGTCCGCACGCGGACACGCCTCATGGCACGATTGTGCAAACAAATCCCTTTAAATGGGTGGGCGCTATGAATTAAGGCTATGGAGTCTTGGTTGATCGCACTACCTTGGCCGACGCAGGGATCCAGATCCGTCCGCACGAGATCCTCCGTCTGTTTTCGCATGTGCCCCGCCCTCGTCCCCCTTAAAACAGTCAGTCGCCCCCGGAGCTTGGTGGGCGAGCGGGGCTTTGCCCTGTTGATCACCGTCACGCTGGTGGCCTTTCTGGTGCTGATCGTCATCAGTCTGGCGACTCTGACGCGCGTCGAGACCCGGGTCGCCGCCAACAGCCAACAGCACGACCAGGCCCGGCAAAACGCCCTCATGGCCCTCAACATCGCGCTAGGCGAGCTGCAGAAATACACCGGCCCCGACCAGCGCACCACGGCCCGCTCCGACATGGATGTCGCCCTCGCCGCCACCACGACCGCCAGCGGCCGCTGGCTGGGCGCCTACGGCAACGGCGCGCCCGCCGACTACACGCAAGCGCCCTCCGCGCTCGCCTCCATCATCACCGGCGGCTCCGATACTCGCGGCCGGCGAGCCCGACTCCTGAACTGGCTCGTGAGCGGCAACGAAGAGACCGCGTTTGACCCCGCCTCCCACGTCGGGGTAAACGGCGAGATCACCACGCCGCCGAGCACATTCCGGTTCAAACCGGACGGGACGGTCTCAGGCCTGTCCGCATCCATCAACGCCCTCTCCGACACGTTGACCGTCGCCGACAGCAGCGCGAACGCACACCCCGCCCGCCTGCTGGTCGGCCCCGGAACGGTCGGCGATTCCGTCGAAGACTATGTGGTCGCTCCTGTGCGCGACATCCGCGCCTCCCTGCCGGGCATCGCCGCGTCCTCTCCGACCGTCGGACGCTACGCTTGGTGGGTCGGCGACCAAGGAGCCAAGGCCCGGGTCAATCTCTCCATGGCAACCGAGGCACAGGCCGCAAATGCCTTTGCTTCGGCACAGCGAGCCGCCATCGAACTCGTCGACGCCGTCAACCCCACGATCTCCACCTCCCTCGCGACGGCGTCCATGCTCGACCCGACAGGCGCCAAGGCGCTCTACGATCCAGCCGGCGAGACGATCCCCCGGCTGATCTCCGTCAGGCAACTGCCCATGCTATCGCAGGCCACCCCGCTGGCCACCTATCGTTACCACGATCTCGGGACGCATGCCGCGACCGTGCTTGCCGACCCCGAGGTGGGAGGACTCAAGCGAGACCTGTCCGCCATCCTCGCCGACACAGGCCCAGGCTCCCACCCGAGCCCGGAAGCCGACACGGACTTTGTCTTTCCCCCGGAGCAAACCTATGGTTCCACGCCGGAGATCGGCGTGACCACCTGGGGACTGCTGCGCAGCCACGTCCAGACCACCGCGGACAGCGGCGGACTCGCGCCCGAGCCCCCGTCCATGACCAAGGTCTCCGGTCATAACGCCCCGCTCCCCACCAGCGCCGGAGTCGGCCCCGTGCTCACCTATGCGTATGTGGGATTCTCCTATGGCGTGCCCCAGAACATCGCACCGCCTTGGGACACCGAAGGCAACCCGGTCAAACTGGCCATTTACCCGATCGTCGTGCTCTGGAACCCCTACACCCAGGCACTCAAACCCGCTCGCTATGAGGTCGGCTTTCGCAAAAACACCATGGGGCAGTTCGAGCTGCAGGCCAAGAATCCCGACGACACCGGCGCCTGGAACGCCGACGACATCCTTCATCTCGGGAATCTGGACAACTTCAGCGGCTCCAACGACAAGTTCATCCGCTTCGTCATCGACAACGCCGACGGCATTCCCGCCGGCCAGAGCCTCGTGTTCACCCTCGGTCTGAACGGCGCCGACTACGCGCCGGCCGACGAAGCCAACCCCCTCGTCAACGCCTACCACCCCGGCTATCATGTCCTGCTGGACACCGGCGTGACCATCGGGATGCCCCTGCCCCAAAAAGGCGCCACCGCGACCCTCCTCCCCGAAGCCACCTACAGGGTCGGAGTCAAGGGAGCCTCCCACAACACCGACCAGGCCAAGATCGCCAACACCTTCTTCAGCTCGGCCCGCGCCAACTTCGGCGGCAACGACACCCACGAGATCTACCTTGGCGATATCGGTTCCACGCCCCCCGGCTCCACCAACACCAACTACCCCTACACCACCTCCTTCGCGAGCCGGCGCTGGTATCAATCCGTCACGCGGCTGCTCCCGCCCTACAACAGCGCCCCCTACGGCACCGGGATCGACGGTTTTTCCAGTGAAAAGGCCGCCAACGGACTCTTCCGGCCCGAAGGACCGATCACCGTGCTCACCGAACCCACTTTCCGCCTCGGGTTCTTCATGGGCTTTAAGGAAGGCCGCGACCGGTGGCTCGCCCAAGGCAATCCCCGCGCGCTCATGGCCATGTCGGGCAACTTCATCCGCACGCCGGCCGACAGCGGCACCTGGCCGACCAGCCTCTTCGTCATCGGCACGTCCAAGCCCCGGGCCACCGCCGGCATGAACCTCAAACATTCCTCCACCGCCCCCATCGACGCGCGACTCTTCGAGTTTCGCTCCGCCGACCAGCCCCTGCTCGGCATCGGCCAACTCCAGCACGCCAACGTTTCCTGGCTCAACGCCACGCCCTCCTACGCCATCGGCAACAGCCTCCTGCCCGCCGCCTACGACACGCACCACGACGCCCTCAGCTACGCCACCGGCACGGCCAGCACCGCCACCCCCGCCAATCTCGTGAGCGCGTCCTACGACATCTCCTGGCTGCTCAACCACGCCCTTTGGGATCGCTACTTCGTCTCGACCGTCCCTCACAAGGGCACCGGAGCCTCCACCGGCACTGTCCCCCCGTCCATACCCGACCTCCTGCCAAATCCCCGCATGCGCCGCCTGCCCGGCGCGAGCGACACATCACTGCGCGACGCCACCCAGGCAGCCGCCGTCCTCATGCTCGCGGGCGGATTCAACATCAACTCCACCTCGGAACAGGCATGGCGAGCCGTGCTCGGCGGCGTCAACCGCCTCAACTTCGACCCCGTCGCCCAGAGCGCCACCGCCCAGCGCCAAGCCGCGCTCTCCCGCTTCTCCCGGCCTTCCGACCCCGCCGCCGCCACCATCGATGCGTCCACCGCCTGGAGCGGTTACCGCGAACTGACCGGGGAGCAGATCGCCCGACTCGCCCGGAACATCGTCGACGAGATCCGCCGGCGTGGTCCGTTCGTCTCGCTGTCCGACTTCATCAACCGCCGGCTCGTCGACGATGGCGATTTCCCCTTGGAAAATGATCAACGTCTCAAAGGCACGATCCAGGCCGCCATCGACGCGACCACCACCGGGCCCCAGGCCGCCAACAACGAGAATACCGCGCCTTTCGACGCCGCCACCACCCCGCTCGTCACGGACAGCTACGCCACCACCAAGATCAGCTCCGCGGCCCGGACCGGCGCCGCGGCCGAGGGCACCGGCGTGCGCGTGGCGCCGTTCAGCTCCCCCTCGGCCTTCGCCCCCCAGTTTCTCACCCAGGGCGACGTGCTGTCCGCCGTCGGCGCCGGTCTGGCCGGACGCTCCGACACGTTCACCATTCGCGCCTACGGCGAACACGTGAGCGCCGCGACCGGCGAAACCACCGGGCGCGCCTGGTGCGAAGCGGTGGTCCAGCGCCTGCCCGAGTATGTGGACGCGAATGCCGATCCCACACCCCACACCCCGCCCACCTCCTCCACGAACATCCGCGTCGGACGACGCTACGTGATCACATCCTTCAGCTGGCTGAACGCCGACGACATATGAAAACCACCCGATTCATCTCCCGCCTCGTCCCGATTCTGATCGGATTCGCCGCGCCCCTCCTGCAGGCGCAAACGACGCCGCCCCACGACAAGCCCGCCCCGATCCTGTTCACCACCCTCAGCCTGGACGGCACCCTGGACGGCCTCCACTACGACCTCGGCCCGCGCACCGTGCGACTCTCCGCCAACGCCAGCTATCTCTCGTCGCCCTACCAGGCTCCCGACGACGGCAGGCTCCGCATCTACCGGCACGCCTCCGCCACTCCCGGTGGCAAGGCTCCTGACAAGATCACCGTGGCCACCATCGAGTTGCCCGGCCCCGGGCCCTACCTGCTGCTGCTCAGGCCCGGCGATGCCGGCACGCTGAACGTCCGGCTCGTCGACAACTCCTGGCGGGAAAACCCGCCGCTCTCCTCCAGGGTCATCAACGCTTCGGCCAGACAAACCGCCGTCCTCGTCGGGACAGGCATGGCCGAGATAGCCCCCGGCCAGCTCCACACGTTCTCCGGCCCCTCCGCCTACACCGACGTCATCGATTTCAAAGTGGCCACCTACGAAAACGATGCCTGGACCATCCGGGTGCTGACCCCGCAGGCGCTCTATCCCGGCACCCGAAACATCTTCATCATCAAAGACCAGTCCCCGAGTCGCGAACGCCCCGACCCGAAAGACCTCGACGTTTTCAAAATCGTCGACACCAGCCAGCCACCTGCCGACTCCCGGTTGGCACTGAAGCGCTGAGCCTTCCCCGCCCCCTCCCCCCCTGCCCCAAGTCCACCGCTTGGCCATCCCCCCCCGAAGACCTGCCCCCATGAAATACCCCCGCCACGCCCTCACCCTCGCCCTCGGACTCGCCCTGCTCCCCGCCGTCCGCGCCGCCGCCACCCTCTACGGCCTCGCCGACGACCGCCAGGTCTCCTCCGCCGGCTCCGTGTCCGACGCCAACCCCATGCTCGCCGGCTACTCGGGGACCATCGCGATCAACTCCGTATTTGTCTTTCAACTACCCACGCTGTCCGCCGGAAAGGAGTTTTCCAACGTCAGCGCCCGCTTCTATCACCAAGGCCGGACCGGGACGCCGGCCTTCAACGCCGACCTCTACGGCCTCGGCGTCTCCGACGCCCCCGCCGTCTCGTCCGCCGACTTCTACGCCGGCCCCCTCGATACCGGGGCCATTCTCCTGCACGACAACCTCCTCACGCCCGCGAGCGGCGCGGGCGGCGTCACCGCGGCCTCCCCCGATCTCACCGATTATCTCAACGCCGCCTACGCCAACGGTGCCAACGCCGGTCGCCACGTCTTCTTCCGACTCAGCCCCGATGTCGCCGGACTCAACAACTACACCCGCTACAACCTCTACAGCGCCGAGACCGCGCTCGGCGCCTTCTACAAGCCCTCGCTCACCTACGACACGGCCGATGTCGCCCCCAACTGGCGCGCCGTTCCGATAGGCGGCTGCGGTTTTGTCACGGGCCTCATCGGCGATGCCTCCGGCGCGGATCTATACGCGCGCACAGATGTCGCCGGCCTTTTCAAATGGTCGTCCGCCTCGCAAAGCTGGACCAGCATCACCGGCGCTCTCGGCGGCGTTTCCACCCGGTGGAGAAACACCCACGGGCTCCACGGCACGCTCTCTTTGGCCATAGACCCTTCCGACACGAACAACCTCTACATCGTGGTGGGAGGGAACGATTCATATAACAACAACGTCAATGAAGCGGGCGCCGGCATCTTCCACTCTCCCGACAAAGGAGCCACCTGGACCGAGATCACCACCGGCACCCTTGTTCCCGATTTCGGCATCAATGGCAACGGCGACCGCGCCTCCGGCGAACGTCTCGCGGTTGACCCCAACAACCCCGGCATCCTCTGGTTCGGGTCCCAATCCCACGGCCTGATCAAAGGCGTCAAGTCGGGGTCGTCTTGGTCGTGGACGCAACTTCCCGCCTCGTCACTTCCCTTCGGGACCTCGGGCTCCGGCATCCGTTTTGTCGTCTGCGACAAAAACGGATCGAGCACCCTGCTCTACGCCGGCGTCGTAGATACCTCCGGCTCTGCCGGCGGCATCTACAAATCAGCCGACGGGGCCGTCTGGACCCGCATGGCTACGCTGGCCTCGCCCGAACGCGCCTCTGTCGCCTCCGACGGCACGCTCTTCGTCGCCGGCCAAGGCGCGGTGCTTAAAATCAGCCGGGCCGGAGCTGTTTCCACGATCACACCCGGTTCCGCTTCCGATCGTTATCGCGGCCTCGCCATCAGTCCCGACGGCTCCGTCGTCTGCGTCGCCAAAGCCGTCAGCAACACCGGCGAAGTCTGGCGCTCCGTTGATGGCGGAGCCACTTGGTCCGGCCAGGGAACCACTTATTTCAACGATGGGAAAAGCAAGGCCGCCAGCCTTCCGCCCCAGGAACCCGACGGCACCCTCTCCAAACGCTTCGAGTGGTTTGCCAACACCAGCGCGCTTTGGATTCACCCCGCGAATCCGCAGGAACTCTGGGCGTCCGACTTCTACGGAGTGATGCGCACCCTGCAGGCCGACAAAATCGGCGCGACCGCCATCGGGAGCCAACCCACCTGGCATCGCATGCTGAAGAACCTTGAGGAGTCCGTCGTCTTTTCCGTCAAAAATGCCCCGACTGGCCCCCGCCTGCTCACGGGCGTCGCCGACGTCGGCGGTTTCCGCCACGCCGCGGACACGACCGCGCGCCCCTTTGCCGCCGGCAACGGCGGCACGCTCGGCAACATCGGCAACGGCAAAAACGTCACCAGCCTCGATTTCAGCGAGACCTCTCCCGACTCGTGGGCCTTCGCCTGGGCGACCGACGGCGGCACCTACGGCAGCGGCGGAGTCTCCCTCGACGGCGGTCAGACTTGGATGCGCTTCGGCCAGATGGGCCGCGCCCGCCTCGTCAACTCCCCCGCCGCCGGCTGGGAAACCATCGACCTCGGCTCCTACCTCGCGAAACAACGCGCCAAAGGCGCGACCACGTTCACCCTCGTGGTCGCCGGCGCCGCCGACTGGTGGGAAGACACCCCGAGCATGTCGTTCGATTCTCGCACCGCCGCCAACCCGCCGCGGCTCGTGCTCAATGGCTCCGCCGAAAGATTGCCCGTCGCCGACACCTGGGTCAGCCGGACCAATTCCACCACCAACAACGGCGCGGACACCCGTCTCGTCATCCGCGGCAACAGCAGCACCGACGCCTACATCTATCTCAAATTTGATTTGAGCGACATTCCCTCGATCACCTCGGCGCAACTCAAACTCCACCGACAGGCCAGCACCGACACCCGCACGTTCGAAGTCGGCGTGCACGCCTGCGCCAACACCACCTGGATCGAAGGCGACGGCGGCACCGACAACTCTCCCGCCGGCGAAATGCGCTGGACCAACCGCCCCGCCCCCCTCTCCGACACGGGCGGCCTAGCCATCACCGGCACGCCCAATTACTGGGCCGGGGGCAAATCGCTGCGAGGCGGTCGCATCGCGGTTTCCTCCGTCGATCCTGCCGTGCTCGTCTGGAATTCGATCGGACCCTCGGTTTCGAGTCCCGCCACATTTTACAGCGAGGACCGGGGAGTCACTTGGACTGAATCAACCGGAGCGCCAAACTGCCAGATCATGGGCCTCTACACCGACGGCACGCGCCAAGAAGGCTCGGGCCAGAACCTGACGGCAGACCGTGTGAACGGCCACTTTTACATCGGCCGGTTTGGAGGCACGGAACACAGTATCTATCGCAGCACCGACGAAGGCAGGAACTGGAGTTTGGTCGGCTCCGTGACCAACGGCGGCACGTATAATGCGAGAACCACGCATCTGTCCGCCGCGCCCGCATCTCCGGCCTATCCCGCGGGCGGAGACCTCTGGCTCTCCGATGACAGCGCCTACAACAACGGCTCCGGCGGCGGCCTTTGGCGGTCAACCGACGGCGGAGTCAACTGGCTCAAACTTGGCAACCTGAGACGCGCCTCCCAAGTGGCATTCGGCAAACAAGACCCCTCGGTTTCCACGTCCGGCTACACGCTTTATGCCCACGCGGAAAACCTCTCCGGCATCCGCGGCGTGTATCGCTCCACCGACTACGGAGCCAACTGGACGATGCTCGCTCCGCTTCCCTCATCCATGCCGATTTATTCGATGACCGGCGACCGCCAGAATCACAATCGCGTGTTCATCGGCACGGGAGGAATGGGCGTCTTCGAATACGGCCCGTGACCAACCGGACTCGACGCGGCCTCTCATCAACGAGAGGCCGCGTCGATAGGCTGATCCTCCTCCAAGAACTCCACCACAAAACTCCCCCATGCGTGGCACAGGCTCGAACCCGTGTTCCACTCCTCCCACCACGTCGTCGCGCCGCGCTCCAGCATGCCCGCGTAGATCGGCAGCAACAACTCCCGCGCCTCGCGCCCCAGCCCGTATCGCCGCAACGCGTGGCAAAAATGGAACAGGCTCGCCGGCACGTTGCACGGCAGGATGCGCCTCGCCTCCGCCGCCTCGCCGATCACCGCAAAAAACGGCGTCGTCCGTTTTGAATACGGGAACGCGTAACGCGCCGGCAGGCACGCGCGCAGCATCGCCCTCGCCTCGCGCGGCTCGAGCAGCCCGTGATACGCCGCGTAGCCGACCGTCGTCTGCGTCATCCACGGCCACGGATTCGTCCGCAGTTCGGCCGCGCGCCCGTCCACGCGCATGTCGCGCCACTCCACGTCGCACCGGCAGGACAGATAACATTCCCAATCGATGCCACTCCACTCCACCTCGATCTCAAGCACATGCCACTCCGTGTCCTCCGGCGTCGGCAACGTCACCGGCTGGTAGATCGCCGACCGCGTCCACGAGCCGCCTGCTTTGATGTCGGCGACCGGCGCGCCGTCGATCCACGCGCGCGCGCCGCCGTGCACGGCCAGTCGCACTGCTGGCGCCGCGTCGCGTTTTTTAAACTCGATCCGCAGGCGAAAGCATCCCCCGCGCGCACCCGCGCCGTGATGATAAATCCACTGCCGGTGCGCCTCGTGTTCCGGCGTCGAGTCCGCGTCGAGCACACGACCGTCCCGCAAAAACGTCCGACGAAACGCCGCGCGCACGCGGGCCGCCGCCGCCTCGTGCCCGGACGCCCGGTCCGGCTCTCCGCAATAACGGCACAACTCCGCCAGCGCCCGCCTCGCGCCGTGATACACCGCGTTGAGTCCCGCGCTGCGCGGGAATTTCGGCAGCTCGAACGTGTTGTCCAAAAAGATCCACCCCGGCACGTCGGCCAGCAAACCGTCCGCGTCTTCGTATCGCCGGAACGCCGTCACGCCGCGCTCGGCCAGCGGCAGGTTGGCGCGCACCGTCTCCAGGTCGCCGCCCAGCTCCAGATAACGAAGCAACAGCACCGCGTAGGACATCGAGAAATCGGGAATGACCCTCGTGCCTCCCGGCGACGGATAACACATGCGCAGCAACCCCGTCGCGTCGGCCCCGCGCGGGAATTGCGTCAGAAAACGCCGGATCGGCTCCAGCGTGCCGAACAGGCTCTTCATCGCGCCCATGTAGAACTGGCAGTCGAGATACTGCGCCCGCTCCCGCCACGGACAGTCCGTCAGCAAGTCCTCCGTGTTGAGTTCGATCGTGTGCGCCGACACGTCGCGGATGCGCCGCGCGAGCGCGTCGCCCGCGTTCGCCCCCCCGTCCACGCGCTCGTAGGGCCACGTGTGCTCGATGATGCGCAGCTCCTTCACCTCCACCGCGCGGTCCAATCGCAGAAATCGAAACGCGCGCTTTTCGTAGCTGCGCCAGATCACCTCGCCCGCGACGAGATCGAGCCGGTCGGCGTAATGCATCCCTCCCTTGAACGGATCGACGCGACCCGCCGTCAACGCCTCGGCGTAACTCACGACCAACGACACGGGGATCGGCGTCGCCAGCGCCAGCTCGACGTAGCCGCTGGTCTCCATGCCCATGTCGAACAGCCAGCCGCCCTCGTGCGACGCGCACGAAACCGGTTCGCGCACCGTCTCGCGCCACTGCGGCAAATCGCGCGCCAGCGCGACCGGCCGTTCGCTCCACGGATGCGCCGCGATCTCGCGTGCAGCCCCCCACGGCAAATCGTCCGCCGCGAAATCAACGTGCTCAGAAAACCCGAGGCAGGAGAACAGCCGGTGCGCGTCGGCCCGGTAACGCGCGATGCGCCGCGCGCGCCAACCGCGAGGATCGCCCAGATCCTCCGCGCCCGCGCGCCCCGCGACCAGCAACGCCGGCGTGCCCGCCTGGTGACTCTGTGAATCCGCGCCCTGGTGATGCGCGACGATGCGCAATTCGTCTTTTCCCGCCCGCAGATGCGGCCGCAGGTCGATCGTATCGAAATAAAAATACGGCGGCACCTCGCGCGACGGTCCCGCGTGGATCTGCTCACCGTTTATCCACAGCCGCAACGATGTCCCGGCCGAGAGCTGCAACCACGCCTCGGCGGGAGCGCCGTCCAACTGGCGCCTGAACTCGACGTAGTGGTTGGCCCCCGAAACGCCGTCCGCCCAGAGCCAGCGGGCGTTTTTCGCGAGCGTTTTATCCGATGACAATGACATGGAACAAAACGAGCGCGGGTGGATCGCGCCTCGTGCACGCCCGGGCTGGCGCCCTCACTGCCTGAGTTTGTGCAACATGGTCTGGCCCGACCAGAGTTCGTTGGTCTTCGGGTTGAAGCGCAGCAGCTGCGGTTTGCGGTGCATGAGGTCGCCGGTGAAATCGGTCCAGGTCGCGCCGCCGTCGGTGGATTTGTAAACGTCCCCGTTGGAGCTGCCGTCCCACGTCACCGCCGAGATCCAAATCGTCTTCGGATCGCGCGGATCGACCTCGATGCCGACGACGGAGCGGCCGGTGAGCGACGTGAGTTTTTTCCACGTCTTGCCTTGGTCGGCGCTGCGCCAGAGATCCTTGCCGCCGACGTAGAGCTCGCCGTCGGCGGTCGCGTGGACGTTGAAGATCCAGGCGTCCTGCTTGAGGGTGTGCGTCCACGAGTCGCCGCCGTCTTCGCTCACGTAAACGCCGCCTCCTTTGCCACTGGCGCCCCAGATGATGCGGCGCGGATTGGTCGGATCGATCGCGAGGCCGTAATACACGCGACGGCTGCCCGGCTGGTTGGGGAGTTGTTTCCACGTGTAGCCGCCGTCCGTGGATTTGAAGATGCCGCCGCCCTGTTTGCCGTCGGTGGGATCGCCATCGATGCCGAGATAGACGATCCTCGGATTCAAGGGATCAACCGCGAGCGCGCGCGGATAACCGCGGTCCCACATCGTGTTGGCGGTGATGCGGTAGGTGGGCAGGCCCTCGGTGGTGACCTTGAAGGTCTTGCCGCCGTCCTCGCTGATGATGACCTGCTGCGTGTTTTTCCCGTCCCAAGGGCTGGAGGTCGCGATGATGCGGTCCACGCCGTTGATGTTGGTGACGGCGAGACGCCAGTTGTGGCCGGAGAGTTCTCGATCATACTTGATCGGCCAGAGCGCCTTCCACGTCTTGCCCTGATCTTCGCTCATGAGCGTGCCCTCGTCCATCGCGCTCACATAAACGCGGTCGCCGCTGAAGCGGATGTCCGTCTGCACGGTGATGTCGGCTCCGGCGACGCGTTCCTCCCAGCTGCGGCCGCCGTCGGCGCTGTAGGCCGGACGCCAGTTGGCGCTGATGTAGAGTTCCTTCGGGTTGCGCGGGTTGATGGTCAGGTTGGTGGGCACGCTCAGGTTGGCCAGCGCGCCGTCCTTGGGCAGCGTGGGGTTGGCAACGTAGTCGGCTTTGATCTTGGCGGAGCGGGTCCACGTGGCGCCGCCGTCGACCGAGTAGTAGAAGCCGCCGTTCCAACCGTCGGCGCCGATCACGCCGAGTTCCTGCGGATTGGCGGGGCTCACGACGATCTCGCGGGCGGAGAACTTGGCGCTCATGCCGTTGACGATCTTGGTCCATGTCGCGCCGCGATCGACGGACTTGTGCACGCCGTCGGCACCAAACGTGCCGTAGATGATGTCGGGATTGGAGGGATCGAACGCCGCGTGCAGCGCCTTGGGCGGCGTGGGCAACACGCGCCAGGTCTCCCCCTTGTCCTCGCTCAACAACAGGCCGGCGTAGTCGGTGCCGGCGAGCACGAGCTTCGGATTCTTCGTGGAGACGACCACGCTGTAGGCGACGCCGCCGTCGGGCTGGCGGTTGCCGAGGCGGATGTTGCCGTAGGTCTGCGCGCGCTTGTCGGCGTCGAAATCGCGGGCGACGTGTTGGCCGGTTTTTCCGTCGGCCCCCTTGGCGACGAAGAAGAGCCGGCCGAGTTGCAGGACGGAGGCCTCGTCGGGTTTGGAGACGCGCGAGAGGTCCATGCGCACGAGCGCGGCGAGGTCGGGTTGTTTAGGAGCGGCGGCCGCTTTCTCCGGGGATTTTTTGGCGACCTCGGGATCGAGGCTGAAATCCTGCGCGGCGAACACGACGTCGCGCGGCGTCGCGTCGGCGAAGAGCTCGGCGATGTTGCGCGTGCGGTAGATCAACCCGTCGCGGGTGCGCACGCTCAGGTAGGCCTGCTCGGGCGAGGTGCCGTCGCCTTTCAGCCGCAGGCCGAGGCCGGTCGGCTGGGTCGCGCCGGCGGGCGGTTGGAAGGAGAGCCAGACGCCGCCGAAGTAGGCGCCGTTGACCTTGCCGTATTGCACGCGCAGGCCGCCGAAGTCGTCGGCGGGTTCCGCGCCTTTCTGGTAAACGACGCGCCAGGTGGCCGCGCCGTCGGTGCTCTTGTAGATTTTTCCGCCCGGACTCGCCGCATAGACGATGTTGCCGTCGGACGGATCGGGTGCCACGGAGCGGATGCTCTTGTTGCGCTCGGAGGTGATGTGCAGGTCTTTTTTCCCGGTGCGCGGGATGAACCTCCACGACTCGCCGCCGTCGGTGCTCTTGTGCAGGCCGCCCTCGGTGCCGGCGTAGGCGATGTCGGGATTTTTCACGTCCACCGCCAGCGAATACATGCCGTAATCCACGAGCCCCTTGTTCACGACGCGGAAGGTTTTTCCGTGGTCGGTGGACTTGGCCACGCCGGCCACGTCCATGCCGAGAAACAGCACGCCGTCGCGCGTCGGATGAAACGCGGCCGAGAAGTAGTAGCCGCCGCCGCTCCAGCCCACGGGCGTCCACGCGGGCGTGGCGTTCTCCGCGGTCGGCGAGTTTTGCGCACCGGCCGGAGACTGGAGCGCGGCCGCGCACAGGGTCGCGGTCAGCCAGCGGCGGACGAGGCGTGAAAGACGAAGGGGCATCGGGGAAATGATCATGGGAGAGTCGGGGGCGAGCGGAAAGCCGGAGGATGCGGTCAGTTGGCCGGGGCAAGCACGATCTCGCCGTCGCCGGGCAGCGCGTCGTAACGGACGAAACCGCCTTCGACGGCCGCGACGGACGCCTGCTTGCCCTGCGTCACGCGCACCCGGGACCAGCCGGCGGGCACCGCGGTGACGAGCGTGAGCGGGAGATCGTAGAGCGCCGGATCGGCCTGGCTTTCCAGCGCGACGCGGATCTCGGAGGCGCCGGACTTGACCGTGCGGACCTTGGCGGTGGCGAGTTCGGTCTCGTATTTGTGCGCGGAGACGTGGTCGGTGATCCACAGCGCGTCGCGACGGGTTTCCAGGCCGTCGAGCAACGCGACGAATTCGGCGCCGTCGAACTTCAGCCAGTCTCCGCCGATGCCGTGGAAGATCACGTATTCGGAACCGCCGCCCACCTCGGCGTTGTCCACGGCGCGCAGGATGTCGGCGGCGGTCTTGAAGTGCACGCCCGCGCCGTGACCCTTGAACGGCGGACGGAGGACCAGGTGGTGCTTCGCGATGATCTCATCGATCTGCGCCTGGTTGATCTGGTGCTTCTGGCCGCCCGGGCTCACGTAGGAGATGAGGCGCGGACGCTTGCCCGGAAACACGCGGTAGATCACCTCGCTGCAATCGGTGATCACCTTCTCGGCGTGTTCGAGACTCTGGAACGCGCCGGGAATCGTCGTGTGGTTGCCATAAACGACGCCGGGCGCGGCGGGCGCCTCTTTTTCCCAGAACGCGAGACGCGATTTATACTCCCCCTTGCCGGGGATGATGTAGTAGGTGGCGGTCAGATTGCGCTTCACGAGTTCGGGGAAGACGTTCGTGACGTGCGTCGGCGCGGCGTCGTCGAAAAACATCATGAAGGCCGCCTTTTTGTCGTCCTTCCACTTGGCGATGCGTGTGTCGCCCGGATTGGAGGCGGCGAACGCGCCGGCCGCGGAGAACAGCGTCATAGCGGCGAGAAGAACGGAGGCGGAGGTGCGGAGCAGGGTCTTGATCATGGTAAAAAATTCCGTGGATGGTTGGGGCTCGTTGCCAAAACGGGCGGGAGCGCGGGGGCGGCGGAAGAGGCGTCCGGACTTTTCCCGCTCTGGCGGGGAAGGACGAACAGATAGCGAATGCTCCGGCATTCACTCAGCCCGTTGTTTAAACAAAGCCGGAGCTGCGGTCGCAAAGGGCATTGTTTCAACATTGCCGTGAGCTTCCGGCCTCCTGCCGGGTCTGCGTTTGCCGCCCCAAACCGCGGTTGGGATGAATGCCGCGAGCGACATTGCGTGCAGTGCCGCACGCCCTGCTTTTCCATGAATATTTTGGCCCCGGCCGTTCCCGTCTCCTATCCGTCCGCGCAACCGCGGTCCACCGCCTTCGCGGTCCGGATCAACGGCGAGCCGGCCGACGTGCTGCTGGCCGATAAAGCGGACTTCGTGATGTGTGAATGCTCCGGCCCGGCCGAGATCACGGTCCTCGTCGAAGGCGATGCCGACGGCGCCGTCGTGCGGCCGCTCGCGCAGGGGATCGTCCCGTCGGTCGTCGGCGGCGCGGTCCGGTTCGCCATCGACGGACCGCGCAACCTCTGTCTGGAAATCCCCGGCCGCAAACCGCTCTTCATCTATGCCAACGCACCCGAAACGGCCCGCCCCTCGCCCGGCGATCCGGCGGTGCGCTACTTCGCGGCCGGCCGCGTCCACGAGGTCGGCGAGATCGTGCTGCGCGACGGCGAGACGCTCTACATCGAGGCCGGCGCCGTCGTGCGCGGCCATGTGCGCGCCACCGGCGCCGCCAACGTCGCCATCCGCGGGCAAGGTGTTCTCGACGGCCGCCAAGACGGCCGCGAACGCGTGCGCTCGGTGATCTTCGAACGCTGCACCGGCGTCTCCGTATCGGGCATCGTCATGATCGAGCCGACCTCCTGGATGCTCGTCCTCGCCTGCTGCCGCGGCGTGCATATCGACGGACTCAGGCAAATAGGCTCCTGCATGTCCTCCGACGGCATCGACATCTGCGGGTCCTCCGACGTGCTCGTCGAAAACTGCTGCCTGCGCAACGACGACGACAACATCGCCGTGAAATCCGGGGTCTTCGAACGCACCCGCTCCTGGCAGGGCGACGTCGCCGGCGTGCTCGTGCGCGACTGCATCTTTTACAACGGCCAGCCCGGAAACGTCATGGAAATCGGATACGAGCTCAGCGCCGACCGCATCGCCGACATCGCCTTCGAAAACATCGACGTGATCGGCGCCCACGGCGAAGGAGCGGTTTTTTCGATCCACAACGGTGACCGCGCCGTGGTCGAAAACATCCGCTGGGAAAACATTCGCGTCGAACACTACTGGGACAAGCTCGTCGACCTGCGTGTCGTGAAGGCCCGCTACAACCGCGACCCCGAGCGAGGCCATATCCGCGGCGTGCTGTTCAAGGACATCGCCGTCACCCACTCCGTCTTCAACCCCGGCTGCTCGATCTCCGTCATGAGCGGCCACACCCCGGACAAGCCCGTGTGCGACGTCGTCTTCGACAACTTTCGCCTCAACGGCCGGCGCGTGGCCTCGGCCGACGACCTCGAGCTGCACCTGCGCAACGTGGAGGGACTGCGCTTTCGCTGAACGGTCCCGGTGCGATCAGGGCCTCCGCGACGGCTCCAGGATGATCTCGGCAACCGACACACCTCCGTCGCCCAGCGGCGTGAGCTGCTCGATCTCGGTAAACACGCTCTCTTCCGAGCCCAGAAACACCTGCGTGAACAGGCCCAGGTCCGGCGTGCGGTCCGACATGCCCGACATGTGCCCTCGGATCATGGCCAGGCACCACCCGCCGACATCGGCCACGATGTCCCCCGGAGCCACGCCGATCTTCTCAGCCACCCCGCGATTCCGCAGCGTGACGACGTCGCCGTCGACCTCGGCCACCGCCGGCGAAACCTCGCGGTCGACCAGCAGGTCGTTTCGCCGGAAGATCGGCAGCAGCGCGTAGCCCAGCGGCAAACCATCCGTCACCAGACGACGAATACGCACGACCGCCTCGGGCGGCAGCTGGATGATATGGATTCCCTGGAACCTCGCGTCGCTCCACTCGGCCGCGCAGTGCAGCCGGCCGCCGCGCCACTCGTAGCGGCGCGTCAGCGGCGGGTAGTCGGCATCGGTGCGGCGGTGCTCCACGCGCAGCCGCGGTCCGTCCGCCTCGACACGCGCCGCCGCGCCGGTCTCCCAGTCGGCGGGCGGCGGCCAAACGCTCGCCCAGGCCGCCTGCGGTCCCAGCCAGAACCGGTGCCCTCCCCAGGAAAACTCGTTCTTCAGATCGGCGAAGAGCAGGCTTTCCCGCTCGCTCCCGCCGGGCGGGATGAGCGCGATCAGCCGCGCCCTCTCCTCGGAGACGACCGCGGTCCAGCCCGTGCCGGACACCGAGGACCAGGCGCGCTCGCCGCGCCACTCGCCGGACGTCCAGTCTTGGCCGGCCGCCGGCGGGAGCCGCCAGAGGGCGACCACCAGAAGCAGACACCGGAAGATCACGCCGCACATGCGCATGACAGGTGAAAAAAGACCGGCCCGCCCGCAAGGCGATCCGGTTCGGCGACCGCCTGGCCGGTCGGAGGGAGAAACTCAGTCGCGACGGCGACGGGAACGGCGACAGGCGAAGCCGAGCGCGACCAAGCCGCCGGCCAGGGCGAAGGACGACGTCTCGGGGATCGCCACCGCCGTCACCGACAACGTGCCGGTGGTCTCGCTGAACGTGAACAAGCGGTCGCCAAAGACCCCGGTCCAGGTGTCGGCGGAGCCGAGCAGCAGCGAGCCTGAGACGCTGCCGGTCAGATTGACGGCGGAGAAGTCGCCGGTCTGGTCGCCAAAGGTGAACAGCGAGTAGGACTCGGCGAAGTTCTCACCGGAGAGGTTCAGCGTGAGCGTGTGGTCGAAGACCAGATCGCCCGAGCCCGCGCGAAACTGGCCGGCGCCGGTCTCGCCGACCGCGATGGTCACGCCGCCCGAGCCGATCGCGTAGGACGACTTGGCGGACACGTCGAAGACCGCGCCCGAGGCGATGGCGACCGCCGAGACCGAGGCGATGGAACCGGTCGCGCCGAGGGCCACGCGGCCGTTCGTGATGTTGGTCGCGCCGGTGTAGGTGTTGGCGCCGTTGAGCGTGAGCAGGCCGTTGGTGACGACATTGTAGGTGACACCGGTGCCGGCCACGCCGCTCCCGATCGAGCCGTTGATGCGGTGCGTGCCTCCGGAGCGGTTCACGTTGACGGTGAGGTTGCTGTTGAGCGTCAAACCGACGTTCACGGACATCGTGGCGTTGGCGAAGATGTTCGTGAAATTGAGCACGGCGTTGCCGGAGGTGGCCTGGAAGATCAGCCGCCCGGTCCCGTCCGCCACGTTGTTGACCTGGTAGTGGTGGCTGGCGGAGCCGCCCCCCGTTCCGATCGTCAGCGTGCCGACCGTGAAGGAAGCATCCGCGCCTTCGGCGTCGGCGAGGAGCAGGACCTGGTTGATCTGCGTGACCATACGGGCGACAGCGCCGGGGGCGTCGGGATGGGCGGCGTTCCAGTTGGCGTCGTCGCCCCAGTATTGGTTGCCACCGCCGTTGTTGTAATCGACGGCTTGGAGCATCGGAGTCGCGACCAAGGCGAGCGCGACGAGTTGGGAACCGGCAAGTATGCGAAGGGTATTCATGGAGTGCATTGATGTGGGCTGGAGGGTGACTGGTCAGGGTTTGATGGGGGGGGGAACCGGATCCCTTGCGGGCGGTCAGTCCGGGCTTGATATCCGCCATGCTGGCCAGGTCATCCGCGGCGACCGAGGGGATTCTCCGGCGGTCCGAATTAACTCATATAATCGTTTAAACAACCTGCGCCGCGCCTCCGTCCAACACGGCGACGACGCGGCGAGCGGCGGGCAGTAGCGCGGCGGACAGCAGCGAGCCCTCGACGCGTCGACCGTCGACAAGCAGGTGCGATACACCGCGGCCGAGGCCTGCGGGGTTTCGCACCTCGATGCGCAGCGTGCCGCCGCGAAAACGACGGTGGACCCTGAAGCCGGGCCAGCCACGCGGGATGCACGGGTCGATACGCAGACCGCCGACCTCGGGGCGGATGCCGAGGATGTGCTGCGTGGCCGTGTAGTGCGACCACGAGGCCGTGCCGGAGAGCCACGGCACGCGGGAAACGCCGAACTTCGGAGAAAATTGCGAGTGGGTGCTCTGACAATGGGCGAACGGCTCGATCTCGCGCGTCTCGATACGCTCGTTCTGCGCGGAGGGCATGTAGGCCCGGTGATAGGCGTAGGCGCGGTCGCCGTCACCGGCCATGATCTCGGCGAGCACGGCCCAGCTCTGCGTGTGGGAAAAGATGCCGCCGTTCTCCTTGTTACCCGGATTGAAGAGCACCGCGCGCATGACCTCCACGGAGGTCAGGGCAAAGGGCGGCGCGCACATCGCCACGCCGTAGTCGGAGGCGAGCAGCCTGTTCACCGAGGCGAGCGCACTGCGGGCCTGCGCCGCGTCAGCGTGCCCGGAGAGGATGGCCCAGCACTGGGTGTTGAGGTAGATGCGCCCCTCCCGCGCCTTCGACGTGCCGAAGACCGTGCCGTCCTCGGCGATGGCCCAGATGAACCACTTGCCGTCCCAGCAAACCTTGGCGATGGCGCGGTCAATCTTGGCGAGCTCGGCCAAGGCCCATGAGCGCTCGCGGCGCTTGCCGAGCGCGCCGGCGATGTTGGCATAAGTGGCGAGGCCAAAGCGGACCTGGAAGGCGACGAAGACCGACTCGCCCTTGTAGCCGAGCTTGAGACAGTCGTTCCAATCAGCCAGCAGGCCGCAGGGAAGCCCGTTGCGACCGGTGCGCCTGAGGTTGAACTTCAGGGCGCGTCGCAGGTGCCCCAACACCGTGGCCTTGCCCTTGTCGGCGAAGGGCACGACCTCGTCGTAGAAAGCGACGTCGCCGGTCTCGGCCACGTAGGTCGGGATGGTGTTAAAGAACCAGAGGCAGTCGTCACTGCGGTATTGCGAAGCCGGCGTGGACTTCATCTTGCCGGGGGTGTGCGACCAGGCTCGCACCTCGGGCTGCGCACCGCCGGTGGCGTCCTGCGCCGAGAGCATGAGGACGAGCCGCTCGCGCACTGCATCGGGCAGCATCGCCGCGACGCCGAGCATGTCCTGCACGGTGTCGCGGAAACCAAAGCCGTCGCGTTGGTCGCCGGTGTAAACGAGCGAGCAGGAGCGCGACCACTCGAAGGTGACGAGCGCGTTGTAAGCGCCCCAGGTGTTGACCATGTGGTCGAAGTCGGCATCAGGCGTCTCGGCGCGGAACGTCTCCAGCAGGCCGTGCCAGTGTCTTTTCAGCGCGGCGAACTCGCGCCGGCACGCGGCCGCCGATCCGAATCTTTTCAACATCGCCCGCCCCTCGCGCCCGCTCCGGCCGATGCCGAGGAGAACACGCACCTCGCGCGTCTCGCCGGGCGCAAGATCGAGATCGCATTGCAGCACGCCGCAGATGTTGTCTGAAAACCCGGCCGAGCCGGAGCACGCGCCGCGCTCGACGGCGAGAGGCCGGTCATAGCCGCGGTAGGCGCCGAGGAACGTGTCGCGGTCGCAGTCGTGGCCGGCAAGGTCCGCGCCGACCAGGGTCATCCACCACCAGCGGGATTGGTCGCGGTTGGCGAAGTCGGTCTTGTCCTCCGGCAGACGCGAACAGGAAGAGGCGCCGATGAAGCCGTCGCGCATGGAGGCCTCGCCGATGTATTGGGCGTATTGCAGATTGAGCAGGTCGTTCACCAGGTTCCACTCGGTGGTGAACTCGCAGCAGGCGAACAGCGACAATCGCCGCGCGACCTCGCCCGTGTTGGTCACCCGCAGCCGCCAGTATTCAAAATCCTGATTCAACGGAATGAAGTAGAGCGACTCCGCGCGCACTCCGGCGTAGTCGCTCGTGATCGCCACATAGGCGGGGCCGAACCGGGTCTCGGTCTTGTAGCGGCCAAGCGGCTTGCCGACAGGCTGCCATGCCGCCGACCAGTAGTCGCCATCGTCGCGGTCGCGCAGGTAGAACACGCGCCCCGGCTGCTCGACGGGCACGGCGTTGTAGCGGTGACGCAGGATGCGGCCCTCGGCCGGCGAACGCGTGAACGAGTAGCCGCCGGCGTTGTTCGTCACGATGCCGCCATAGCGGCGCGAGCCGAGATAATTGGACCAGGCGCGCGGCGTGTCAGGCCGGGTGATGACGTATTCGTGGGTGGCGGGGTCGAAGTGCCCGTGGGTCATGACCGCTCCAGCAAACACCCGCGGTGCCGATTGGCGCGGACGATCCGCCGGCCGGCGCACATTCATACGATTTTGTTTCAACAACGAACCGAGCTCCGACGGGCGTCCCATTGACATCCCGCACGCCAGCCGGGAATGTTTAAAAATCCCCCCGCCCCATGTCCACCGGTCGCCTCGTCAACGCAGCCGACGCGCGTCTGCGCGAATGGCTGAAATCCCAATCCCTCAAAGCCGGAATGCGGCTGCCCTCCGAACGCAGTCTCGCCGCCCAGCTCCAGCTGCAACACTACGCGCTCAACCGCGCGATGGCCCGGCTGATCGCGGAAGGCTCCGTCGAGCGCGACGGCTACAAGCTCTTTCTCGCGGACCGGCACGCCGTCACCGAGCCCTTGCTTTGCCACCTAGTGGTGGCGCGACGCTCCATCCACCTGCCCGGCTACAAACGTGTCGCAAAGGAGATGGGTGTCCGCCTCGAAATCCACCACTGGCAATCCACCGAGGAGGCCGTGCTCGCGCTGGACCACCTCGACCGGCCGGACACCGAGGCCATCGTGTTCGACCCTCCCTATGTCGGCACTTCCACCGGATGGGAAGCGGCCGTGAACCGGCTGCGACTCCACGACATCCCGGTCGTCTGCATTAACCAATCGTCACCCGACGCCTACTCGGTGACGGGCGACGGTCACCAAGACCTGCAGCACGCGGTTTCTCACCTCCATCAGATCGGGCACCGGGAGCTCGCCTTCATCTCCTCCTCCGCGCATCAGGCGAAGTCGCCGACCCCGGTGGAACTCTGGCAAGCGCTCTGCAGCCAACACCACCTCGACAAGTCCAGGGACCGCATCCTGCTGCAAAAGTCCGCCCCCCTCCGGAGCGAGGCCCATGACCTCGCCCGCAAGTTCACGAACGAGTGGTCGGACGTCACCGGACTGGTCTTCGGATCGGGCATGGATTACAATATCCAACTACTGCTGGATCAACTCGACTCGCTGGGTCGGGCGGTGCCCGGAAAGCTCTCCTTGATCTTTGTCGGAGGCGACAAATCCCCGGCCCTTGCCAACCCGCCGGTGACCACCATCGCCCCCGACATGGCGCTGATGCAGGAAACCGCGTTTCACCTCGCGCAACGCGCAGTGCGCAAGCGCAAAGCCCATGGCCTGCTCCCCTCGCCCTGCCGCATCAACATCCAGTCCCAATTCACCCTGCGGCAGTCAACCCGTCCCCTGCCCGACGCGACCGCGACCAATGCCGCCGACCGGTCGCCACCGAATTCCGCCGCCCCGGGCGGCCCCACACCCTCCCACGCACGCCCCGGCAAACCCTACTCGCTCGCGATCAAGGCCTCGCTCTCGGAACGCCGGCGCTTCGCCCCCGTCGACCTCGGGCGACTCGTCAATCGTCCGTTGAATTTCCGCCGTGGCTGGCTGGGCGACCTCCCTCTGAAGCAACTGCCACCCGGGCCGCGGGAGATTCATGGCGTCCCATTCAACATTCTCGGCGGCCCCCGCCGCTCCGACGGAGGCGTGATCGTCTTTCACTCCGAGGTCAATACCGTCGGCAACGCCAAGTTCCTGCCCGACAAGCTCACCATCCCCATCGGTGCCAAGGCCGCGGCGATCTACGTCCTGCATGGCTGCGGCTACGCCCGCGCCCTCCATCAGTTCGCCCGCTACCGCTTTTTCTCAGGCAAGACCCGCCTCGGCGAGGTTCCCCTGGTCGCCTTGGGGCAGCCTTCCCCCGGCCTGTCCCCCGCCGGACAAAGCCAGGCCTCGCCCAACATTCAGGATTGGTGGCCCGACTACCCGCACATGGATTTTGCTCCCGAATCACGCATGGTGCCCTTGCTCGAAGAGAGCGGCGGAGACCTTGAGCGGCACGTCTACCTCTACACCTACGAGTGGATCAATCCGCACCCCCGGCAAACCGTCGACGCTTTGGAAGTCACCGTCGACCCGTCCGCGTCCACGACGCTCGGCATACTGGCGATCACGGTCCTTGCCCCCTGAGCACGGAGCGACGCCCTTCTCGCCCGCCACAAGAGCAACCACATCAGGTCGTCTACGCGAACTCCGCCAAGGAGGCCGACCGCGCGCTCTACACCAAGGCCCAGCTCGCCGCCAACCTCGGCCTCGAGGTCAGCCTCTGCGGCACCAAGGCCGACGGCTCCGCATTCTGACGGTAGGGGCGGCCACTCCGCCGGCCGCCTCCGTTCCCCAAGGCGCGAAGACTCCGGTCTTCGCGCCTTTTTTGCGGACGGACAAAGCCGCCCCTCGCCGCATGCCGTCACGCGGGCCGCACCTCGTAGGGGCCTCGCTCGCGAGGCCCGTTCGCCGCCATCATGGCGTTAGCCGTCATCATTCGCCCAACGGGCCTCGCGAGCGAGGCCCCTACCTGTCCGACCGCGCGCGCGCCGCCAGCAGCAGCTCGACGCGCTTCACCTCGCGCAGCACGCGGTTGGTGTGCATCTCGAGCCAGAACCAGACCTTGATGAACATCACGATCAGCATCAGCAGCAGCGACACCCCGCCCCATTGCAGCTGCGCGCGCACGGTCTCGGCTTCCCAGAAGCGCGTCGCCGCCCAGATCGCCGCCACGAAGAGCACGATGCTGTAGATCAGCGTGAAGGTCATCAATGCGCGGTGACGCCCGCGAAACGAGGCGATCACCTCCTCGGCGATGTTGGGTTCGCCGGCGAGCGCGTCGCCACCGGTCTGTCCGCGCAGGGCGGCTTGGATCTTTTGGTCCAGGTCATTCATGGTGATTCCTTTCGATGTGTCGTTTCAGGGTTTCTCTGACGGAAAACAGTCGCGACTTCACGGTGCCCGCCGGCACGCCGAGGATCTCGGCGATCTCCGCGACGCCGCGGCCCAGGTCGTAGAACAGGTGCAGCAACTCGCGCGCGTCGGACGGCAGGCGCTTGATCGCCGCGCGCAGCCGCAGCACGTCGTCCGAGGGACCCGCCGGCGACGACGACGGCGCCAGCAGCTCCGCCTCCGCCTCGGCCTCGGCCAGCCGTCGCCGCTCGCGGCCGCGCCGCCGGATCCAGTCGGCGCAGCGCCGCTCCACGATGCGAAACGCCCAGCGCGGGAAACACGCCGGATCGTCCAGCCGCCCCAGCCCGCGCGCGATGTCCACCCAGACCTCGGCGAGCACCTCGTCCGCCGCCTCCGCCCGCTCCACGCGCACCAGCGCCAGCCTGCGCAGATCGCCGCTCCAAAGCGCATGCAGGTCGCGAAACGCCGCCTCGCCGCCCGCCTGCGCGGTCAGCACCAGCCACTCGGTCAACACCTGCCTGCGATCAGTCTGCATCGGTTTCACCCCACAGGTCGCACGTCGCGCCGCTCCGGTTCAAACAATCCTCGTCCCGCCCCAGTGGCCGCCGGCTGAAGCCCGCCGCGCCCGTATGCTAATTTTTCGTAAACAATGGGTGACCAACCGCCGCGTCTCTGAGGAACAGGCCCCATTCTGTGAAGTCCATTTGTCTCATACCATCCGGCTTTCGGTTCCCGATCCCGTTCGCAAAACCACCCGAGAACGCCGAATGTCCCCACCCACCACACCTCCGCCGGTGCGTTTACTCGTAATCGATCACGACCGGACCACCCGTGAAAACATCCGGGAGCTTCTGCAACCACGCGGTGATCACTCCGCGACCCTGGGCTTCGACATTGTCGCCGCGGTGGACACCGCCGACGGCACCGGCAAGGCCCACGCCGCGGCCTATGTCGGCGAGCCCTTTGCCCTCGCGTTCATCGACCTGCACACGCCACCCAGCGGACAGGACAGCCTGCGGACCATTCTGGATCTGTGGAAAGTTTCGCCCGACACCCAGATCATCTGCACCGCCGCCGGCGACTACCCGTGGAACGACCTGCTCGCACGCATCGACTCCACCGATCAGGTCGTGGTGCTCAAAAAGCCGTTCGACCCCGTCGAGGTCCGGCAACTGGCCGGCGCGCTGACCCGTCGGTGGCTGCTGTGCCGGGCCCAGCGTCGCCGGCTCGCCGACCTCGAGGCCGCGGTGCAGGCCCGCACCGTCGACCTGCAGGCCGCCAACGCCCGCCTGCGCGAGGAGATCGCCGACCGCCTGCGCAGTCGGCAGGAACTCGCCGCCGCGCGCGACCACGCCATCGACGCCGACCGTGCCAAGAGCGCCTTCCTCGCCAACATGAGCCACGAGATCCGCACGCCCATGAACGGCGTCATCGGCATGGCCAGCCTCCTGCTCGAGACCCCGCTCGACGACGACCAGCGCGACTACGTGAACACCATCGTGCAAAGCGGCGAGACCCTCGTGCACGTCGTCAACGACATCCTCGACTTCTCCAAGATCGAGGCCTGCCGACTCGGCCTGGACTGCGTCGACTTCCACCTGCCCGAGCTCGTCGAGAGCGTCTTCGGGCTGACCGCAGGTCTCGCCCGCGACAAGCGCCTGCAACTCCACCGCGAGATCGCGTCCGACGTGCCCGAGCACCTGCACGGCGACCCCGTGCGCATCCGTCAGATCCTGCTCAACCTCCTCGGCAACGCCATCAAGTTCACCCACGCCGGCTCCGTCGTCCTACGCGTCACCAACCTCACGCCCGGCGTCCCGCGCGCCACCCTGCGCTTCGACATCACCGACACCGGCATCGGCATCGCGCCCGACGTGTTGCCCGCCCTCTTCAAACCCTTCACCCAGGCCGACGCCTCGACCACCCGCCGCTTCGGCGGCACCGGTCTTGGCCTCGCCATCAGCAAACGCATCGCGGAACTCATGAACGGCACCATCACCGTGCAAAGCCGGCCCGACGCCGGCTCCACCTTCACTCTCACCGTCGGCCTGCCCGTGGCCGGCTCCGGCGACTTCGCCATGGCCGCACCGCCAAGCGAGACCGCCCGACCCGCGCCAAGCGCCGCGCCCGACGCCCCCGCCGCCGAACCACGGCCCGACATCCTCGTCGTCGAGGACAACCTCGTGAACCAGAAGGTTGTCCTCCGCCAGCTCCAGGCGCTCGGCCATCGCGCCGACCTCGCGCGCGACGGCCACGAGGCCCTCGCCGCGCTCGCGCGCCATCCCTACCGCCTTGTTTTGATGGACGCGCAGATGCCCGGCATGGACGGCCTCACCGCCACGCGTCTCATTCGCGAGGGTCAACGCTCCGGCGACTCCCCCTACCCCGCCCGCGTGCGCATCATCGCCATGACCGC
>JAUWBF010000147.1 GCA_030601755.1 Verrucomicrobiota bacterium | reverse complement strand
GGATTGCGCTGATAGCCCAACCGCTTGGCGATGCCCTCGATTCTCTCGCGAGTCGCCGCCGGGATCTGCGGGTCGCGACGCAACGCCAGCGACACGGTGTTTTTGGAAACACCGGCTTCGGCGGCGAGGCGGGCCATGGTGGGCCGGGGCATTTCACATTACAGTCAAGTAACGGGCCGATTTACGAGCCAAAAGCTCGGATTCATCCTTCGCAAAAACCCTCCCCCTGCCCCATGTATACCATCGGCATCGACTACGGCACCAATTCGGTGCGAGCCCTCGTCGTCCGCACGCAAGACGGCGCCGAACTCGGCACCGGAGTCATCGACTATCCCAGCGGGACGCAAGGCGTCCTGCTTGACCCCAAGGACCATCACCTCGCCCGTCAAAATCCGGCTGACTACCTCCTCGGCCTGGAAAAATCCGTCCGCACGGCTCTGGCTCAGGCCAAGAAAACCAAGGGTTTCAACCACCGCTCGGTGGTCGGGATCGGAGTGGATACCACCGGCTCCAGCCCCATCCCTGTCGACGCGACCAACGGCGCGCTCGCCATGCAACCGAAGTGGTCCAAGAACCTCGCTGCGCACTGCTGGCTTTGGAAGGACCATACTTCGGTCAAAGAAGCCGCCGAGATCACCGCGCTCGCCGCCAAGATCCGTCCGCAATACATTGCCAAGTGCGGCAACACCTACTCCTCCGAGTGGTTCTGGTCGAAGATCCTCCACTGCAAACGCACAGCGCCGGGTGTCTTCAAGGCCGCCTATTCCTGGGTCGAGCTCGCCGACTGGATTCCCTCCGTGCTCGCCGGCGTCAATGATCCCAAAGCGGTCAAACGCGGCATCTGCTGCGCGGGCCACAAAGCCCTCTACGCCGAGGACTGGGGCGGACTGCCGGACAAGGAGTTCCTCTCGCAACTCGACCCCGCCCTCGCCGACCTGCGCGACCGCCTGTATTCGAAGGCCCATGACGCCACCGCCTCGGCAGGCGCACTTTGCCCGGAGTGGGCCAAAAAGCTCGGCCTGCCCGCGGGCATCCCCATCGCCATCGGAGAGATGGACGTGCACTACGGCGCCATCGGCACCGGTGTGACCGAAGGCACCTTGGTCAAGGTCATCGGCACCTCCACCTGCGACTGCGGCGTGGTCGCGGCAGACAAGCCCGTCGCCGACATTCCCGGCATCTGCGGCATCGTCAAGGGCGCCATCCTGCCCGGCTACTACGGCGTCGAGGCAGGCCAGTCAGCCGTCGGCGACATCTTCAAGTGGTTCGTCGAAGGCGTGCTCGCAGACGCGAAACTCCACGCCCATCTCACCGCCGAGGCCGCCAAGCTCAAGCCCGGCCAGTCCGGCCTGCTTGCCCTCGACTGGAACAACGGCAACCGCACCATCCTCGTCGACCAGCTGCTCACCGGCCTGCTCGTCGGCCAGACACTCTACACCACCAAGGCCGAGATCTACCGCGCGCTCATCGAGGCCACCGCCTTCGGCGCCCGCGCCATCATCGAACGTCTCAAGGAATACGGCGTGCCCGTCGACCGCGTGGTCTGCGCCGGCGGCATCGCGGAGAAAAACCCGCTGCTCATGCAGATCTATGCCGACGTCACCGGTTGCACGATGCTCGTCGCCGGCAGCTCGCAGGCCTGCGCGCTTGGCTCGGCCGTCTCGGCGGCGGTGCTCGCCGGGGCGCACCCGGACTTCGCCACCGCGCAGAAGAAGATGACCCGCCTCAAGGCCGGCGTTGCCTACAAACCCAAGGCCGCGAACCAGAAGATCTACAACCGACTCTACGCCCTGTATCGACAACTCCATGACAGCTTCGGCGGCGTGACCAAATCCGCCGACCTCTCGCTCGTCATGAAGGAGCTGCTGGAGATCAAGGCGGAGCAGTCCCGCTAGGCGGGACTGCTCCGCCGGGTCGAGGAGTCGAGAAGCCGAGGAGTCGATCAACCCACGATCCTTCGCCTCGTCCTCCTGCTTCAGGCTCCTCGACCCCTCGGCCCCTCGACTTCTCGACTCACCACTTCCCACCATGTCCCTCGTCAACCTCGCCACCCCCTCCATCTGGTTTGTCTGCGGTTCGCAGCACCTCTACGGTCCCGGCCCGCTCAAGCAGGTCGCCGCCAACGCCCAGGCCGTCGTGGACGGCCTCGTGAAGTCGAAGCGCCTCCCGCTGCCCCTCGAGTTCAAGGCCCTGCTCACCACGCCCGACGAGATCGCGAAGGTCTGCATCGAGGCCAACAGCGACGCCAACTGCGCCGGCCTCGTGCTCTGGATGCACACCTTCTCGCCCTCGAAGATGTGGATCCGCGGGCTCACCACGCTGAAGAAGCCCTTCCTGCACCTGCACACGCAGTTCAATCGCGACCTGCCTTGGTCGTCGATCGACATGGACTTCATGAACCTCAACCAGGCCGCCCACGGCGACCGCGAGGCCGGGTTCATCCACACGCGCCTCCGCCTCGGCCGCAAGGTCGTGGTCGGCCACTGGAGCGACGCCGAGGTGCAGGA
>JAUWBF010000149.1 GCA_030601755.1 Verrucomicrobiota bacterium | reverse complement strand
CGAGCGTCTTGCCGCGCGTCCAGCCGCGCGCCCGCGACACCAGCACGAACGGCAGCCAGTGCGTCGGGATCGCCGCGTGCAAAAAGGCCACGGTGAAACCGGTGGCGGCGATGGACAGCAAGGCGGTGGAATTCATGCGCGGGTTAAAGACGGAAGCGTAAAGGAATTCCAAGCCGTCCGCCGGGTGTCGAACGCGAAATGACGCCCCGGCGCGGCTTGGTGAAGCCCGCATCCTATCGAAGTCGTCAAGCCCCCTCTCCGCCAACGACGCCCGACCAAGGGCTTGCCCGCCTCCGGACGACTTGAAAGGGTCAACTCGATTCGCTTCCACATGCCTGAGCTCCCCCCTTCCTTCCGCTTCGCCCGACTGATCGCGCTCTTCGTGTCGGGTCTTGTCATGGCGGCGGCTCCGGCCCGGGCCCAGCCGGTCGTGATCGAAAAGCCGCCCGAGCGCGTCCGCCTCCAGCTCAAGTGGCAGCACCAGTTCCAGTTCGCCGGCTACTACGCCGCGGTCGAACAAGGCTACTACCGCGAGGCCGGCCTCGAGGTGGAGCTCATCGAGGCGCGTCCCGGCGTCGATGTCGCCGAGGTCGTGCTCTCCGGCGAGGCGGAGTTTGGCGTGGGCACGTCGGATCTGGTCCTGTTGCGCGCCAAGGGCGAGCCCGTCGTCGTGCTCGCCACGATCTTTCAACACTCCCCCCTCATCCTGCTCGCCAAGCGCGGCGCCGGCGTCGACGACCTGCACGCGCTGCACGACAAACCCGTGATGATCGAGCCCGGCTCGGCCGAACTCTTCGCCTACTTTCGCAACGAGGGCGTCGACCCGTCCACGTTGCGCATCGAGCACCACACCTTCGACGTCGCCGACCTGTTGTCGGGTCGCATCGCCGCCATGTCCGCCTACCAGACCGACGAGCCGTATCAACTCAAGCAGGCCGGCATCGACTACCTCACCTTCACGCCCCGCGCCGGCGGCATCGATTTCTACGGCGACAACCTCTTCACCACCGAGGCGCAGATCCGCGACCACCCCGAGCGCGTGAAGGCCTTTCGCGCCGCCAGCCTGCGCGGCTGGGACTACGCCCTCGCCCACCCCGACGAGATGATCCGCCTCATCCTGCGCGACTACCCCGGCCGCAAGGATGCCGGACACCTGCGCTTCGAGGCCGAGCAGACGATCCAGCTCATGCACCCCGCGCTGATCGAGACCGGCCACATGAACGCCGGCCGCTGGCAGCACATGGTCAACACCTACCTCGAGCTCGGCATGATCGCCGAGCCCGTGCCGCTGGACGAACTGCTCTACGACGCCTCCGACTCGCCGGACCTGCGCTGGGTTTACTGGTCGCTCGGCGCGCTCGCCGTGCTCGCCCTCGCCCTGCTCGGCTGGCTGCTGCCGCTGTTGCGACTCAACGCCCAGCTCCGCCTCGCCAAGGAAGCCGCCGACCGCGGCAATTCCGCCAAGAGCCGCTACCTCGCCTTCATCAGCCACGAGATCCGCACGCCGCTCAACGGCATCGTCGGCGTCGTGCAACTGCTCCGCTCGGAGGGCCTGACCGAGGCGCAGCGCGAACTCGTCCGGCTCATCGAGCAATGCGCCGAGAACCTGCTCAAGCTCATCAACGGCCTGCTCGACCAGGCGCAGATCGAGTCCGGCCGCCTGCGCGTCGAGATCACCCCCCTGCCCGTGCGCGCCTTCGTCGGCGACGTCTGCGAACTGTTCGCCGCCCCCGCGAAGATGAAGGGCCTGTCGCTTCGCCACGACATCGGCGACGCCGTGCCCGCCACCGTGCTGACCGACGGGCTGCGGTTGCGCCAGGTGATCAGCAACCTGCTCTCCAACGCGGTCAAGTTCACCGAGCGCGGCGGCGTGGAGCTGCACGTGATCGCGCAGGGCGACCGGTTGTTCTTCCGCGTCAGCGACACCGGCATCGGCCTCACCGCCGAACAGGCCGCCAAGCTCTTCAGTCCGTATTCACAAGCCGATGACAGCATTGTCCGCCGCTACGGCGGCACGGGGCTCGGCCTGTCGATCTCGCGCGACCTGGCCCGCCTGCTCGGCGGCGACATCACCGTGGAGCGCCGCACCGCCGGGACGACCTTCATCGTCGAGATCACCGCCCCCGCCGCCCCGTCGGACGGCGTGGTGTGAACCG
>JAUWBF010000008.1 GCA_030601755.1 Verrucomicrobiota bacterium | reverse complement strand
ATCCACCAATCTCAATTCCTTCTGAGCATTTTCATCGGCCGCAATCTGCTCCAGCCAACATACATAATCCTTCCAGTCGGCAGGATCATCCGCACGCCCGGCAACCCCCATCCAACTGGCTGCTTCCAGATACGCCGGACGTTCAGACTTCCCCAAAAATCTGCGTAAACTACTCCAACGAAATTGAGGCAACTGCTCAGGCTTGATGAGCCGAGCCCTGACCGGGTTGAGATGGATATAATTAACGACCCTGGCCAGCGATTCACCCGGCTCCACCACCTGTGCTTTGTAACGCCCTTGAAATAGATGCCCTTGCTCTTCGCGCATCCGATTGAACCTCGTGGAGAAGGTCGACTGCAACCAATGCATTCCCTCCACCAAGTTCGGCTGCGGGGTCGTCAGCGCCAAGTGGTAGTGATTGCTCATGATCACGTAGCCATGCACCAGCCAACCGCTCCTCGACGCAGCCTCCAGCATCACCTCCTCAAATGCCTGGGCCGCCCCCACACTCCCAAAGACCGCCTTCCGATAGTTGCCCCGGTTGATCACGTGGTAAATCGCGCCCTCATACACGATTCTTAATTTCCTAGGCATTCGCACAGTCAGCTATCCCGCCACCCCCATGTCAATTTAACAATTTGAGGCGCGACCCCTTTTGACTTTCCTACCGTAGTTCGGCGAGCGCTTGCGGATTAAAGCGGCCGCGGGCGCAGGAATCCGGTTGACGCGGGACAAGTGGTCCGAGGAGGGCAAGCCACTGAAGTGTTCAGTTTGATGTAGATAATCTTTCCCGATTCGGGGTTCGTAATCGAGAAGCTGCGCTAAGTGCATTTTAAAACTCAATTGGCACGCTGGTCATCACTGTGCTTTGGTTGGCTTGTGGGGTTCACTCGTCAATGTATAAACAGTCTGATCATTCACGAAAGACCGCATCGCAGTAAGAAGGCCGATCCTCTCATCCATACTCAGATTATCCCAATGGGACAATTGAGAAGAAAAGTAGTCTATTTTAGATCGAAATCCACTATCCTCATATACTCCACCATCAGAGATCCTAACAAGACTGCGTTTAACTTCCCATTCTGGATTTTCATCAACAGTATTTTTCCCACACCCAGCGCATGCCAATAACATTAAAGCCGAAGACATCCAATAATATAAACTCATTTTATTCGCCCCCCTTAGCCTTTTTATTGGCCTCATCCAAGAGGCCCTTCAACTCCTTGGATTTGTCAATGATTTTTTTGTAATTATCTAAAGCCTCTTGAATTTCATCAACGCCAAAGTAGTCTTCAGCAATTTCCTGCGCACTCATGCTGTTAGCATAAACAAAGTCGGGAGGTCCACTCAGTGAATCATCCACACACATGATAAACTCAGGATCTGAACGCGGAGTAGTTCGGATATCCAGAAACAATTCCCACTTCGGGTCCTCTACGCCCCATGTAAAATCAACACCGGTTGCGACCCAGTGCTTTTCCGCCGGGAATTTAACATAAAATTTAGCTTCCCAGAAATAAGTAACCGAAAAATCGACCTTCCCTTCAACCGTTAGGTCATGCGCTTTAACCAGATACCCCTTCTGCTTTTTACCGTCCTTGCAACACCAAGAAGTGGCCGAATCATTTTCTCTATAACGATAGACCAACGCAGGGCCCAATAGCTGACGAGACACACTCTTAGTGAGAGTATCCCCGCCCTTCTTCGTGTATAAATATATCTTGTAAAGCCCGAACGCGTCAATCGCCCCCAAAAGATCATTGGAAGCTGTCGCATATAGACAAAGTCCTCCACGTTCCCCAATTGGGTCCCTGCTGAGCCACCGCCCTGTTGAAGGATTGTAATATCTGTAGCCGTAATAATACAACTGGCTGACCGAGTCCAGCGGCTTGGTGCTGAAACGATAGGCGTTGGTCGATGCGTAGGTGCCGGAGGAAGCGACCATGTTGCCGAAGGCATCATATTCGTAATGAGCGGCGATGCCGCCAGAATTGTCCAGCACTTCGCTCACGTTGCCATTGGCGTCGTAAGTGTAGTGATAGACCGCGCTACCATCCTTGGCAGAGAGCAGGCCGCCGACTCCGCCGGCACCCTGCATGGAACCGGAGAGATCCGTGCCCCACGTGTAGGTGCGCAGGAGCGCGTTGCTGCTGGCTGCGTTGAGCACGGCGACGAGATTCCAGCCATCGTAGATAAACTTCTCGTCGGCGGTCAGACTCCAGGCACTGCCAGTGTAGGTATAGACTTGCTTGCGCACGCGGCGGCTTTGCCCGTCGTAAGTGTTGATTTGCTTAAGGTCGCTGGTGACGGGTAGGGCTGGTTCGACCGAAATCAAACGGTTCTCGGCATCCCAGATATAAACTTGGCCGGTGCCGGTGGTGAGCTGGTTGCCGTCGAGGTCGTGCGTGGGACTGGCCGCGCCGATAGCGGTGTATTGGTTAAGCCCATTTGCTGAATATGAGACGGCAGGCAGGATGCCTGCGCTACTTGATGTCCGGTTACCAATGTCGTCGTAGGCGAAGGTGCGGTCGTAGGCCGGGATCGTCGCGTTGGTCGAGCCGGTTACCTCCCCTTTGGCGTTGTAGGTGAAGTTGTCGGTGGACGTCGTGCTGAAGGCGGTGCCGGTGTTGGTCCGGGCGGTCCGCTGGCCGAGAGCATTCACGGTGTAGCCGTAGTTGGAAATCGTCGTCGTGCCGACTTTGTTTTCCACGTTGGTGACCACGTTGCGGTAGGGTTCGTAAGTGGTCGTGGTGGTGTGGACCGGGCTGGTGAGGGTTTCACGCAAGGAGCTGTTGGCGAGGTAACCGTAGGTGTGGCTGCCGTTGAGGTCGGTCACGGTGCTCAGGCGTCCGGCGGTGTCGTAGGCGTAAACCACGTCGTAATCACTATCCGGATCGGAACTGCTGCCAAGCGAGAAACCGTCGGGTCGGCCGGGGACCAACCCGGTTCCGGATCCTTGGTAGGAGCGGGTCAGGATGCGGTCGCCGTAATAGGCGGGGAGCTGCTCCGATTCCAAACGGAGGGTTACCGAATCGTAGGTGAAGGTGCGCTCGCCGGTGGCGTCTGTGACGCTCGTCTGGCGGCCCAGACGATCATAGGTGATGGCCACGTCGGGCGTGCTGTCGGAGTAGTCGGTCAAGGTCAGGTCGCCCGCATTGTTGTAGGCGTAGGTGGTGGTTAAGGGAATGAGGGAGTTAGGGAGTGAGTCGGGATGCGGGCGCACCCAGGTGCGGGTGAGCAGTCGGCCGGCGTCGGTATAGGTGTAGGCCGGGCCGGTGTTGTCGTCGTAGAGTTTTTCGGTGAGCCAGCCGCGTTGGCTGTCGTAGTTCCAAGTGGTGACGGCGGCTCCGGTGGAGGACGTCGCGTTTTGCCAGGTGGTCAGCGTCTTCATGCGGCCCTGCGGGTCGTAGGTGTCACCGCAAGATTAAAAGTTTGACCCCTTCGGATCGCCCTCTTCGGATCGCCCCACAGGGTAGGTCTGCGAGCCACTGGTCTTCTTGAGCTGGTTGTTGCGCAGGTGATACTCGTTGGTCGTCACGCTGGCGTCGGGACGTGTGATTGTGAGCTGGTTGCCGACCGCGTTGTAGGTGTAGGCGGTCGTCTCGGCGCTGAAAATCCCCAGATGATTTAACCACTGATATATACTAATAAACACTGATTTTGAACCAAGCTCCGCCCCATCACTTCCTGTGACGTAATTATATTGAGAGGGGTTAAACGTCAGCTTTCGCTGACAGGACATAGCTTGAAACAGTCGCATCTCTACTTCAGTTCTGGCCGGACATATCGTTGATGAAAGAGGCAACGGGTGCTCCTCCGGTTGACCAAGGACAAGCGCCACGTGGTGGGCTAGGCGTTGAGGTGTTCAGTTTGATGTAGGTGATCTTTCCTCTTTTAGAGGGTTCGTAGCCGAGAAGGTGCTCCAAGTGATTTTTTATAGAAAAAGCAGTCGAACGCCACCTCTTGGCATGGGGGCGTTACGTCTGCTATGGTTGGCCTGTGGGTTCATCTCCCCTCGGATTGCTTCAGATCGGCCTCAATGACCCTTACTCCTGCTCGATCTTTCTAAGGTATTTCAGTTTCACGCCTATAATCTCCCCCTCCTCCGAATAGACGATCAACTCACCTGCATCTAGTGGATTCAGAGTGCACCCTTCCGCAATAGCCAGCACATCAACACTAGAGACGAACCCGAATCCCACTGCGAAACCATCGCTCCTTTGAACGCTCTTTATTTGAACCTTCGTCCCAGATAAAATCGCATCTTTCACTTGAGGAAAAGCTTCCGGAGTGGCGCGCCACGCCGCCACAGTCGGAGCGGCGTTATATGCCTTGGTCGGGAAGTCCTCAGAGTCTGGCAGCGCAAGAAAATACCGCCCCCCGTGTTCAACCACAAATAGGTCGATCCTCGATTCGTATAAACCAGCCCATGAGGAGCGGGCTGGGGATACACGCGTCATCACGCAACCAGCAAAAAGCATCAGCATTAATATTGATAAAGTAATTTTTTTCATGGGCAACACTTCCGAGCCTTGCGGAAAGGTTCAGCCCCATGGGCGACAACCGCGTTATAATATGTCTTGGCTACACCAAGGCAGCGCTTGCGTGGATTATCAGGAACCGTGGTATTTCCACGTCGACTTGGATGTTTAATCTGGCGCTCTCCTACATCAGGGAGAGACATACAAACCGACTCCATCGCCGAAAGGAAGTCATTATCGCAGGCAGGCTTATCCTTTCCGTTTTTCTTCCCCGAACAGCCATAACAAGCGTCATGCGCAGCACAAGCACTGCTAAAATCAAATCCCTGCGGAGAATCTGGAACTAATAATTCATTCCACCCTGACCCGCAAGCGAGTCCCAAGAAATCATAATAATCCAAACCATTATTACTTACAAAACAGTAATCATTAATATCTCCAGCTTTCAAGTCAGACCAAAACGGAGAAAACCTGAGTATAGCGCCCTTCTCCCCAATGGGGTCCCTGCTTGGCCAGCGCCCTGTATTCGGGTTATAGTATCTGAAGCCGTAGTAATACAGCTCGCCGACACTATCCAGCGGCTTGGTGCTGAAGCGGTAGGCATTGACGGCGGCGTAGGTGCCGCTGGAGGCAACCGTGTTGCCGAACGCATCATACTCGTAATGAGCGGCGATGCCGCCGGAGCTGTTCAGCACCTCGCTGACGTTGCCGTTGGCGTCGTAGGTGTAGTGGTAGGTGGCCGAAATCGTTCCGCTGTTGATTTCAGATGTCGCAAGCAGTCCACCGACGCCGCCAGCACCTTGCAGAGAGCCGGACAAGTCCACGCCCCAAGTGAATGTAGAGTTTAAGTCGAAAGTTGAAGTTGAAGGATTCCAGAGGAGCTTCGCGACCACGTTCCAGCCATCGTAAATGAACTTTTCGTCGGTGACCAAGCTCCAAGCACTGCCGGTGTAGGTATAGACCTGCTTGCGCACCCGACGGCTTTGGCCGTCGTAAGTATTCACCTGACGCTTGTCGCCGGTCAGCGGCATCGCAGGCTCCACGCTGATGAGGCGGTTTTCCGCGTCCCATGTGTAGACTTGGCCGGTGCCGGTGGTGAGCTGGTTGCCGTCGAGGTCGTGCGTGGGGCTGGCCGCGCCGATGGCGGTGTATTGGTTAAGCCCATTTGCTGAATAGGAGACGGCAGGCAGGATGCCTGCGCTACTTGACGTCCGGTTACCGATGTCGTCGTAGCTGTAGGTTTGGTCGTAGGCCGGGATCGTCGCGTTGGTCGAGCCGGTTACCTCCCCTTTGGCGTTGTAGGTGAAGTTGTCGGTGGACGTCGTGCTGAAGGCGGTGCCGGTGTTGGTCCGGGCAGTCCGCTGGCCTAGCTCATTCACGGTGTAACCGTAGTTGGAGATGATGGTGGTGCCGACTTTATTTTCCACGTTGGCGACCACATTGCGGTAGGGTTCGTAAGTGGTCGTGGTGGTGTGCACCGGGCTGGTGAGGGTTTCACGCAAGGGGCTGTTGGCCAGATAGCCGTAGGTGTGACTGCCGTTGAGGTCGGTCACGGTCTTCAGGCGTCCGGCGGTGTCGTAGGCGTAGACCACGTCATAATCACTATCGGGGTCGGAAGTGGTGCCAAGCGAGAAGCCGTCAGGACGGCCGGGGACGGAGGGCGGCGTGGACACAAGATCCAGCCCTACTTGGTAGCTGCGGGTCAGGATGCGGTCGCCGTAGTAGGCGGACGGCAGGGCTTCCGACTGGAGGCGCAGCGTGACCGGATCGTAAGCAAAGGTCCGCTCACCGGTGGCGTCGGTGACGGTCTTTTGCGCGCCGAAGCGGGTGTAGGTGATGGAGACGTCGGGCGTGGTGTCACTGTAGTCGGTCGAGGTGAGCTGGCCGGCGTTGTCGTAACCGTAGGTGGTGACGAGCGCGGCACTGGACACGGTGCGCGCCCAAGTGCGGGTTTCGAGGCGACCGGCATCGGTGTAGGAGTAGGCCGGACCTGTATCGTCGTCGTAGAGTTTTTCCGACAGCCAGCCGCGCTGGCTGTCGTAGTTCCAAGTGGTGACCGCGGCGCCGGCGGAGGTCGCGGCGTTTTGCCAGGTGGTCAGGGTCTTCATGCGGCCCTGTGGGTCGTAGGTGTATTCCACCGGATAGGTGAGCGAGCCGTAGGTCTTTTTGAGCTGGTTGTTGCGCAAGTGATACTCGTTGGTCGTCACGCTGCTGTCGGGACGCGTGATGGTGAGCTGGTTGCCGAGCGCGTCGTAGGCGTAGGCGGTGGTCTCGGTGCCGTTGTTGGTGGTGACGGTCAGGACTTCGTCGCGGTCGGTGTAGGTGTAGGTGGTGTCGCCGGTGCGGGCGTCGGTCTGGGTGGCAACGCGGTTGTGCGCATCGTAGGCGTAGGAGGTCAGGGTGACTTGGCCGCCGGTGTTGTTTTTACGGGTGGTCGAAGTCAGGCGGCCACCGGTGTAGGTCTGCACCTGCTGGCTGCCATCGGGGGCGGTCGAAGTAACCGTCCAAGCTCCGGCGGAGGTGCGAGCGGTCGCGGTCGAGGCGATCGCTCCGGCGGAGTCCATGCGCCAGCTCTGGTTGCCGTAGCCGTCCTGCTCGGAGACGGAAACGGTGGTCGCGGTGTTGGCGTTGTCGGTCGCCCAGACTTGAGTGGTGGTGCGGTTGACGATGGTGCCGGAGCGGCTGTAAACATCGCGAACGGTCTTGGTGATGCGATCGAGGCCGGCGTAGTCGATGACGCCGTCCTGATCCATGTCGATGGCGGTGACCTCGCGTTCGCCCTCTGCATTGTAGGCGTAGAGGGTTCGCACGCCGTCGGGGTCGGTCTGACTGACAAGCTGACCGAGGGTGTTGTAGGCCATCGTGGCCACGACGGAGTCGGCATACTCCATCTTCACGGTGCGGCGGGCGAGGTCTGTATAGGTCTTGGTCCACTCGGTTTCGGAAGCGGACTCCCCGACCGTGATTTGTTGGGTCCATTCGCCGGCTTGGCCGGACGCGCTCCACGTGCCGTAGATGTATTTCAGCGGGGATATGGCGGTGCCGGAGATTTCCTTGGTGCGGCCGTCGGCGTAGGCGGTCTCGATGCGGGTGCCGCGTTCCGCGCCGGTGGTCGCGGCGGGCTGGGTGATGGTGGTCACCATGCCACCGCCGGTGGGATAGGTGTAATCGTAGTCGGTGACGTTGCCGAGCGCGTCTTCGGTGGCGACAACACGGCCCGCAAGGTCGTAAGTCGTCTTTTTTTGTGAAATCGCGGGGCCGGAGGTGCCGGTGCGCAGCTGCTCAACCACGCGGCCCATGGGGTCGTAGACCACGGTCTCGGTCACGCCAAGCCGGGTGGTGTCGGTGCGGCGATTGAGCGCGTCATAATCGTAGTAGGTGGTCACACCATTGCGGTCGGTCTCGGACTCGATCAGGAAATTACCCGAGCCGGAACAAGAGCCGCAGGAGGCGGCGGAGCCGACGTAGGCGACGCTGCGTGTGGTGCCGTCGCCATAGCCGATCAGGGTGGGCCGGCCAAGTGAATCGACCGTAAGCGCCTCCCAATCGGAAAGCGTCAGGCCGGAGGGGATGTCGATCACCTCCTCGGCGATCTGTTGACGCTCGGGATTGGTGGTGGTGATGGTGCGAGTGCCGGCGACAATGGCGGTGCCGGAGCCGTTGGGTTCTCCGTTGTCACGGGTGACAACCCGGTCGTCGCCGGACATGGCATAGGTGTAAATCGTCATCGTCCCATTGGGCGAACGCGTCCACTTGGTCTGTCCGCGCAAGTGACTGGTCGGATGGGCGGATTTGTAGGTGCGGGTCTTGGACACAAGGTTGTCGGCGGCATTCCACGCGGCACCGGGGGTGACGGCGGTGATGGTCCAGCGCTCAAACTCGTTATTGGGAACATCGTCGAACTCGGCCTCGTAGGTGCGTGCGGTTTCCTGCCCTTGGATGACGGTCACGCGGGTTCGGATCGGGTTGGTCGTCGCATAGGCGATGGTGTCGACTTTGTTGTCCGCGTCGTCGCGGGTCGTGGACGAAAGGTAGCGGCTGGTGGTTTTAACCAACCGGCCCTCGGAGTCGTAGGCGTATTCCTCCCAGTAGCCGTCGTAGCGGTCCATGCTCTTCTCCTTGCCATAGCCATCCGGCTTGGGATCCGCCGGGTTGCCGGTGCCTTCGATGTAGGTCCAGGTCGTGGTGAGCGCCAAGCCGTCCGGATCAACGATCTCGCTGACTTTGCGATCCCCAAAGGGGAATCTTTCATAGTGCTCGGTCACCTTGGAAACGAGGTTGTCGAGGCCGTCGCGCAGCGTGCGGGTTTTCACGTAGGATTGTTCATCCTGACTGTAGACGACCGAGATGCCTTCTTTTTTCAGGCCTCCCGGATGCGTGAGGATCGTTTCCTCGAAAGCGCCGGTGCGAGGTTCGGTCACCCAGGTGTATTCGTAGACCTGCGACGACCCGCCCTCGGTGTCGGTGATCTGCACACGGTTGATCGCCCCGAGGTAGGTAAACCCTCCCTCGAAGCCGTTGTCGGCCGCAAAGGCGGTGCCGTCGTCGGCCAGGTAGGCCCCGCCGCCGGCATTGATGGCGTGGGCCACCTGTCCGGGAAATCGAGCCTGTCCGCCGGTGAAATCGATATCGGCGACAAACTCCGTGCTGTCCGCCGCCGTGTAGGCGGAACCGCCCGCGTTGACCGCCGCGACCACGGTGGACGTGGTGGTATCGATGACCGTGAGGGCAGCCAGACTGGCCTCACCGGTCAGCCCATCGAATGCCAGGTCCAGCACCCCGTCCGCGAGGGTAACGGGAATCGTCGCGGTGTGCGCGGTGTTGGTCGCGCCGGCTTCGGCATAAATGTCGTAATCCTCCAAAACGGCCACGCCTTCGGCGGTGACATCAAACACGCGCTTGCCGGTCTCGGCGTAGGTCGACTCCGAGAAATGCAGGACGACATCGTAGGTTCCGTTGGGCAACGTCAGCGCGTAGGCGAAGTCGCCGGTGCGCTCGGATTGGTAGAGCGTTTGGTCGCTGGTGCCGGCAATCGCGACCTCCCCATCCCGCACCACCTTGAGCGCAGCCAATTGGGCGCCATAGACGGTTGAAGAAAAATCCAGGTTGAGTTCGCCATCGGTCACGGTCGTCTGGATTTCCTCCAGACGGGCGGTGTTCTTGGAACCGGCCGCGGCCAGCACGTCGTAATCGGACAGCACGGCGATCCCCTCGGCCTTCACATCAAACAACGCATCGCCGATGGTGTCGTGGTAAAGCTCCGCGAATTGCAGTTCCACCCGGTAGGGTCCGTCGGCCACGGGCAGTTTGTAGGCAAAGTTTCGCTCCCACCTCGCGCTCACATAGAGCGTGTCGTCCTCGGTGCCGGCGATCGGCGTGATGCCGGGGTTCTCGATCTTGGCGACCTTGAACGGCGAGCCGGTCGGCTGGTAGAGCCCGGCGACTTTGGCACCCTTCTGCGAAGCGGTGTAAAAGCGGATCTCGTAGCTGTCAGGCGAGAGCGTCACCACGTCCGTCAACTGTGTGGCCGACAGCACCTGCCGCACCGCGTCACCCGCACCCACGCGAATCACCTCCACGCTCGGACTGGACACCACCAATCCGATGCCGGCCGGCGTGTAAATGTTGGCCGACGGCCGGTTGGCATAAATCAAGAGCTGTCCGGCGCTGCCTCCACTCAGCGTGTGACCCAGATCGTAATACGAGTTGATGCTGCTAGTCCCATGCCCGCTACCGGATTGAAGGGTCGCCTCCCCACTTTTCGCGCTTCCGTCGGTAAGCCCGTTGATTTCGAAGTATATCTTACATCCGCAGTTAGAGCTTGCGTCTAACGTAAATGTGAACGTCCCGGCATATTTCACTTCTTGAGCGTCCAATACCTCGGACGTCTCGGCGTTGTAGACTGAAACAAAGATTGGGCCTCCCTGCTCTAAAAGATCCGGATAAGCGCCGCCATCAACTTCGACCGAGGCCGTGTAGTCCTCGCCACTGGTCACAAACCGCGGATTGCTGAGCGTCACGTCCGTGGTTTTAGCCCCGGGATTGGGCTGGGTTTCCGGATTGTGGTTTACCGCGTAGGAGATCGACGCGGCAAACGACACGGCGCAGATGGCGGCGAGGAGCGTGCGTCGGAGGAGGCTGGAGGGACGGGCGTTCATGGGCGGGAAAGGTGGTGCGAGGCTGGAAGGGTTAGTTGCTGGTAAAGCGTTGGAGGGCGGACTGGGCGGGGATGCGCAGGCGCTTTTCGGGGCCGGTGGTCAGGCCCGTCAGGTAGGCCTGGGTCTCGGCGTCACCGCCGAGGTCGCCGAGGGTGGCCACGGCGGCGATCCGCAGGGGGAAGCCGGCGCGTTCGTCTCTCGCGATGGCGTGGGCGAGCGGGCGGGCGTCGATGACCTGGAGGCGTCCGCAGACTTGAAGGGCGGTCGTGCGGGCGGGGTCCTTGGCCGTATCCGAGCCGACGATACGCAGAGCCGCCGTGCCAAGGCGGGTCGTCTCCTCAGCGGTCAGGCCACCGCGGCGCTGGCGCAGGGACAGGTGAATCATCGCGGTGGCGGCCAGGGCGGGCTCGTCGCTGTCGACGGCGGTCCAATGGGTCTGCCAGCCGATGCTGGAATCACGCTCAATGAGCGACACGAGGTGCTGCAGCGCGTAGTCGCGCAGGCCGCCATCGGCCGAGCGGTCAGCGTAGAGTTTGCGCAGGACCGCGGCGGTGGCGTGCTCCTCGCCGGGTTGCTGGCAGAGCACGTTCAAGACATCGTTCTTCAACGCGCGCACCTGGCGGATGTCGAGGCCCTCGGGCAGCGCCTTGTCCGTGACAAACGCGCGCATGAACGCGCTGTTGTCCGGTCCGATCTGCCGGCCGAGCAACGCGTGCAATGTCTTGAGGCGAGACTCCAGGGGCAGGCGTGATGTCAGCGACAGCGCATCCTCCAACGCGGGGTCGGCCGGTCGCACAGTTTCCTGTCCGTCGACGGTGTAGGCGGGCAGCGCGCGGTGGCTGTCGACCTCGGTGGAGACGACGCCGGTCTTGGGCGGCGCGACCGTTCGCGCAGCCGGCACCCGAGGCTCTGCATCCGAACCTCCCGGCAGGCCGGACCACCACCACACGGCGGAGCCGGTGATGAGGAGTGCGGCCAGACAGAGGGATGCTGAGGTTTTCTTACTCACGGTTTTTTGGCGTCACGAAACGAACGGGATCGGATTTTGGTCACAGAGTTCACGGAGCGCGGACACGGAGGTCACGGAGGCGAACACGGAGCGGCGGGCCCGGCGGTCCCGCCCTACCCCGGAGCCGTATGCGAGGGTTTTCATTTTCGTGTCTTTCGTGTGTTTCGTGGTGAACCCTGGCTTCCTCAGAAGGTGCCGAGGTAGCTCTCGCCTTCGTAGACGTGCACGCGGTGGCAGATGGAGCCGTCGACGCCCTCCGGGTAGATGAACTTCAGGTAGACGCGGCCGTATTCGTCGAAGTCGGCCCTGGTGAGAATCTTCACCGTGGTGCCGTCCTCGAAGGTGACGCCCTGCACAAAGATCTCGACCTCGACGCGGGTGTCGTCGGTCAGGCGATTGATGACGATGGGCACACCGATCAGGCGGCTACCGTCGGGATAGACCTGCAACGTGTCCATGGCGGTGTCGGGCAACGTGGCCGTGCGCACGGTGTGGATGGTGGCGTGCCCGAAAATCGGGCCGTCCTCGCCGAGGCGGGCGACGACATAGCTGTCATCCACGTTGCCGCTGGTGACCGAGTAGCTGGTGCCGCCGGCGGGCAGCCCGCCCTGAGCCACGAGCAGCACGCCTTGGTCGACCTCAAGGAGGACCGAACTCGGGATCAGCGGGTTGTCCCAGGTCACCGGATAGTTGTTGAGGCCGACGGTGGGATCGGCGGCAAAGGCGGCCTCGATCACCTCGACGGTGAAGGCGTCGGCGACAGTCTGGTTGCTCGCGGCGTCGGTGTAGGTGGCGGTGACGGTGTAGACGCCGGGCTCCTCGAAGGCGTGGACAACGGGCTGGCCGACGGGGTCGGTGAGCGCGAGCGTGACCGGCGTCTCGCCGGGCAGCGTGACCGTGATGTCGGCGGTGCCGCCGCTGGCACCGGACGGATGCGCGGTGAGACGCAGGCTGTCGCCGAGGCGCACGCGCATGGAGGCGGTGAGTCCATATTCCACGGGCAGGTCGAGCAGGTTAAGCGGTATCCAATTTAAAAATACGCCCTGCACGGAGCCGCCGTTCTCGAAGTCGCCGACGATTTCGACGGGGGCGGTCTCACTGAGCGCCACGTCGGCATACCAGCCGTAGCCCGGGGCGGGCTGCGTCTGCACCGGCTGCGTGTCGGCGGTAAGCGTGAACATCGAGCGGTAGCGCGACCGGCCGTGGAGGCTGGCCGGCGAAACGTAGAGGCCGTTGTCGGTGTCGATGGTGTTGAGCGCCGCCAGGCGTCCCTCGATCCAATCGGCCACGCCGTCGCTGTCGGCGTCCACGCCGCCGAGCGCCTCGACGGTGAGCGAGCGGATGCGCAGCGGGTGGTAGCTGAGGGTGTTGTCGTAGAAGACCCGCACGGTGTGCGCGCCGGCCAGCAGCCACGGGGTGACGACGCGGGCGAGGCCGTCCTGACCGACCTCCATGAAGAGGTCGACGCGGCCGATGACCTGGCCGTCGATGGAGATTTGCAGCGGGAAGAGGGTGTTGCCGGTCGGGTTGGAGGGCGAGTTGGCCAGGAAGGTCAACCGGTAGAGTCCGTCGGCGGGCACCGTGAAGGCGTAGTCGAGCGTGCCGGTGAAGGTCTGCGAGACGATGCCGTCGGCGTCGACGGTCCACTGGCCCTTGACGGTGACGCCGTCGCCGCCGCCGATGGTGGCGACGGGCGTGACCGTGGCGTCCTCGGGCACGGTGTCGAGCGCCTCGGGATCGGCGTAATCGAGGTCCAGCGTGACGTCGGCGAACTCGCGGGCGGGCAGGTCGATGTCGCTGTAGGAGGTATACGGCCCCATGTTGGACGCGGTCGCGAAGCCGACGAGGCAGTCCTCGCCGAGCGGCAGCACCTTGGCGTAGGCGAGCAGCCATTGGTCGCCGTCGGCGGAGCAGTAGAGGCGCACCAGATCGCCGGTGCGGCGAATCCGGAACCAATAACCGGCCAGGCCGGCCGCCTCGCTGGCGAAGGCTGGGGTAAAGGCCGGGAGTTCCATGATCGGACCGTCCTCGACCACACGGTAGTAGCCGCGATTGTAGCCCTCGGTGTCCTGCAGGAGGGACAACGAGACGGCGTGGTCGTCGAGGCTGGAGCGGATGGAAACACCGCCGAGGCCGACGACGTTGTCGGCGGGTCGCACCATGCGGGCGGTCAGCTCGAAATCGCCGGTCACCTCGTGATAAAGGTAGCGGAAGGAGTCGGACTTGTGGATGGCCAAACCGGAGCCGGTGCCGGCAAGACGGAAGGCGTCCGTGTCGACCCGATTGGCGAGAGCGGGCGTGATGGTGGCGCCGACGTCACCGAGTTGCCACGGCGTGAGATCCAAGTCGGTATTGATGTCGAGCGGGTTCGCGGAAACGAGCACCTCGAGCACATCCTGGTAGGTATCGCCATCGGTGTCCGCGACGATCGGATCGAGGTCGTGCTGATATTCGAGGAGATTGGGCAACCGGTCGCCGTCGGCATCGCCGTAGGCACCGCGGCTGGCCGAGGTGAAGTTCAGGTCGTCGAGACCGTGGGTCGCCTGCCAGGCGTCGGGCAGACCGTCGTCGTCCTGGTCGCCGGCCACGGGGGCGTAGCTCTCCAGCGCGGCACCGGCGATCACCTGCGGTTCGCTCATGCCGGGGCCGGTCCAGGCGACGGTCGCGTGCGAGACGCCGGAGTTCTGCTTGTGCAGCAATTCGAAGTAATAGGGCTCGCCAGCCTGCAGGGTGAGGACGACCGAGCGCTGCTCGACGCGATCCCCATAGTCCTGATCGTCCGTGGACAACTTGCCGACGCGGGCGCGCTTGACGCGGGCGAAGGGATTGTCGTCGGGGCTGAGCCAGAACTCGGCGGTGTCATTGGCGGCGACGTGGAAACGATAGTCACCGGTGACGGGCGGCACGATGTAGCCGCGCACGCGGCGTCCGTAGCCATTCTGCCCGTTGGTCGGGAAGCGCAGCTCGGTGGCGAAGATTTTGGAGTTCGGGTTGGAGGCCACAAAACGATCCAAGCTCGTCAGGTTGCGCACGACTTCGCCGGCCACCGTCCAGGTCTCGACGGTCACCACGCCGGACAGACGATTATCGACGAGGAAGGGGTTGCCGCCGAACTCGTATTCCATGCGGTTGCCGAGGCCGTCGCCATCGGGGTCGAGCGCGCCGTCGGCGGCGTCATCGGGGTTGAGGCCGTGGGTGATTTCCCAGGCATCGGGCAAACCGTCGTCGTCGCGGTCGATCGGCCTCACGGAGCCGAAGGGCACGACCTCGTCGCTCAGACCGGCGGCCGACCAGCGCAGCTGAACGCGGGCGTCAACTCCCGGGGTGTTGGCGTATTCGACCACGACACGGGCGGGTTCGCCGGCCGGCAGCGTGATGGCGCCCGAGGCTTCACCGAGCGTGTGCGCGGACCAGCGGTTGATCAGCACCTGTCCGTTGACGGTGACTCGGGCCGAGCCTTGCGAGAGCAACGTGAACGTGTGCGAGCCCGTGGTCGCGGGAATCACGTCGCCCTGCCAGCGGATCGAGTAGCTATCGGCGGACACGCCGGAGGTCGGGGCGACGCCGACGGGCCAGGTGAAGTCGAGCTCGGTGTCGCGACGGTCGAGCTTGAGTTGATCGAAGTTGCCGCCGTCGTAGTAGGCGCCGTTCCAGCCGAGCGGGCCGTCGCCGAGGTCGAGGGCAAGGTTGTCAAAGCTGGCCAGCGAGTGGGCGGTGTAGTCGTAGTTGCCGCCGGCGAGACCGATGGACGCGGGTCCGGCGAACGCGAAGGACTTCGAGCCGAGGAGCGTCCAGCTCACGCCGTCGGCGGAGGTGTAGCCGTGGACGTTGCCGCCGATGCGGTCGAGGCGCAGCCATTGCGGGGCCTCGGCGGCCGGGTTGGTCGTGCCGAAGGTGCTGGTGGAGCCGCCGGTATAAACGCGATTGACGAGCGTCAGGCCCGTCGCCGGCGAGAGCAGCAGGGAGACGTGGCGGGCGTTTTGATCGAGGCTTTCGCGGATCATCACGCCGCTGTCGGCGCCGGTGTGGGTGGACTGCAGGTCGGCGAGGCGCACGATGAGGCGGCCGTCGCCGGCGAGCGGCTGGTGCAGGAAATGGAACGTGTCGGCCGTGCCACCGATGTTGGTGCCGCCGGCGCGCATGAGCACGCCGTCCTCGGTGAAGTCGTTGACGGCGGTGGCGCGGGGCAGGCCGATGTCGGAGCCCTGCCACGGAGTCTCGGCAAACTCGCCGAGGCGCAGACCGTCGACGGTGGCCGAGGTGTAGGTGGAAGTGCGGGTGCCGTGCGCGAGGCCGATCTTGATGGTCGAGCCCATGGCCTGGGTGCGGGTGGACCGGAGCGTCCAAGTCTGCCCGTCGGTGGAATAAAAACCGGTGTAGGTGTCGCCGCTGCGGCGCAGGAGCAGCCAGACGGGGCCGGTGACGCCGGATTGATAGCTGGTCTTGGTGGAGCCGCCGACGGTCTCGCGCCATTGGAAGACGACGCCGTTGGCCTCGGTCAGCAGCATGGAGACGTAGCGTGAATCGGCGTCGAGGCTCTCGCGGATCATCACGCCGGCCTGCGCGGCGTTGTCGGTGGCGTCGACGTGGTCGACACGGGCGAGGATGAAGCCGTCGCCGGTGAAGTCGCGCCAGGCGTAGGTGCCGGTGTCGGAGCCGCCGGTGAAGGCCGAGGTGGTCGCGCCCTCGAGCGTGTATTCACCTTCGGAATACGTCACGCGGCCGGGCAGCGCGGGCTGGCCGAGGTTGGTCACGTCGAACAGGCCGGGGGCGGCGCCGACGAGGGACTTGAGCGTGAAGACGACGACGCTGGCCTGCTGGCGGCCGCCGACGCCCACGCCGACGATCTGGTCGCCGCCGGTGGCGGGCAGCTGGAAGGCGCTTTGCACGAGGCCCTCGGTGTCCGAGGAGAGGTTGAGCACGGGGTCGCCGGGCAGGGTCGCGCCGAGGGTGCCCTCGCCTTGCAGCACGCGGAACTGCACGGGGATGTTGGCCACGGGGTCGTCGCTGAGGGAGTCCTTCACGCGCACGGCGAGGGGCAGCGGGAGCTGGGTGCCGGCGACGCCGGTCTGGTTGTCGCCGCCGACAAGCTCGAGCAGCGGGCGCTGGCCCTCGAGGTTGAAGACGAGGGGGTCGTTGCCCAGTTCCCACTCCTGCGCGTTGGTGAGGCCGTCGCCGTCGGGATCGGCCATGGGATCGACGCCGGTGGTGGAGAAGAAGTTGGTTTCCCAGTCGTCGGAGAGGCCGTTGCCGTCGGTGTCGAGCGGGGTGACGAGGCCGAGGTCGTCGCCGACGCCGATGGCCCAGGTGGAGGAATGGCGGTTGGAGTAGGCCACGCCGACGTGGAGGGTCACGCCGAGCGCGAGGGTCTCGGTGCCGTGGAGCGACCAGGTCGCGCCGTCGGCGGAGGTGTAGGCCTTGAAGACGTTGCCGTCGCGCTGGAGGCGAATCCACGCGGGCACGGTGACCGTGACGGAGGACTGCACCGAGGTGGTGTTGCCGCCGGTCGTGCGGCGGCTGGAGAAGAAGAGGGCCTTGGAGGTGGTGACGCCGAGCATCACGTGGCGGGCGTCGGCGTCCTGGCTCTCGCGGAACATGAGGCCGAAGCGGCTGGAGTTGTCCGAGGAGACGACCGAGGAGACCCGCATGGTGAGCGTGCCGTTGCCGGTGAGGGTCTGGGAAACAAACTTGAAGCGATCGGCGGTGCCGGCGATGTCGGCGCCGAGGTTGGAGAGCACGTAGCTGCCGTCGTGGAGCGCGACGCCCGCGTCGGTGGGCGTGCCGACGGTGGATTCGTCCCAGGGCCAGGGCAGCGCCAGCTCGGTGGAGAGCGCGCCGACCTCGACTCCGTCGGCCGAAACCGTGGTCAGGCCCGAGCTGCGGCTGCAGGCGACCAAGCCGGCGTAGACGTCCGTGCCCATGGCGACCGCCACGCGCTGGACGACGTTCCAGTTGACGCCGTCGGAGGACTCGAAACCGGTCACCATCTTGCCGCGGCGCTCGAGCTTCAACCAACGCGGAGCCGCGCCGGAAACCATGATTTGCGAACTGGACCCGCCGGTGGAACTGCGCCACTTGATGCCGGTGCCGGAGGACGGCGTGACCATCATGAGCGCGTGCCGGGAATTGGCGTCGAGGCTCTCGCGGATCATCACGCCGGCCTTGGCCCAGCCGTTGGTGTTGGTGAGCGAATCGACGCGCGCCACGATGTAGCCGTCGCCGGACAGCGCGCGGTGGGCGTAGTGGAAATTATCCGACGAACCGCCGATGTCGCCGGAGCCGGAACCCTCGACCGTGTAGACGTCGGTGCCGGAGTCGTGATCGGCGCTTCCGGCCGTGGCCACCGTGCCGATGTCGGTCGAGCTCCAGCCCGCGGGCAGGGCCGCCGACAGGCGCTCACCGGCGAAAAGAACAACAGCGCACGCAGCCGCTTGCCAGGCCGACATACACACCCGACGGATGGTCGTAATCATGGGAAAAAGGGGGCTGGAATAAAGGGACCATGCCCAAACGGACATGGCGCGAATTACGTCGACCTTCAGGAACCGGCAACCCTCCTCCGTCAAATGGAAAAAACAGTTAATTTTAAGTATTACCTGCTGGTAATGAGCAAAATACACTATAGCAATAAGACGGCAAAAGCAGGCCGATTGCTATGTTTTCGCAGTCCGCAGGGCATTGCCCGGGAACGGCTGAGCGGCTGTGAATACGCCAAAATGGAAGCGACGGACCGAAGGGCGCTCCGGCTTCATTTCATGGGCGCCGGGAGTGTCGGCCGCGGGCTGCTCAAGCATCTCAAGCAGAGTTGGGTCCGTAGTGTAGGGCCGGACCTCGTGTCCGGCCGCGTTGGGCGCAAGCAGACCCTGTTCACGGACTCGCGGCGCACGGCCTCACCAAGGTAAGGCCCTACGATTCCAAGCGGCAAACGCGGGCATCCCCAAGGCCGCACGCCATTGGCCTGCGACCACCCGCAGAGACGCCCTTCGGTTGATCATCGCGGACATGGCGAGCGACGTTACCGTCGCCGCCACGTCGGACGTGAGGGCGCTTTGTCTTTAACGAACGAAGGGCGTGTTCGCCTCCAGGCCGTCGGCGAGGCGGGTGTAGAGGGACTGGAGGTCGGCAGGCGTCGGCTCGGCGGGGAGGGCCGACACGATGCGGCGGGCGAGCGTGCCGTGGTCGAGGTAGGCTTTTTGCGCGGCGCGCTCGGACTCGGCGGCGTCGCGGAGGGGGTTGAGGCGGGCGATGATCCGGCGCCAGACGTTGTGCGCGGCGGGGGACACGAGGTCGGCGCAGCCGAGGGCGCGCAGAAGCACGGGGTCGTCGACGATGGCGGCGTCGGCTTGCTCGACGCAGGCGTTGAAGAGGCGCGCGAGCGGGTCGACGGTGACAGCTTGCTGGGACGCGAGGTCGAGGTGCGTCTCGGCGGCGAGCTCTTTGAGGAGGGCGACGATTGTCTTGACGACGGCGAGGTCGGCGGCGGGGCATTCCTGGATGTCGAGCAGGCGGATCTCGATGCTGCCGCGGTCGAAGCGGGCGATGGCGCCGCGGGAGTTGCTGAACTCGGCGAGGAGAAGGCCGTCGGGGTCGTGCGGGGCGAGTTGCACGCGGATGGGATCGAAGATCACGCGCTTGTAGTCGGCGTGCGAATACACGGGCTCGGGGATGACGCGGCCGCAGAGCGCGGGGAGTTTGGCGGAGTTGACGCGGTAGTGGGCGAGGCGGTTGTCGGGCCAGCCGGTGATGCGGCCTTCCTGGATGGGCGAGGAGGCGGCGAGCGCGGGCAGGATGGGGAGGACGAGACGGATGGCGGCGTGCAGGCGGGCGAACTCGGCGTCGCCGTCGAAGGGGAGGTTGATGTGCACGCTCTGGAGGTTGGACCAGCCGTGGCCGCGACAGTCGAAGATGCGGTCGAAGGCCTCGTAAATGTCGTTGTTGTCGTGCGTCCAGAGGCGGGCCTCGTCGGGGCGCATGAGGGGGTGCATGGCGGTGGGCAGCAGGCGGCAGCCGTGCGGGGCGAGGCGGGCGTTGAGCTCGCGGACCTCGCGGGCGAAGGACGCGGAGATGTCGCCGAGTTCGGCGATGGGCTCGGTGGTCTTGAGCTCGATGACGTGCGCGGTGAGCTCGTTGGACCAGGTGATGTCGCCGCGCTCGATGTCGGAGACGGGCGCGCCGCTGACGGCGTCGACGAGCACGCGGTCGCTCCAGGGGCGCACGGCGAGCGTGGCGCGGTCGACGATCATGTATTCGAGTTCGACGCCGTGACAGGAGAAGAGGGGGAAGGGCATGCGGTTTTGTGTAGGGGCCTCGCTTGCGAGGCCTGTTGGACAAGATGGAACGGTGCGGGTGAGGTTCGCGTTGAACGGGCCGCGCAAGCGCGGCCCCTACGGGTAAACGCGCTCAGTCGTCGTCGCGGCGTTCCTTGATGCGTTCGAGGCGGCGGACGAAGGACTCTATTATGCGTTCGTAAAGGCTGTCCTTGAGCAGGGAGTCCTCGAAGCCGGCATCGATGCTCGGGTTGTCGTTGACCTCGATGACGTAGCAGTGGCGGCCGTCCTGCTTGAGGTCGACGCCGTAGAGTCCGTCGCCGATGAGCGAGGCGGCCTTGACCGCGGTGCGCATGACGTGCTGCGGCACGAGCTCGACGGGCACGGCCTCGACGCGGCCGTAGTCGGTGTCGCCGTCGTCCTGCTTGGCGATGATCTGCCAGTGCTTGCGCGCCATGTAGTATTTGCACGCATACAACGGTTTTTTATCGAGCACGCCGATGCGCCAGTCGAAGTCGGTCTGGAGGAAGGCCTGCGCGAGGAAGAGTTCGGACTTCTCCAGGAGGGCCTCGGCCTGGGCGGCGAATTCCTCAGGGGTGGAGGCCTTGGTGACGCCCTGCGAGAAGGAGGAGTCGGGCTGCTTGAGGATGACGGGGAAGCCGAGCTGGCCGCAGACCTCGTCGAGGTTGTCGCGGTGGACGATGACGGTTTTCGGGGCGAGGATGTCGTGCCGGTCGAGGAGTTCGGCGAGGTAGACTTTGTTGGTGCAGCGGAGGATGGACTTGGGGTCGTCCATGACGACGAGTCCCTCGGCCTCGGCGCGGCTGGCGAAGCGGTAGGTGAAGTGGTTGACGGAGGTGGTCTGGCGGATGAAGAGGGCGTCGAACTCGGCGATGCGCGCGTAGTCGTCGCGGGTGATGATCTCGGCCTCTACGTCGAATTCCTCGGCGGCGCGGATGAATTTCTGGATGGCCTTTTCGTTGGAGGGTTTGTGGCCCTCGTCGGAGTCGTAGAGGATGGCGAGGTGGTAGCGGGGCGGGGTTTTCCTCGCGGCGGCAGGGCGGCGGCCGGAGAGAAACTCGCGGGCGACCTGGGTGACGAAGGGGCGGTGGTTTTCCGGGATCTCGGAGGCGGAGATGGGCGAGATGTCCTGGAGTTCCCAACGGTCTTCCTCGCGCTTGACGAAGTGGGCGCGCAGGAGGGGGGCCTGGAACTGGTTGTAGAGTTGCTGGCTGAGGCGGTCGTGGGACTTGGCGAGGTTGCGCGAGAAGTAGATGCTGAGGGTGAAGTGGTCGCCCTTGATGGGGGCGAGGGATTTTTGGATGAGGTCGTCGATGTCCTCGGAGAGGATGCGCGAGACGACGGGGGACTTGAGGTCCTGGATGGTGGAGATGCTGGGCTGGGGGCGGTGGCCGCGGGCCTCGGCGAGGAGGGAGACGTAGTAGCCGAGCGACTGGTAGCGGTAGTCGCGGCAGAGGTTGTAGACGCGGACGTGGCGCAGGTCGGTGTAGCGCGCGTCGACGAGGTAGCTGCGGGCGGAGACGACCTCGACGCCGGGCATGTCGATGTCGAACGGCCAGCGGTCGGGGTTGTTGACGACGATGAGGGAGAGCATGGGAAAGGGATGATGGGAGAGAGAGGAAAGTAGGGGCGTCGCTTGCGACGCCCGCGGAGCGTGGGAATGCGGCGGGGTGCGCGGACGTTTAACGGGCCTCGCAAGCGAGGCCCCTACGTGATGGCGGCCGGTTCGATGACGAGTAGGTTGGCGTCGTAGGTGAGCACGCCGAGGAGGATGGAGGCGATGACGCGGTCGATGTCGACGGAGTAGCGGCGGGTGGGCGAGTGGGGGTTGGACTCGAGCGGGTCGGAGACGAGGACCTCGCGATCCTCGCGGTCGTAGCCGGAGAGCACGACGAAGTGACCGGAGGGGGTGCCGCGGATGTCGTCGTCCTCGTCGTCGGGGCCGAACTCGCGCATGGCCTGATAGAGGTAGGTGGAGCTGAGGCCGGTGAGGATGGGGAGGTCGCGGTTGAGGTATTTGCGGATGAGGCGGCCGGAGAGGACCTCGGAGCGGACCTCGCCGCCAAGACGCAGGAAGTCGGCGTAGGCGGCGCAGGCGCTGCGGAGGCGGTGGGAGGTTTTTACGCGGGCCTGCGCGGCGAGTTTTTCGGAGAGTTGGTCGGGCGAGAGTCCGTCGCCGGCGAACCAGGTGGGGTCGAAGACCTGGAGGTTGTAGGTGTAGAGGGTGGCGCGGAAACCGCGGCGGAGGGCGTCGTTGGCGAGGTGGACGCCGAGGGTGCCGCCGTTCTCGAGCTTGGGCACGTCGCGGATGACGGTCTCGAGCGGGATCTCGCGGCCGTGGTAGCGGTAGAGGGCGTGCAGGCAGGTGGGACCGCAGGTCGAGTCGTCGGGCTGGGCGAGGATGTCGAACTTGAGCTGGTGGCGCCGGACCTTCTTGGGGCGTTCCATGGGATTCGCGATTGGGGGCGGACCATAGAGCAGGGGGCGGAGACAAGCCAAGCGGGGAGTTGCGCGGGCCGCTTGTGCGGGCGAGTTGGTTGGTTAACGTGAGGGCATGGCATGTTTCATCCGACTGGGCTTGGTGGCGTTGGCCGCGCTGGTTTTGGCGACGGGCTGCAGCACGTTTGAGTCGCGGGCGAAGGAGCGTTCGGCGGTCTTCGCGGGGCTCGACGAGGCGACGCGCGCGCGCCTGGAGGAGAAGCGGCTGCAGGTGGGCGACACCGAGGACATGGTCTACATCGCGCTGGGCGCTCCGGACGAGAAGCGCGAGTCGCTGACCGAGGGCGGCCGCGACACGTTGTGGGTCTACAACGCCTACTGGCGCGAATACCAGGGCACGCGCATCGTCGGCTACCGGCGTCACGTGGTGGGCACGCCGGGCTCGGGCAACTATCAGGTGTATTTCGAACCGATCGAGCGCGACATCTACCAGCCGCGCGTGGAGGAGCGCATCCGCGTGACGATGCGCGACGGCAAGGTGACCGTGGTGGAGCAGGTGAAGGACTGAGCTCGGGGCGAATGATGCGGGAGGGCCTACTCCGACCGAAGCAGGCCGTGGTTGAGCGCGTAGTTCACCAATCCGGCGGGTTCGCGGATGCCGAGCTTGTCCTTGAGCTGGCTGATCTGGTTTTGCACGGTCTTGGGGCTGGTGCCGTGGGCGGCGGCGATTTCCTTGGGGTTGAGTCCGGAGGCGATGCCCCGCAGCACCTCGCGCTCGCGGAAGGTCAGGCTCGTGCCGAGCACGGGTGCCTCTGAACGCAGCGACTCCATCAGCAGCCGCGAGCTGCGCGGACAATAAAACGAATCGCCGGAGAGGATTTTTCGCATGGCGTCGCGAAAGGTTTCCAGCGGCGACTGTTTCAACACGAAGCCATGCACGCCCAAGGCCAGCGCGGCGCGCAGGACCGACTCGTCCTCGCGTGACGAGACGATGAGCCAGCGGGTGCCGGGAAGTTCGGCGGCCAGCGGCCGCACAAGATCGGCGGCGCTGCCGTCGGAAAGCGCCCAGTCGACCACCATCAGATCGGGTCGTTCGCGGCGGGCGAGCGCCAGCCCCTCCGCCACGGTCGCGGCTTCCCCAGCCAGGGTGGCGTCGAGGTGTTCGCGCACCAGCAGGGCGAGCAACTGGCGCACGAGAGCGTGATCCTCGACGAGAACGATGCTGGGCTGGGCGGAGTCCGGCATGGACGCGAACCTTGCGCGGGCCGTGCGCGCGGGGCGAGCTGAAACAAACAGCTCGCCGGATGCGGGATTTTTTCCCGACGGATTTCGCATCCTCCCGCGCAATCGGGAGGAGGGGTTTGTTATCATGTTGGGGTAGATGCGTCGCATTTTTCACCAGCCTCCCCCTATGCGGCCGACCGGTGCGCTTCCTGAATCCGGAGTTCAACATCATGAAATCATCGCCACTCCCCGAAATGTTCTCGACTGACTCCCAAACGCCCGCCGCCGTTTTCGTGTTGCGACGGCACTCGCTCACCGCGCTGGCGCTGATGACGATGATTGCGCCCACGTGTGCGTGCGCGGCAACGCTGCTGTCGAGCGAGGAGCTTTTCGGAGGTGCCTACTCCATTCCCGTCGTGGGAATCTCGGCTGACGTCGGTTTGATCGGCAACTACGTGGGAATCGGCAACCAAGGTGCGGCATTTGTCTACCGTTCGCTCGATACCGCCGCCGGCACGGTCACCCAACAGGCAAAGCTGACCGCATCCGATGCCGCCGACAACGACCAGTTCGGTTGGTCAACCTCCATTTCGGGAGGCATCGGCCTTGTCGGAGCAAACGGGGACAACAGCGCGCGCGGCGCCGCCTACGTTTTTCGTAATCTCGACACGGCTATCGGCACGGTCACGCAGAACGCGAAGCTCACCGCGTCGAACGGCGCAGTCGACGATGAGTTCGGCTCGGCCGTGAGCATCGCGGGTAACATCGGATTGGTCGCCGCCGAGTGGAAAACCTCCGGCCGGGGGTATGTTTATCTTTTTCGCAATCTCGACAGCGTGACCGGCTCGGCGACGCAGAACGCCATCCTTTCTGCCTCGGACGGCGTCTCCGGCGATCACTTCGGCAAGTCCCTGAGCCAATCGGGCACCACCGGCCTTGTCGGTGCCTACTTCGAAGGGGACAGTTCGAGGGGCTGGGGTGTCGGCGCGGCCTATTTGTTCCGCAATCTCCACACGGCCACCGGCACGGTCACCCAGAACGCGAAGCTGATCGCCACCGACAGTGTCAACTACGACCACTTCGGGATGTCGGTGAGCCTTTCCGGAAACACGGCCTTGGTTGGGGCTCCGGGAACGGACAGCACCCGCAAGGGCGCGGCCTATGTTTTCCGTAATCTCGACACCGCTTCGGGCACCGTCACGCAGGCGGCCAAACTCACGGCTTCCGACGGCGCCAACGGGGATTGGTTCGGCCGATCCGTGAGCTTGTCCGGCAATGTCGGGTTGGTGGGAGCCGACGGCGACGATGACAAGGGGAGCAACGCCGGCGCGGTCTATCTTTTCCGCGAAATCGGCACGGCCAGCGGCAGCGCCACCGAGGATGTCAAGATCGTCGCGTCGGGCGGCGTGGCCAACCAGCGGTTTGGCGCGTCGGTGAGCCTCGATGGAGACTTGTTTATGATCGGGCACAATGGCTCCGGTCCGGTGCGCACCGGCAGCGTCAGCTCCCTCACCACCCTCGACGCCGGCGACGCCGATCGCGTGATCTCGGGCCTTAGCTTCGTTTCGCGCGTCAACTGGATCGTCGGCGACGCCACCGACAACAACAGCGTCCTGCTCTCCGCCGGGGACACCGCGAACGTCACCGCCGCCGACAAGGCGGTGTTCGTCGGACGCGGCGCCGGCGGCGACGACAACAGGCTCGTCATCCGCGGGCACCTGCTCGCGACCGAGGTGTTCATTGGGTCGGTGGACGGGAATTCCGGCAATGCACTCGTGTTGGAGTCATCCGGCGCGTTGTCGGTGGACTCGATTTTTCTGGCCGATGACAACGCCCTGTTGATCGCCGGCGACTACACCGACAATGTCGCCGGTCTTTTCGGCCGCCTTTCCGGGGCCGACCTCTTCGTGCGCGACGGCGAGAATTGGGAAATGGTCACCGCCTTGGACCACGGAGGTCTGTTCGGCTTGGCCGTGCAGGGCGGCTACACGGCCCTCTTCGCCCAAGCCATCCCGGAACCGGCTTCGGCGGGCGTGTGGCTCGCGGGCGTGGCTCTCGGCGTGGTCACGCTGCGCCGCAAACGACGTGCCTGAGGGCTCAGGACATTCGCCAAATCCAACCCAACACATCATGAAATCCTACCGTTATCTCTCCATCCTCATCGGCGTCAGCGTCGCGTCGATCACGTCGGGGCGCGCCGAGGAAATCGAACTGCTGGCCGACGGCGATTTCGAGTTCGACGCCTTCGCGGTCGCCCAGTTCGGCGTCGACTCCGGCGGACAATATCTCTCGCCGGCGTTCTCGACGCCTTGGCAATTCGGGAACACCAGCGCCGGCCTTTTCCAGCCGGACGGGGTCGACGTGGTTCTGGAGGCGCCGCTGGACGGCACGGTGGGCCGCATGGTCGGCTATACCGCGATCTACCAGTTCGTGGGGGAGTTGTGGAGCAACACCACCTATACCCTGAGTTTTGACTACCAGGGTTACGAGGGGCCGGGCTCGTTCTTTGCCGGCGTCGTGTTCGGCAACGAGCAGGGTTTCCCCTCGACCGACGTGATGTATCGGCCGGACGTCGAGGGAGGCGACCTGAGCGAGGGCACCAGCCACACCACGGTCCATTACAACCCGAACCCATTGGTCGGACTGGTGGGGTCCGTGGAGTTTTCATTCACCACCGCCGCGCTGCCTTCGGAGGAGGCCGTCTATGTCATCTTCGAGGGCAACAACGCGGTGCCACTGTTGATCGACAACGTAAGCCTGACCGTCTCGGCCGTGCCCGAGCCGGCGGCGGCGGGCGCGTGGGCCGGCGGCTTGGCGCTGGGCTTGGCCGCGCTGCGGCGGCGGGGGCGGGCGACGGCCTGAGCACCGGCCTCCGGACAGGCCGCGGCGCGCGACAGGAAATGAGCGTCGCCAGCCGCGCGATTGTGCCTCACTGAAGGGACGAAGCCGCCATGCCCGCCGTCCTGTCGCTTGTCATCCTCAACGTGGGCAATCGCGTCGCCTACGCGATCACGCTGCACGGGCTGGCGTTGCTGATCGCGGGGACGCTGGCGTTGGTGCTGGCGGCGACGCCGTCGGCCTCGACCGGGCCGGTGGACGGGCGGTGGCGGTGGTTCGGCTGGTTCGCGATCCTCAAGGGACTGGCGGTGATCGGACTGGTGTCGCTGGGCACGGCGTTTCGAGGTTGGAGCAACGACTCGTTTCAAATCGCCTACCTGATGCTGTCGACGCCGGCCTGGTTGGCGGGGGCGCGATTCGCATGGGTTGTCCATGGGCGGCCGGGGCGTCGCAAGGGCGCGCTCGCGGTCGTCGCGGTCTGCGCCTTGGCCGGAGTGACGGCCACGCTGCTCGCGGGCCTGCCGGGAGCGGTCCGGACGCACACGGCACTGGCCGGCGCGGCGGGCCTGGCGATGCTCGGCGCCTTGGTGGCGCTGGCGCGTTCGCGGCGCAGGCTCGGGGATTGGCGTGGGTTCGCCAGTCTGGGGCTGATGGCGGCCGGGTTGGCCGGCCTGGTGGCGCTGGAGATGCTGGGCGGGGAATATCACGCGCGGTTCCAGGGGTGGACGATGAACACGTTGCCGCTCTACGTGCGGGCCGAGTTTGGCTTGATGCTGGCGGGAGCGGTCTTCGCGTGGGTGCTGGCGCTTGGCTGGTGGGCTTGGATGCGGCGCCACGTGGGGGGAGCGGGCGTCCGCCCGTGGCTGACCCATACGCTCTGGATGGTGCCGGTGGTCTTCTTCATATCGATCGGGGGCGGCTTCAGCCTGCTCACGCGCATCAGCACGGCGGGCAACGCCCGGGCCGATCGTCTGTTTTTCATCCGCACGCGGCTGGCCGCGGAGGCGGTGTCTTTGTCGGGAGCGAGGGCGGACGCCCGGCCGGAGGAGTTGCAGGCGGTGTTGCGCAGGCTGGTCTTGGCCGATCCCGAGGTGGAGGCGATTTGGTTCGCACGCATGCAGGAGGGGCGGGCCTTGCCGGTGGCGGCGACGCATCCGGACGTGCCCTTTACCGAGGAGCTGCGCGAGTGGCGGAGAGGCGGGGCGGTCGATCCCAAGTTCGCCGAGTCGCGTGTGGCGTTCGACTCCTCGGCCATGCAGGACGAGTTGGGGTCGTATGTCCTTTTCTGCCAACCCTGGCCCGAGCCGGGGGCGGGATGGATCGTGTTTCGCTACACCTATGACACGTGGGCGGCGGCCAAGGGCCCGGTCCTCGCGCAGTCGACAATCATCATGGTCCTCGGCGGGGTGCTCGGGATTTCGCTGCTGGTGCTGTTGCTACAACGGGAACTCGGTGCGGAGGCGCGGTTGAAGTCGGCCCGGGCAGAGGCGGCCGACCGTGCGAAGACCGAGTTGATCGCGCGGGTCAGCCATGAACTGCGCACCCCGATCCAAGGCGTGCTCGGCTATGCGGACCTGCTGCGTCGCGCGAAGCTGGAACCGGCCCAGCGGGAATGGCTGGACACGCTCGACCGGCAGGGGCGTCAGCTGCTGCGTCTGGTCAACGATCTGCTCGACCTGGGCGCGTTGCAGACGGGGCGGCTGCGGTTCGAGATGCGGCCGTTCGCCCCGGCGGAAGTGGCGAGTTCGGCGATGGCCGCGATCAAACCGCAGGCCGAGGCCAAAGGTCTCGACTGCTCGCTCGTCGTCGAGCCCGGGGTGCCGGGCGGAGTCTCGGGCGATGCGGTGCGCCTGCAGCAGATCCTGGTGAATCTGCTGGGCAACGCGGTGAAGTTCACGCGGACGGGCGGGGTCGAGCTGCGGGCGGGGGCGAGCGCGCATGGCGAGAGCTGCACGTTAAGCTTTGCCGTGGCGGACACGGGCCCAGGTTTGACGGAAGATGAGATCCGGACCGTCTTCGACCCGTTGCCCCGGCTGCAACGGTCGCGTCCGGGCGCGGGCACCGGCCTGGGTCTGGCCTTGGCGCGCAGCCTGTGCAAGGCGATGGCCGGCGGGCTGGAAGTCGAGAGCACTCCGGGCCGGGGGGCGGTGTTCACGGCGACCGTATCATTGCCCTTGGCCGTGCCGGACACGGCGGGTTTCCCCGCCGTGTCCGGCGTCGCGACGTGTCCCGGTCTGCGGGTGCTGGTGGTGGAGGACAATCCCGCCCTGCGAACCTTGCTGGGAGCGTGGTTGACGGAACTTGGCTGCCCGGCGGTCTTGGCGGAGGACGGCGAGAGGGCGTTGACGCTGGCAAGGGCGGAGGACTTCGACGCGGCGCTGCTGGACTTGTCGTTGCCGGGAATGGATGGGGACGAAGTGGCCAGACGACTGCGCTCGGGCATCGGCGCGGGATGGTTCATCGTGGGGCTGTCGGCCCACGCCGGCGAGGCGGAGCGCGCGGCGGCGCTGGCGGCGGGCATGGACGAGTTTCTCACCAAACCCATCGAGTTCGCCACGCTGGCGGCGACCCTGCGACGGGGCCGAACGGGCCTGCGACTCGAGTCCGGCCTGCTGGCGGGCGGGCTGCTGACGGGCGAGCAGGTCAAGGCGGCACGCGAGGCCGCGCAGAGAGGGCTTCCCGGGCAGGTGGACGCGCTCCTGTCGGCGGCCGGGGAGGCGGACTGGCCGGGTCTGGCGCGGACGGCGCATCACTTGTGCAGCACGGCGGATGTGCTGGGCGATGGCGCGTTGCGCACGGCCTGCATCGAGTGCGAGGACGCCGCGAGGTCGGGGGACGCGGCAAGGTCCCGGGAGGCGGCGGAAAAGATCAGCCGCCTGATCGATCGTTTCGCCGAGGGTGACCGCGGAAACACCGATGGTTTCCTGAAGCCTTAACGGAGAAGTTTCGGGATGGACGGACAACGGCCGTCAGCATGCCCGACGGTTCATGCTGATTCAGCAGCCGGTGTGACACTCGCTTTGCGTTTCTCCGCGTCGTGGCCTCCTCGTGTGGAGAGCCAGTCTCCCAAGAGGTGCCGGCCTTAAACACCGGACGGGCAGCGCCTGCAATCAGGAGGCATGCCAGGCTGACGTATGCGAACGTTGCGCGCGATGCCGTCAAGGGACTCAGAACCGCACCGTCGCGGTGAGGCCGGCCATGCGGGGGGAGCCGCGCACGGCGGTGGGAAAGCCGTAGGTGCCGCCGGTGTTGCCGGCGTCGAGCAGGTAGTCCTTGTCGAGCGCGTTGTCGACGTGCGCGACCACTTCCCACTGGCCGCTCGCGGCGCGGTAACCGAGGCGGAGGTTGAGCAGGACGAAGCCGCCCTGGCGGAGGATGCCGCCGTTCTGGGCGTTGTTGTCCTCGAAGTAATACTCCGAGCGATACGTGAGCAGCGGCGTGAAGAACACCGCGCCGGCGCCGTCGAGGGGCACGGTCCATGTGCCGCCGAGGGAGGCGGTGTGCTTCGAGGTGAGCCGGAAGGTGTCGCCGGCGTAGGCTTGCGGCAGGCCGTCCTCGTCGAGGTTGGCGAAGCGGGCGTCGGTGTAGCCGTAGGTGGCAAAGAGGGTGAGCGCCGCCGAGACGTCGGCCTCGACGCCGAGCTCGAATCCGCGTCCGCGCGCACGGCCGCCGTCGAAGGACTGCACGACGCCGGGCGGCACGATGCGCTGGGTCTGGAAGTGATCGAACTCGTATTGAAACACGGCCGCGTCGTAGCGAACGCGGTCGTTGGCAACGGCGCCGCGCAGGCCCACCTCGAAGGCGAGCACGGTTTCCTCGGCGAGCTTGGTGGGGGCGAGCGTGATCCGGTCGAAACCAAGCACCGGCGAACGCCGACCGCGGGTGACGGAGGCGTAGGCGGTGTGGCGGGGCATGACGGCGTAGCGCGCGTCGAGCTGGCCCGTCCAGGCGTCGACTTCGTCGCGATTCTCGAGTTCGCCGGGGGTGACTTGGAAGAAGTTGTTGCCGCCACCGGAGGGCGCCATCACCCCCGAAAAACTACCCGGCACCAGCGCGGCAAAGGATTGGTAGCGCGAGGCGAGACGCTCGTGCGTGAGCCGCAGTCCGGCACCGACCGTGAGGCGCTCGGTGAGTGCGTAGTCGGCGCGACCAAAGACATCGCCGGTCGTGGTCTCGGTCTCGTTCCGGCCGAGTTCCTCGTAACGGGGGTTAAACGCGAAGGGAGGAATGCCGCCGCCGGAGAAGTAGGTGAAGAGCGCATTCTCGTCGGTGCGAATGATGGTGTCCTGTCTCCCCTTCAACAACGACGCCGAGGCCCCGAGCGAGGCGGTGAGCGGGCCATCGGCGTCGTAGTCGAACCGAACCTCCTGACTCACGCGCCAATCCCCATAGTGATCACCGGGCTCGAGCAGGTAAACCGGCGAACCGTCGGCGTCGAACTCGTTGCGAACCTCCACCCGACGCCATGCGCTGGTCGAGGCCAGCGTCCAATCCTCGCCGAGTTCGTGCCGCAGGATGCCGGTGAGATTGACGAGACTGCGCTCAACCCCGAGGGCACCGCCGCGGTTGAGGTTGGCCGCGGAGTAGGGGTCGATGTCGGTGACGGCGGGAAAGCCGGAAACACCGCGCAAAGTCTTGAAGGCGGTGCCGGCGGTGTCGTCGTCCTGGAGGTTGAAGATGAGGTCGGCGGTGGTGCCGGGAGCGGGCTGCCAGCGCAGGCTGGCGCGCAGGGCGCGGGTGCCCTCGTCCTGGAGCGCGGGGCCGCCGGCGCGATTTTCGACATAGCCGTCACGACTCTTTGAATACACGGCGACGCGGGCGAAGAGTGTATCCTCGATGACGGGGCGATTGACGAAGGCCTCGGCCTCGACGGTGTCGAACTCGCCGGCGCCAACGGACAGCGCACCAGTGGATTCGTCGCGCGCACGGTTCGAGGAGACGGCGAGCGCGCCGCTCTGCACGCCGTCGGCGAAGCGGGTGGGTTGCGGCCCCTTGAAGACGGCGACTTGGTCGATGTCGAAGAGGGCAACGCCGCTGCCGTGAGGATTGGCCAACAGGACGCCGTCCTGAAGCACCGACACACGCGGCCGCTCCCGGGGGGAACTGGAGTCGGAGGTGATGCCGCGGATGTTGAGGGAGACGTTGTCGACGGACTGGTTGGCGACGAAGAAGCCGGGCGTGATCGCCGCGAGGTCCTCGTAGTCGGCGATGCCGTTGGTCTTCAGAAAAGCGCCGTCGCGGGCGGTGACGGCCGTGGGGCCGAACGCCGCCGCGTCGCCGCCGCGCGCGAAGACCTCGACGGGGTCGAGCGTCACGGGCGGCTCGGTCGCCTCGTCGGTCTGCGCGGCGCAGAGGGTCGTGAACAGGCAGGCGGGCGCGAGCCACGGGAGCAGGGTGCACGAAGGGGCCGGACCGCGACGTGCAGGGGGTTGATGGGGCCGCTTCGCTTTCATGCGCAGGCATGGGGAATAGCACAGGAGCTGCGCGGTTCAAGGCGGCACATGGCGCGTCGCAGGCACGGCGTGCGGGACCGCCGTCACAGGGTCGTGGCGCGGGGTGGCGTCGCGCAGCAATATCGCCGCTAGACGGCGGGGCGTCGGGTCGCTTTAGTCCTGCGGATTCATGCGTCTGCCGATCTCCGACGAACGCCGTGAGCTGATCACGCGCACCCTGAACTGCGTCACCGCGTTGTGCGGGCTGGCCGCGTTGGCGTTGCTGGTCGTGGTGGTGGGGTGGCCGTTGGAGGGCGAGCTGCGATTGTTGGTGAGACCGGCGGGCACGGCGTTGCTGGCGGTGTTCGTTGCCCAAGAGGTGATGCGGCTGCTGGTGCAGGCGCACATGTGGCGCTACGCAAAGAGCCGTTTTTTGGAGATGACGCTGGCGCTGGCCGCGGGCGTCGAGCTGTTGTTCGGCGAGCCGATCCTGCGGTGGCTGGGCGAGCGTTCGCAGGACTGGCCGGCCTCGACGGTGACGGTGCTCTACCTGGCGGGCACGCAGTTGACGCTGGTGCTGCTGGTGGGGTTGCGGATGTTGCGGCGGAGCAGCCTGCTGTCGGGGCGGCGGCTGAGCCCGGGCATGGTGTTCATCCTGAGCTTCGCGCTGTTGATCGGCCTGGGGGCGTTGCTGCTCAAGACGCCGCAGGCGACCACGGGGGGCATCGGCTGGATCGACGCGGTGTTCACCTCGACGAGCGCGGTGTGCGTGACGGGCCTGATCACGGTGGACACGGCGACGGCGTTCACGCGGCAAGGGCAGTGGATCATCCTGGGGTTGATCCAGGTGGGCGGGCTGGGCGTGATGACGATCACGTATTTCTTCGCGTATTTCTTCGCCGGCGGCGTGACGCTGCGCAGCCGGATCGCGCTGCAGGACTTGTTGAGCGAGGAGAACCTCGGCCACATCGGCACGGTGCTGGGCGTGATCGTGGGCTTCACGCTGCTCATCGAGCTGGCGGGGGCGATCGCGCTGCACACGGCGCTGGTGGCGGGCGGCATGCCGGCGGACGGGCTGGTGTTCTTCTCGATCTTTCACTCGGTGTCGGCGTTCTGCAACGCGGGCTTCTCAACGTTGGGCGCGGGGCTGGCGGATCCTTCGCTGGAGGGGCGGGTCGGGTTTTTCTCGGTGATCATGCTGCTGATCGTGCTGGGCGGCATCGGCTTTCCGGTGATGAAGAACGTCTGGATCGTGCTCGGCGCGCGGCTGCGGCGGGCGCTGGGCCTGCGCGCCGCGATGCCGCCGCGGCTGACGGCCAACAGCCGCATCGTGCTGGCGACGACGGGCATCCTGCTCGCGGGCGGCACCGCGGTGATCTGGCTGACGGAATTCGTGTTCGGCGAGGGCGCGGCCAACGGCCCGTCGCTGTTCACGGCGCTGTTTCACTCGGTGACGGCGCGCACGGCGGGCTTCAACATCACGCCCGTCGAGGGCCTGCTGCCGGCGACGGCGGCGTTCATGATGTTCCTGATGTTCGTGGGCGGCAGCCCGTCGAGCACCGCGGGCGGCATCAAGACCACCACGCTCGCGGTGGCCGCGCTGGCGCTGCGCCGCGTGCTGCTGGGCCGCGTCGACATCGAGGCCTACGGCCGCCGCCTCGCCGAGGACGTCGCCAACCGCGCGCTCGCCATCATCCTGCTCGCGGTGGGCTTCATCACGATCATCACCATCGCGCTGTGCGCGCTGCACCCGGAGCTGTCGCCGGCGGACCTGACCTTCGAGGCCGTGAGCGCGGTGGGCACGGTGGGCCTCTCGCGCGGCGTCACCGGACAGCTCGGCGACGCGGCCAAGCTCGTGTTGGTCGCGGGCATGTTCATCGGGCGCATCGGCGTGCTGTTGTTTTTGCTTTCGTTCATCCGCAGACGCGCTCCCGCCGGCTACCGCCTGCCGGAGACCTCCGTCGTCCTCACCTAAAACCACCCTCCCCTTTCATCGTCATGAAATGCTGCATCATCGGCCTCGGCGTCTTCGGCAAAAACCTCGCGATCAACCTCGCCCAGCTCGGCGCGGAAGTGCTGGCCATCGACCGGCGCGAGGAAAACGTCTCGGTCATCAAGGACGAGGTCGGCGCGGCCGTCGTCATGGACTTCGAGGACACCACGCCGCTCTCCCGGCTCGCGATCAACGAGATGGACGCCGTCATCATCGCCATCGGCGACGACTTCGAAGCCTCCATGGCCATGACCGTGAAGGCCCAGGAGCTCGGCGCCAAACGCATCGTCTGCCGCGTGCTCTCCTCGATGCACGAGCGGTTGCTGCGTTTGTTGAAGGTCGACCGCCTCGTCGTGCCCGAGGAGGTCGCCGCGCGCGGCCTCGCGCACTCGCTGCTCATGCGCGGCGTGGTCGACGGCTTCGACATGGGCAGCGGTCACGCGATCATCGAGGCGGCGGTGCCCGACGCGCTGGTCGGCAAAAACCTCACGCAGACCGCCGAGCTCTTCAAGAAACACGCCGTGCGCCTCGTGACCATCAAGCGTCGCGAGCACCGTCCGCTCGACAAGCTGATCAACACCGCCGCCGGCGAGGTCCGTCGCCGCACCCTCGGCGTCGTCGGCCTCGACGAGGTCTTCGCCAAGGACGACATCTTCGTGCTCTTCGGCGGCGAAAAGGGTCTGCGCGCCTTCCTTGAGGAAAACGCCGCCGAGTCCTGAGCGGCCGGCGGAGCCCGCGCATGCGGCGAGTCCTGGGTAGGCCGCCTGCAAGCAGGCGGCCTACGACCGGCATGACGTCAACGTCCTCGCCTACCGCAGGCGCTCGCGCAGCAACCGCCGCAGCACCGGACCGACCCTGCGCGCCAGCGCGGGATTGGCGTAACCCGCCCACGCCACCGAGGTCGTCGTGTCGAGCGGCGCTTTGATGGCCCCGCCCAGCGGATCGACCACCACGCCGCCGGCCTCCGTCAGCAGCAGCTCAGTGCACAGGTCGTAGGGATGCGCACACAACGCCGTCCCGAGGCCCAGGCTCACAAAGGCCAACGGACGCAGGTCGAGCACCATGCGGTCGTGCCCGCAGAGCAGTTCGTTCAACTGCCCGCCGGTCGAGATGTATTGCTCCTCAAAAACCCGCTGGCCACCGCCGCGCCCCCACAGACCGAGCTCGCGCCAGAGCGCCTCCTCGAGGTCGGCGAGCCAGACCTTGCCCTCGGGGAAAAACTTCACGATCGACGCGAACCCATGGTCGAAGTCCCGCGCCTGCGACGGCCGCGGTGTCCAGCGGCGGACCTTGCCCGTGCCGAGATCGCGGCGCGTGGAGATCAGGCCGCCGCCGCGCACCGCGCTGAACTGGTCGACCAGCGCCTGCTTCGAGGTCGGCAGCTCGGTCATCGCCGCCACCACGATGTCGCGCAGGCCGGTGCGCGCCCCGCGCTGCGGCGCCAGCCCCGCCAGACTCCAAGCGGAGCGCTTGTCATACATGATGCCGCGCGTGCCGTCGATCGGGTCGAGGATGCATTTCCAACGCGTCGCCGCGACCGGCGTGCCCGCGGGAAACGTCACCGCCGCGTCCTCCAGTCCCTCCATGACCAGCTCGACCGGCCAGCTCTTCGGCCAGTGCTCGGCGAACCACGCCAAGATCGCCGCCTCCGACACGCGGTCGATCGCGTAGATCGTGTCGGCGGCGGTCACCGCGGCGACGGACGCGAGCCCCTCCTTCGCGCGGACCCCGGCGCGCTCCGCGCGGCGACGGGCCGCGATCATCGCCGTCTGGATGTGGTCCTGCAACGCGCACAACAAGCGGCGAGCGCGCGCCAATTCGGCTTGGGTAAACTCCATGCGAGCCAGCCTGCGGACCGCGGCGCGTGTGACCAACCCAATTGTGTATCCTGCGTGTCCGCCGTTGACGCTACGCACCCTCGCCCCCACGACTGGGGCCCCCCTATCAGGCCAACTGCTTTTCCCGTTCACAATGGCTACTCCCGAAAAACGTCGCGCGCACTGGCGCGCCAACCTGCGCATCCTCACGATCCTGCTGACCCTCTGGGCCTTCGTTTCGTTCGGTTGCTCGATCTTCCTCGCCGACTGGCTCGACCGCGTGCGCATCGGCGGCTTCAAGCTCGGTTTCTGGATGGCCCAGCAAGGCTCCATCTACGCCTTCGTCGGCATCATCGTGTTCTACGTGTGGTATATGAACCGCATCGACCGCAAATACGACGTGCACGAGGACTGAGTCCGGCCGCGGCCGGGCACGTAAGCAGTTTGAAGTAAGAAGTGCGAAGGCCCCCCCGCGCGGGAGTCATGGCCCCTCCCTTACCTCGAGCGTCTTACCAACGGACCGCCAGCTCCGTATTCAAAAACTTCTTACTTCAAACTTCCCCCTTCTTACTTCCGCCTCCCTCCCCCATGTCCGTTCAAACCTGGACCTTTCTCATCGTCGGGCTCTCGTTCGCCCTCTACCTCTACATCGCGTTTCGCGCGCGCGCCGGGTCGACCAGCGAGTTCTACGTCTCGGGCTCGGCCGTGCACCCCGTCCACAACGGCATGGCCACCGCCGCCGACTGGATGAGCGCCGCGTCGTTCATCTCGATGGCCGGCATCATCTCGTTCATGGGCCGCGACGGCGGCGTCTACCTCATGGGCTGGACCGGCGGCTACGTGCTGCTGGCGCTGCTGCTGGCGCCCTACCTGCGCAAGTTCGGCAAGTTCACCGTGCCCAACTTCGTCGGCGACCGCTACTACTCGCAGACCGCGCGCCTCATCGCCGTGCTCTGCGCGCTGATGATCTCCTTCACCTACGTCGCCGGCCAGATGCGCGGCGTCGGCATCGTGTTCTCCCGCTTCCTCGAGGTGCCGATCAACACCGGCGTCGTCATCGGCACGGTCATCGTGTTCTTCTACGCCGTGCTCGGCGGCATGAAGGGCATCACCTACACGCAGGTCGCGCAGTATTGCGTGCTCATGTTCGCCTACCTCGTGCCGGCGATCTTCATCGCGCTGATGATGACGGGCAACGCGATCCCGCAGCTCGGCTTCGGCGGCCAGCTCTCCGACGGCTCCGGCGTGCACCTGCTCGACAAGCTCGACGGTCTCAGCACCGACCTCGGCTTCCCCGCCTACACCTCGGGCGTGCGGCCCATCATCGACGTCGCCGCCATCACCCTGGCGCTCATGGTCGGCACCGCCGGCCTGCCCCACGTGATCGTGCGCTTCTTCACCGTGCCCACCGTGCGCGCCGCCCGCTCCTCCGCCGGCTGGGCGCTGCTCTGCATCGCGCTGCTCTACACCACCGCGCCGGCCGTGGCCGCCTTCGCCCGCACCAACCTGCTCAAGACCGTCGACAACGCCGTCTACGCCGAGCTCCCCGCCTGGTTCGCCAACTGGGAAAAGACCGGCCTCCTCAAATACGAGGACAAGAACGCCGACGGCCGCGTCCAATACTACAACGACAAGAACTCCTCCCCCGAATTTCAGGCCAAGGTCGCCGCCGCCGGCTGGCGGGGCAACGAGCTCGAGATCGACCGCGACATCATGGTGCTCGCCAACCCCGAGATCGCCCGCCTGCCCAACTGGGTCATCGGCCTCGTCGCCGCCGGCGCGCTCGCCGCCGCGCTCTCCACCGCGGCCGGCCTGCTGCTGGTCATCTCAACCGCCTTCGCGCACGACTTCGTGAAATGCGCCGTGAACAAAAACATCAGCGAGAAGGGCGAGCTCATGTGCGCGCGCATCGCCTCGGCCGCCGCCGTGGTCATCGCAGCCTACTTCGGCATCAACCCGCCCGGCTTCGTGGCGCAGGTGGTCGCGTTCGCCTTCGGACTGGCCGCGGCGTCGTTCTTCCCCGCGATCATCATGGGCATCTTCCAGAAGCGCATGAACCGCGAGGGCGCCATCGCCGGCATGGTCGTCGGCATCGTCTTCACCGCCGCCTACATCGTCTGGTTCAAGTTCATCCACCCCGACCGCAACGTGCCCGCGAACTGGCTCTTCGGCATCTCGCCCGAGGGCATCGGCTCGGTCGGCATGCTGCTCAACATCATCGTCGCTCAGCTCGTCAGCCGCTTCACGCCGGAGCCGCCCGCCGACGTGCAAAAGATGGTCGAAGACATCCGCATCCCCCGCGCCGTGCGCGAGGGGTGAGTCCGGGAGCGCCCACACTCGGGCCCTCCACGAATCGCGTTGCAGTCGGGCGACGAGCGCCCGCGATCATCGCAGCCCAACCCGCCGGAACTCCGGCGGGTTTTTTGTCGGCATCTTCAGCCAAATCCGGACTCGCCCACACGATGGGTTTGCCCGCATAAACTTGCGCAAGTCACTCAATGCCATGAATCGCCCCCTTGTCATCACCCTGATCGGCTGGCTCGGCATCATCGCCGGCCTGCTGCAGCTCGGCACCCTCGGATACCTGATGTTCTCCGACAAGCAGGGCCCTGTCATGCCCGACAACCTCGGCATGGCGCGAATCGCCTTCAGCCTTCTTGGCGTAGTCGCCAGCTTCTCGCTGCTGTGTGGCCAGCGCTGGGCCAGAATCTACCTCACCGTCAGCATGCTGGTCTCGGCGGTGTCGCTCTGGGTTTTTCCCGGGCAGCTGCTGGCCGTCTATTCGGCGGCCTATGTGCAGGCGATCGCGCTGCTCAGCAGCGGCATCATGCTCTTCCTCCTGTGCCTGCTCTACAGCCCGGCCGCCAATCTCTTCTTTCGCCCGCGCAAAGACCCGGTCCCCTTCAACCACTACGACACCGTCCGGCAATTTGTGCTGCTGCTTGCGTTCGCCGCGATCGGCTATGGCGGCTACGCGTCCTGGGATATTGCCAAGCGTGGCGAGACGGCGCCGCCCAAGATCGACCCCAACGCCCCCCGCCCCATCCGCACCTTCACCAATACCAACGGCGCCACCATGCAGGCGCGACTGATCTACTTCGACGGCGCGCAGGTCATCATCGAGCGCGCGGACGGCACCCGTTTCAACAACCCCATCGGCCTCTACTCCGCCGCGGACCAAGCCTACATCCGCAAGGAAAGCGGCCGGTAGCCGGCGGCATGAAGCCAACTGGCAACTATTGCACGAAAAAGACCCGCGGCCCTGAGTCGCCAACCGTGACTACGGCGGCCAACGAACGGTTGCAGTCAGAGAGACTTGCACCAAATCTCCCCGGTCAATCATGGCGAAGAAGTCCAAGTATCCCGCTCCCGCGACCTCCACCCCCACCCTCAAAGAGGTCGCCGCCTACGAATACTCCGCCAAACGCCGCAACAACCCCGAGGTCGGCCTCGTCACGCCCGACACCGACCCCGACGCCGGCAAGACCACCTGGGCCTACGATCCCCACCTCGCGCCCGAGCTTCGCTTCGATGCCCAGGGCATCCGCCAGCAGGTCGAGACTCTCCTCGCCGAGATTGAGGCCGGCACCGCCCACCTCGCCAAGCTCGCCGCCGAGGGCGCGACCGAGGAACTGAAGGCCGCCCAGGCCCGCGTCGCCACCGCCACGGCAAAGCTCAAGAAACTGCAAAGCCCATATCTCGCGTGGACCGGCAAGGCCGAGCGCACGTCCTTCGAGGTCGATACCGTTTCGCTCCACGTCCACGAGAAGATCGACCCCGCCCGCGTCGTGCAGTCCCTCCGCTCCGACGAGGCCAAGGCCGGGCCCGTGCAGGGCGATTTGTTCGAGCACGCGTTTAAGCAGGAGTCCCTGCGCGACGCCGTCGATTTCTACAAACACGAGCGCGGCTGGGCCAACCGCCTCGTCGCCGGCGACTCTCTCCTCGTCATGAACTCCCTCCTCCGCAAGGAGGGCATGGCCGGCCAGGTGCAGATGGTCTATTTCGATCCGCCCTACGGCATCAAATACGGCTCCAACTTCCAGCCCTTCGTCAACAAGCGCGACGTGAAAGACCGCACCGACTCCGACCTCACCCAGGAGCCCGAGATGATCAAGGCCTTCCGCGACACCTGGGAACTCGGCATCCACTCCTACCTCGCCTACCTCCGCGACCGCCTGCTCTTGGCGCGGGAGTTGTTGAGCGAATCCGGCTCCGTCTTCGTTCAGATTTCCGATGAAAACGAACATCACGTTCGGGAGCTTCTCGAAGAAGTATTCGGTTCGGACAATTACTGCGGAATGATTGCCTTCCAGAAAACCGGGGGGTTTTCACCCACGCTGCTTTCGTCTTCGTATGACTATCTGCTTTGGTTCGGAAAGAGCCGAAACAAGATCAAATTCAATAAACTCTTCCGTCCGCGTGATAGCGGCATGATAGAGTCTGGTTATACATGGATTCAGCTTGATGGCGGTGAGAGGCGCAGACTTTCGGCAAAGGAGTTGTCGGGGGAAATAGCTCCACCCAAAGGACGCCGCTTACAGACCAGCATTTTGGTCTCTGCCGGTGCTTCTGAGAAGGGGTCTTTGCCTTTCGAGTTCCAGGGGAAAACGTTTTATCCAGCGCATGGAACTCATTGGAAAACTTCGCAAGCCGGGCTTACGGAATTAGCCAAAAATAATCGGCTCATTGCTGTGGGGAACACCCTTACATACGCCAGATTTGAGGACGACTTTCCTGTCACAGAGTTTAACAACGTTTGGGACGACACCACACGTAGCACCTTCGCTTCGGAAAAGTTTTATGTAGTGCAGACGAATTCAAAAGTCGTCGAGCGCTGCCTGCTGATGACCACCAATCCTAGCGATCTGGTTCTCGATATAACGTGCGGCTCTGGCACCACAGCCGTTGTTGCCGAAAAGTGGGGCCGCCGCTGGATCACCTGCGACACCTCGCGCGTCGCGCTCACCCTCGCCAAGCAGCGGCTCATGACCGCGAGCTTCGATTACTACGCCCTCAAATACCCCAACGAGGGCGTGCGCTCCGGCTTCATCTACGAGACTGTCCCGCACATCACGCTCAAGGCCATCGCCAACAACCCCGAGATCGACGAAATCCACGCCCGCCTGCACCCGGCCATTGTCGCCGCCCTCGAAAAAATCCGCGCCGCCACCAAGCAGCCCAAGCTCCAGGAGTGGGACGTGCCCTTTACTCTACCCGAAGACTGGCCCGCCGCCGCCCGCGCGCCCTTCGAGGCTTTTCACCAGGCCCGCCAGGCCATGCAAAAACAGATGGACGACAGCATCGCCGCCCATGCCGACCGCGAGATCCTCTACGACCGCCCGCAGCCGGACAAAGCCAAGGTGCGCGTCACCGGTCCTTTCACCGTCGAGGCCACGCCCTTCCCGGCGGTGCAGTCGCTCGACGACGCCCACCAGCCGCCCGACGCCACCACGGCCGTCGCCCGCAGCGGCGAAACCTCACGCCAGCACCAATGGCGCGATGAACTCGTCAAGACCGGCATCCGCGGCAAGGGCGGTCAAAAAATCCAGTTCTCCGACTTGGAACCCATCCCCGGCACGCGCCATCTGCACGCCATTGGCAGCACGGTGGACGGCCAGCCCGCCGCCATCTCCTTCGGCCCCGAGCACGCCCCGCTGGAGCAACGCCAGGTCGCGCTCGCCCTGGAAGAGGCGATGAAGCTCATGCCCAAGCCCAAGTTCGTCGTCTTCGCCTCCTTCGCCTTCGACTCCGAGGCGGCCAAGGACATCGACGAAACCAACTGGCCCGGAGTCACCCTGCTCAAGGCGCAGATGAACCCCGACCTCTTGACCGAGGACCTCAAAAAGGGCCGCGCCAGCAACGAATCCTTCTGGCTCATGGGCCAGCCCGACGTGGTGGTGCGCCCCATCCGCTCCGGCGACGACAAGGGCAAGTGGGAGGTCGAGGTCAACGGCTTCGACTATTTTAATACCAAGACAGGCGATCTGGAGAGCGGCGGCGCGGGCAACATCGCCATGTGGCTGCTCGATGCCGACTACGACGGCCGCGCGCTCATCCCCACGCAAATATTCTTCCCCATGGCTGGCGACAAGGAAGGCTGGGCGCGCCTCTCAAAGGACCTCAAAGCCCAGCTCGACGAGGAAAAGCTGGAAGCGTTTCGCGGCACGGTGTCGCTCCCCTTCGAACCCGGAAAGCATCGTCGGGTGGCGGTGAAGGTCATCGACGACCGCGGCATCGAATCGCTCAAGGTCATCAATCTCGAATAACCGGAGTCACTCGCCATGCGCATCACCCGTATCCAACTCAAGAACTGGCTGAACTTCCAAAAACTCGACACCGGCGAACTCGGCGACCGCGTGTTCATCATCGGTCCCAACGCGGCGGGAAAGTCCAACCTGCTCGATTCCCTGCGCTTCCTCCGCGATGTGGCCTTGCCCGCCGGCAAAAAGCCGCAAGGCGGCGGCCTGCAAAACGCCGTCACCGAGATGCGCGGAGGGCTCTCGAAGCTCCGTTGCCTCAACGCCAAAAAGGACACCGAGGTGCGCCTGCAAATCGAGCTCCTGGCCGACGACGGCACGCAGTGGACCTACGACCTCGGCTTCAAAGGCGAAGGCCAGGCGAACAACCGCATCAAGCTCAGTCGCGAGCGCATCACCAAAAACGGCGCCGTGCTCTGCGATCGTCCCGACTCCAAGGACAAGGCCGACCCCGAACAGCTCACGCAGACCCGCCTCGAACTCACCAACGCCAACGCGGAGTTTCGCGAGTTGTCCCACTTTTTCAGCGAGACGACCTACCTGCATCTCGTGCCGCAGCTGCTAAAATACGGCCCCAAGATCGGCGGCAACGTGATCGAGAGCGACCCGTTTGGACAGGGTTTCTTGCAACGCATCGCGGCCACCAACGAAAAGACCCGCAAGGCGCGGCTCAACCGCATCCAAAAGGCGCTCGATACGGTGGTGCCACAGTTCAAGCAGCTCGATTTCCGACAGGACAAAGTGACAGGGCTGTTTCACCTCGAAGCCAACTTCAACCACTGGCGGCCGACCGGCGCCTGGCAGCGGGAAAACCAGCTTTCCGACGGCACGCTACGCCTCATCGGCCTGCTCTGGTCGCTGATGGAGGGCAATTCCCTGCTCCTGCTGGAGGAGCCCGAACTCTCGCTCAACGAGGAGGTGGTGCGTCAGTTGGCCAAGGTCATCCATCGCATCCAGACTCATAACAAAAGCAGTCGGCAGATCATCGTCACCACGCACAGCGAAGCGTTGCTGTCGGATCCCAGCATCCCGCCCGAGGAAGTGCTGCGCCTCTCGGCGACGGACAGCGGCACGGAGATCAAGCCATTGGACAAGCAGGAGAAAATCATGCTCAAAAGCGGCCTGAGCATCGCGGAGGTGTTGCTCGCCTCGGTTAAACCGGAGAAGGCCGACCAACTCTCACTCGCACTGTCCTCGTGATGTTGCCCACGGTATATCTCGCCGCCGAGGACGTGCCAGGGCTCGCCGTGGGCCGCAAGCTGGTCGCGGAGCAACCGGCCCTGAGCGTCTATCGCGACAAAAACGGGTATGGTTTCGGAAATTTGAAGAACAAGGTGTCCAGCTACGACCAGATGGGCGCTCATGGCCTGCCGGTCCTGATGCTTACCGACCTCGACACGGCTCCCTGCCCCTCGGGTAAAATCGTGGCGTGGCTCGGTCGCGCTCCGAGCGCGGGTTTTCTGTTCCGCATCTGCGTTCGCGAGGTAGAGGCCTGGCTGCTCGCGGACCACGAGGCGATGGCCGCGTTTTTGAAAATCAAAGAAGACCGGCTGCCGACCGCGCCCGAGGGACTACGCGATCCGAAAGCCGAACTCATCAAACTGGCGCAAAAATCCAAGGACCGGAAAATCCGCGTCGGCCTGATGCCGGTCGGGAGCGCTCCAATCGGCCCTTACTACAACGATCTGCTGTCGGGTTACATCTCCGAGCATTGGTCAGTCGCGCGCGCCGCCGCGCGCGCTCCGAGCCTCGCCCGCGCAAGACGCCGCGTCGCCGACCTTGCCACCGCCGTAGCCGCATGAAGTCCCTCATCATCAACTCGCCCTACGCGCGCCCGACCCGGCACTGGGTGGAGACGCGTCCCAACACACCGCTGGCGCTTAAGGAGCAGCGCCGCCCGGCCGGCTACGAAATCTTCGATCCGCGCAGCCACACCAAACGCACCGTCACGCTCGATCGCGTGAACGAAATCCGCAGCCGTCTGGAGGCTTGGCAGGCGGCGGGTCGGCCCGGTCTCACCAGCATCAGCCGTTCGCTGATCGAGCATTGGCACGATAAGGCCGCGCGGCAGTTGCCCTTCTACTTTTGCCAGCTGGAGGCCATCGAATCGCTTATTTGGTGGGTCGAGGCTCCGCTGGACTACAAGCAGGGCATCGCCATCCCCGGCGACGGCGGCGCGTGGGAACGACTCTGCAACAAAATGGCCACCGGCACCGGCAAGACGACGGTCATGGCCATGATCATCGCGTGGCAGGCGCTCAACGCGCTGACCTACCCGAAGCGGAAGGATTTCTCGTCGGCCCTGTTCCTCGTCGCCCCCGGTCTTACGGTGAAGGAGCGACTGCAAGTGCTGTTGCCTGGCCACGCGGAGAACTACTACGACGCTTTTTCCATCTGTCCCAACGAGAGCCTGCGCCAGCGGCTGAACCAGGCCGAAATCCTGATCGAGAACTGGCACACGCTCATGCCCCAAGAGGAACCGCAGCGCTCGGTGGTGAAGAAGGGCGCTGAGACTGATGAGGCGTTCACGCGCCGCGTGCTCGGCGCGCTGGCCACGCGGAAAGACCTGGTCGTAATCAACGACGAGGCGCACCACGCCTACCGCGTGCCGGCCGACATCAAAATCAGCCGCAAGCAGGCGGAGGAGGACGGCGTGAATCTGGAAGAGGCCACGCGTTGGATCGAAGGCCTCGACCGAATCCATAAGACGCGTCGCATACTGCGTTGCTTCGACCTGTCTGCCACTCCCTTCGCCCCCACCGGCAAACGCAACACCGAGCAGGGATTGTTCGACTGGATCATTTCCGACTTCGGCCTCAACGACGCCATCGAAGGTGGCCTCGTAAAGACGCCGCGCGTCGTGGTGCGCGACAGCGCATTGCCCGACGCCAAGAGCTACCGATCCAAACTCTACCACATCTACAACAACCCCGAGGTGAGCGAGGATCTAAACCGCAAGGCCGAGCCCGAGGAGCCCCTGCCCGACCTCGTGCAGAAAGGCTACACGCTCCTCGCGGCCGACTGGCTGGAAGCCGCGCAAAACTGGCAAAATGCCGGTCATCCCTGCCCTCCGGTCATGCTCACGGTCTGCAACCGCACAGAGACCGCCGCGCGCGTGGAGCGGTTTTTCAACCAGGGCGATTGCTTGATCGAAGGCACCCGCGCCCCAGGCCGGACCCTCAGGGTGGATTCCAAGGTGCTCGAAAAGGCCGAGGTAGGCGAAAAGGCCTCGACCGATAAAGACTACGAGGAGCGGCTGGCCGATATCGTGCGCGCGTCGGGCCTGCCCAATGCCAAACGCGAGGAGCTCGACGGCCTTAAGAAGGAGCAGCTGCTCCGCGAAATCGTGGATACGGTGGGCAAGGTCGGTCGCGCCGGGCAGGGCCTGCAAAACGTCATCTCGGTGGCGATGCTCTCCGAAGGCTGGGACGCGAAGAACGTCACCCACATCATGGGCCTGCGCGCGTTCACCTCGCAGTTGTTGTGCGAGCAGGTAATCGGCCGCGGTCTGCGCCGCGTCTCCTACGAGACGGACGAGAACGGCCTGTTTCTGCCGGAATACGTGAACGTGTTCGGCGTGCCGCTCTCGATCTTCCAGGACGTGGAAGACGGCGGCGCGCCCCCTCCGCCGCCGAAGCCCTCGACACAGATCGAGGTGCTCACGGAGCGGAAAGCCTTCGAAATCACTTGGCCGAACATCGAGCGCATCGACAGCGTGCTCAAATCAAAGCTCACCATCGACTGGTCCAAGGTGCCGGCCATCGAGCTCGATCCCGCCAACAGCCCCATCTCGGCCGAAATGGCGGCGGCGCTCGGCGGCCAGACCGACCTCGGCAAGGTGACGGAGATCGACCTGCTGCGTTTCGAGAGCCAGTTCCGGTTGCAACGCCTCCTGTTCCTCGGCGCGCGCAAGGCCTTCGAGCAATTCGGGAGAGGCCGGTTCAAGGGCAACCCCGAGTTCCTGTTTCTCCAGTTGGTGAAACTCGTCGAGGCCTTCTGGAAAACGAACAAGGTGCTTATCCCAGACTTGTTCCACCAAGACGATCTGCGCCGCCGTGTGCTCTTCGCGCTCAACATCGACAAGACCGTCCAGCACCTCTTCCAGCACCTGCGGGAGCAAAACCTGAGCGAGCTGGAACCGATTTTTAACACCGACCGCCCCATCGCCGCCACCGGCGATATGCCGACATGGTATACCACCAAGGCCGCGCACCCGACGGTCAAATCGCACATCAGTCACTGCGTTTTCGATTCCACCTGGGAGGCCTGCGAAGCTTACGAAATCGAGCACAGCCCGCACGTCGCCGCCTATGCGAAAAACGACCACCTCGGGTTTCACGTGTTCTACCTATGGGGCGGTTCGAAGCGTAAATACGTGCCCGACTTTCTCATTCGATTGAAGAACGGGAATCACCTCATTCTTGAAGTGAAAGGCGAGGATTCTCAGCAAAACCAAGCCAAACGGCAGGCGCTCGCCGAATGGGTCCAAGCAGTCAACCAGAAGGGCGGCTTCGGCAAATGGGCCGCGGATGTATCGTTTTCACCCAATGATATTCCCGGTGTCTTGGACCGCCATAACCGTTAGCGCCCGATCTACGGCAGGAGTCTTTGTTGACGACCATGCCTTCGGCTAAGCGGGAAAACGGCGTGTCGTTGCGCCTTTGCCACGCCAATCCGTTTCTGTCTTTTTCCACGCCATGACCATCCGCGAGCCCGAATCCGTCACCCTCTCCACGCCGCGCGGCCCGATGCGCACGCTCGTCTTTCGTCCGGCCGGCGAAGGGCGGTTTCCCGGCATCGTGCTCTGGTCGGAGATTTTTCAGATCACCGCACCCATCGCGCGCACCGCGGCGTTTCTCGCCGGCCACGGCTTCGTCGTCGCCGTGCCCGAGGTCTACCACGAGTTCCTCCCCGCCGGCACCGTGCTCGCCTACGACCAGGCCGGCGCGGACAAGGGCAACGAACTCAAATACGCCAAGGAACTCGCTTCCTACGATGACGACGCCGCGGCCGTCGTGGCGTATTTAAAAAACCATGACGCTGGTAACGGCGCCGTCGGCTCGGTCGGCATCTGCCTCGGCGGCCACCTCGCCTTCCGCACCGCCATGCTGGCCGACGTCGCCGCGACCGTGTGCTTCTACGCGACCGACATCCACCAAGGCAGCCTCGGCAAGGACAAGTGCGACGACTCCCTCGCCCGCATCCCCGACATCAAGGGCGAGCTGATGATGGTCTGGGGGCGTCAGGACCCGCACGTGCCCGGCGAGGGCCGGGCAAAAATTTACGCCGCGCTCACCGCCGCCGGCACGACGTTCACCTGGCACGAGTTCAACGGAGCCCACGCCTTCCTGCGCGACGAGGGCCACCGCTACGACGCCGAACTCGCCTACCGCTGCCTCGGCATGACGGTCGACTTTCTGCGGCTTCGGCTAAACCGCTGAGACGGTCTTCGCGCACGCCGGCACACCACCGGCGCCAGCGCCGCTCAGCGCAGCGCGCCGAGCGATTCCTGCACCTCCGCCCGGCGATAGAGCCGGTGCGTGGACAGCGTCAGCACCATCGTGCGGTGCATGAGCAGCGACAGCATGGCGACCTCGCCGGCGAGTCCGCCCAAGGCGACCAATCCCATCAGTTCGCCGCGGAAAACCAAGGCCAGCCCCACCGAAGCCACCGCCATTGCGGCCAGACCGCCGCCGATGTTGCGCAGCGCGATCCCGGTCGTGACGCCGAAGACCAGCACCATCGCGGCCAGCGGCGCCGAGACGAGGGCGAAGGCAATGCCCGCCAAAAAGAACAACGGCGTGACCGCTTCGTCCCTTTCCGCGTTGAAGAAAAATTTCTGCAACACGCAGCCGCACGCCAGCACCACGCCCAGCATGGCATACTCGATCATCGCCCCGGCTTCCGGCACGAGTTCCTCGAAGGCCAGCTTCATCAGCATCACGCCGCTGAACCCGCGCACCAGATCCAAGATGTTTAACCCATGGATCCACGACCACCACAGGTGGCGCTTTTCCATGATCTGATCCAAGGACTTGAAACGACACTTGCGCTGAAGAACAAAGGCGCCGGGCAGGCAGATCAGAATGAGCCCCAGAAAAAAGAATGCGTAATACATGATGATCGAACGGTTGGATGGTTAATGGCTTTAAGCTCCTAAGCCGGAGCGCACCGGCGCGCGGCGACACACTGCGCTTGATTGATGGTCAACGGCAGGCACGCCATGGCTTCGCGATGTCACGCATCCACCAAATCTCTCCCGGACCCGCTGGTCCGGTGTCATTGCCCCCGTGCTGATGATGTCGAATTTCATTTTTCTCCTGACTCCGAAGTGGGGCGACTTCGGAGCCGTGGTAGGGACCATCGCTTGCGCGACAGCCCGATGGTTTTGATGCAAAAAAGTGGTTAAATCCTAGCGTCAAACACTCATAAAACCTATAGGGGATATCCCTTGTTTTCTCAGGAATTCATCACCTCTCCATCGATGTTACCTACTTCGAGGCAATAGGATAACTACGCCAAACTGTAGGGTTGGCGTTCTCTTTTACCATCGTTTACTGCATATTATGCGCCAACCCATCCTGCCGCTGCTTTTGGCCACCTTGCTGGGCGTGCTTGCTACCCTCGTGATCACCCGTCAGACGCCCACGTCGGCCCTCACCTCGGCTCCGTCCACCGCCGCTCCGGCCGTGTTGCCCGCGCCGACTCCCGCGTCCACCTCCGTGACCACCGAGGCCGACGAACTCGACCGTCTCACCCGCCAAAACGCCGCCCTCGCCGCCGAGCTGGCCGACGCGCGCACCCGCCTTGCAGAGCGCGACACCCAGCTCACCACCGCCCGCGAACACTTGGAAGAACTCCGCCGGCCCCTTGGCCACGACCTGCTCAGCTCCACCGTCAACGCCCGCCTCAAGTCCGGCGAGGCCGTCGTCACCGGCGGTTACCTGCTGCCCGACGGCAACCGCCTCTACGCCTTCGTGCAACCCGAGCTGATCGACGTCGACGGCACTCCGCAGGTCCGCCTGCAGGGCCGCTTCAACCTGCTGGACGACGAGACCGGCACCCGCGTCGGCCTCGACTCCATCGCCACCAACGCCGCCAATACACTCCAACACGGCGAGGTCTGGATCCGCGACGAAGTCGACGCCGTGCTCAACGACCTCGCCCGCACGCCCGGCGTGTCAGGCATCACGATCTCCGAGATCACCGTCCGCCCCGGCGGCACCGCCACGCTTCAGCTCGAGGATCCTCTGCTCACACTCAAGATCACCCCCGTTCCCACCGGAACCGACGACGACATGGACCTCGAAGTCCGCCTCGAACAAACCCCGCCAATCATCGCCACGCCCTCCTGGTCCCCCCCCACGCCAGCCAGGCCCCCTACCTCCGAAGAGTAACCCATTAGGTTACTCTTTTGCGGCGATCGCCCCTGCTCCCACGCCAGTGCCATGAAGCCGGCGACGGTGATTTCATCAGCCCTCAGCCCGTTACAACCAACTGCGGGGCGCATCCGATGGTCGTGCGGACGCGAAGGGTTTTCCCGGAGCATTTCCTCTTCCAGCCAGATCGGCCTGTTCCCGTCGACCAGCCGCACGCCCAACCGCCACCGCTGTCGGCGAGCGATCCTTATTCTCCGCCGCGTGGAGCGCCCGCAATTGACCCAAGACCAGTGAGCTCAGCGTGGTGATCGTCTTCATGCCGACAGCCTACCGCACCCCCTCCCCGCCGCGTAGCCTCAGCCGGTCGGCTTTATGGCTTTAACAGATGTGCCATTCGCGTCATCTGTATAGGCATGCAACGTCGCCAGCTGTCCATGGCCCGCGCCGGCCGGTCCGCTAAGCTGGTCGCCATGGTCTCGCCCAAGCCGCCCCCGCTCTACCGTCGGCTCGCCGACCGCGTCGAGTCGATGATCGCCGACGGCTCGCTCCGCGCGGGCGAGCGCATCCCGTCCGTCCGCCAGTTCAGCCGCCAGCACGACGTCAGCGTGCCCACCGCGCTCCAGGCCTACATGCTGCTTGAGACGCGCCGCCTCATCGAGGCCCGTCCCAAGTCGGGTTTCTACGTCCGCCCGCGCCCGGCCGCCGCCACGCTCGACGAACCCGCGCCCGCGCGCCACGCGCCCTCCGTCTCCACGCTCAGCCGCTACACGCCGATGGTCTCGCTCATGCGCGACCTCGCCAACCCCGCGCTCGTGCCCATGGGCGGCGCCGTGCCCGGCCACGACCTGCTGCCCGCCCGACGCCTCGCCCGCATCGGCGCGTCACTGCTGCGCCGCCAGCCCGCCGCCTGCAACGCCTACGATCCCGCGCCCGGCAGCCTCGCGCTGCGCCGCGAACTCAGCCGCCGCTCGCTCGACTGGGGCTGCGGCCTCTCCGCCGACGACTTTGTCGTCACCACCGGCGCCAGCGAGGCCCTGCAACTCGCCCTGCGCGCCGTCGCCTCGCCCGGCGACACGGTGCTGATCGAGTCACCCGCCTTCTACGGCCTGCTCAACATCATCGCGCAGCTGCGCCTCAAGGTCGTCGCCGTGCCCGCCGGCCCCGCCGGACTCGACCTCGACGCCACCGCTCTCGCGCTCGGTCGCGGACGCGTCGCGGCGATGGTCGTCACTCCCAACTTCTCCAACCCGCTCGGCGCGCTCATGCCCGCGGAAAACCGCCGCGCGCTGCTCTCGCTCGCCGCGCGCCACGGCGTGCCCGTCATCGAGGACGACGTCTACGGCGACCTGCCGCACGAGGGCGACCGCCCTCGTTGTCTCAAAGGAATGGATACAAACGCCGACGTCATCCTCTGCGGCTCGTTTTCCAAGACCCTTTGCCCCGGCCTGCGCATCGGCTACGTCGCCGCCGGCCGGCACCACGCCGCCGTGCTCGCGCAGAAAACGGCGTTCACCGTGGGGAGCCCCACCCTGCCCTCGCTCGTCGTCGCCGAGTTCCTGCGTGACGGCGGCTACGAGCGCCACCTGCGCAAGCTCCGCCACACCTACCGGCGGCAGGTCGCCCGCATGCGCGACACCGTCGCCGACGTTTTCCCGGCCGACACCAAGGTCAGCAACCCCGCCGGCGGCTTCCTGCTCTGGCTGGAGCTCGCGCGCGGGGTCGATTCGCTGGCGCTGTGCGCGGAGGCCCGCGCCGCCGGCATCAGCATCGCGCCCGGCCCGATGTTCTCGCCCGACGGCCGCTTCAAGAACTGCCTGCGCCTCAGCTGCGGCTTTCCGTGGGAAGACCGCATGGCCGGCGCCCTCGCCACCATCGCCCGATTGGCCGCGCGCTGACCCACGTTTCGTGCCGTCGACATTCTCATCCGCATCACCTCGAGCACGCCATGCCCCCTCCGCCGGCTCCCGCCAACCGACGCCATCTACGTTTACCAAAGAGTAACCCAATGGGTTACTCTTCGCCGGGAGCCGGGGACTCGGAAAGGGACGTGAGGCTGAGCATGATCGTCCTCGCCATGGCGCGGTGGCCGGATTCCGAGAGGTGCAGTCCATCGACCGTCGCGCCCGGCGCCTGCAGCACCGCGGCCAGAAAACGCCGATGCAGGAGCGGCACGTCGTGCTTCGCCGCCACCGCGCGCATCGCGTGGCCGAAACCTCCTCGTGCCGGCAACACCGGGAACTCGATCAGCAACGGCCGGCCTCCGCGTTCGCGCACCGCGAGCACCAGCGCCTCCAGCTCATCATGAAACGCCTCGGCCGAGCCGCGGCCCAGCATGTCGTTTCCGCCGAGCAGCACCACGACCACGCGCCCGCCGACGTCCGCCCGCGCGAGTTGTCGTCGCCAGTCGGCGATGCGCGCACCGGGAAACGCCACCGACACCACGTCGAGCCGCGCGCGCTCGGCGAGTTGACGCGGCCAGACGGTTTCCGCGCCGCCGATGCCAGCGCTGAGCGAATCGCCGATCACCACCACGCCATTCTCCGCTCCGGTGATCGTCGCACGCGGCCACCACCGCAGCTCGGCAAACAACGCGACGCCCACCGCCAGCACGCCGACCAGTCCCCATACCCGCACCGTCCGCCGGGCGGCGGCTTTGCGCCACACGACGATCAAACCCGCCAGCGCCACGGCGAACGGAGCGATTTGCAGCGGCCACATGATCGGCGTCGACGTCACCGGCACGACCAGCCCCGCCAACGCCACCCACACCAGCGCGCGGCGCAATCCGAGCAAACGAACACCCGCGGCCATCCAGACAAAACCCAGCAGGCAGACGACGGCGCAGATCACAAAAGCCCGGCCATCGAGAAACCAGAGGATGAGCGGAGGCATGGTGAATGCAAACTGCGCAACCACGATTGCCCTGTCGAACGCTCATCGCGGCGATGTGATTCCGCAGGCCGACATCCTCATCGGTGCCACCACCCTGGAGCACGGCCCGGCCGTGCTGACCTTCGGCAAACATTATCAAATGATCCCCGGGCTAACCGGCCGTATCCGATCTGGAGTGATCGCGCGGCAACCAACGCTCTCCGTGCGCCACATGTGCCGCCTCGCTCATCGATGACGTTCACCAAGCTGCAGTTTCCTCAGGCATGGAGATGCATCAGCAAGTATTGCCAGAACATCATTCTGGCCGAGTCGGTCTGTATGATCGAATTCACTACAATCCGCAGGGGCAGCACCTCGCCGGTCTCGGCCGTAATCGTGCCGCGGACCCTGAGCTCGACTAAACCATGCGGAATCGCCCCCAATTGGAAACCCAGACGCGCGCTCCCCCCATCCCCACCATACATGTTATGGATGCTGCGGTTCATCAACAGCTCCACACTTGCCAATTCGGGCACCGGGAATTCGACCCCGTCGACAACCGCAACCACGTTCTCAATAAACACGCGTTGCACGCGGTTTTGCTCATCACGCAACATCAGGTTGGCGCTTGCTCGCATCTGGAACGTATTGAATGCGCAAAGTCCGTAGTAGGAAAATGTATCGTCCCGATGCAGCCACAAATAGGCATAGGCTTGCTCCTGGCCGAGGTTGGCCTGCGGCTGAGAGCCCCACTTCCACTCACAGAAAACCGGCGCCAGTGTCAGGCACGAGGCGATCATCAACAGGCCGGTGATCGCGATGTATGTTCTTTTCATGGCCGATCATATCAGGCGCCGCGGTCCAAGGGGCCTAGCCGTGTTTTGTTCGTTTTCCAAAGCCCAGCCAACCTCCCTCCGCAACGACGATTTATCACGGACCGGACGGTGGCGACGCCACCGCAGATCCTGATCCCGCAGAGTATCGGTTGGACCGCTCGGGAGTGCATGGTGCATCGGGTTTTACCTGCTGAATCCCTTGCTGCGAGGCTTTTGTAAGCGCGGGGAAATCGGCGGGGCGGAAAACGGAGGATCGGGCGTGGCCGGCGGGGACGCCGGCGTTGCCAGCCGGACCAGAGCTGCGACACTGAATTCCAAAGAGGGAAAGTCAGGGCGCCTTTCGGGGCCCGGGGGTTGGCTCTGTGATCTCTGTGTCCGAGTTCTGTGCCCTCTGTGGCGAAAAAACTCTGCGGCTCGCCATCTGAGTGCGCCGTTTCGCTACAGATGACGGGTGCTCGGAAAATATGCCGACGTAGGGAACAACAAGGACCCGGTTTTCCTGTTTGGTCACGTTCGTTGCGAGCGGACAGGAATGTCCGCTCTCCTTTGGCTCAGGCCTTGGCGGCAGGGCGCAGCTTGATGAGCAGGTCCTTGGCCTCGACGGTTTCGCCGACGGACACGTTGACCTCGTCGACCACGCCGTCGCACGCGGCGTAGACCGTCGTCTGCATCTTCATGGCCTCCATGAGCAGGAGCTTGGCGCCCTTGGCGACCTTCGCGCCGACTGACACCGACAGCTCGGCCACCAGGCCGGGGATCGGCGCGGCGACCTGCGCGGGGTCGGCGAGGTCGGCCTTGGGACGCGACTTCACCGCGGCGCTCACACTCTTGTCGGCGATGGCGACCTCGCGGGCGATGCCATTGAGCTCGTAGGCGACCTTGCGCTTGCCGTCCTTGTCGGGCTCGCCGATGCCGAGCAGGCGGATGAAGAGCGTCTTGCCCTGCTCGATCTCGACGGTGATCTCCTCGCCGACCTGCATGCCGTAGAAGAAGGTGGCCGAGGGCAGCACCGAGACGTCGGCGTAGTCGCGCTGGTGCTTCGTGAAGTCGGCGAAGACCTGCGGATACATGAGGTGCGAATAAACGTCGTCGTCGGTGGGCTCGCGGCGGAGCTTGGCCGCGAGTTCCTCGCGCACGGCGGGCAGCGGGTCGGGCTCGGACTTTTTCGCGGGCTTGCCGGCGGCCGCGGCCTTGAGGTCGGCCTGGTAGCGTTTTTGCGCGGCCTTGTGTTTCTCGTGGCCGAGCACGGCGAGCGAGACGTCGGCGGGGAAACCGCCGTCGGGCCAGCCAAGTCCGCCGGAGAGCATGTCGATGACGCTCTCGGGGAAGGGTGTCTCGCCGGGCGGCAGGTTGACGACGTCGGCGGGCTTGATGCCGCGCGAGAAGAGGAAGAGCGCCATGTCGCCGACGACCTTCGACGAGGGCGTGACCTTCACGATGTCGCCGAAGAGCTGGTTGACGTCGGCGTAGGCGCGGGCGATCTCGGGCCAGCGGTGCGAGACGCCCATGGAGGCGGCCTGCTCCTTGAGGTTGGTGTATTGGCCGCCGGGCATCTCGTGCAGATAGACCTCGGCAGAGCCGGCCTTGGGCGCGGTGTCGAAGGGGGCATACACGGCGCGCACCTGTTCCCAGTAGTCGGAGAACTCGTTGAGCGCGTCGAGGTCGAGCTTGGTGTCGCGGGGAGTGTTCTCGAGGGCGGCGACGATGGAGTTGAGGTTGGGCTGTGAGGTGCTGCCGCTCATCGAGCCGAGCGCGAGGTCGACGATGTCCACGCCGGCGTCGGCCGCGCGCAGGATCGACGACGCGGCGATGCCGGAGGTGTCGTGCGTGTGGAAGTGGATCGGCAGGCCGACCTCGTCCTTGAGGACTTTGACGAGGCGCTGCGCGGCGTAGGGCCGGCAGAGGCCGGCCATGTCCTTGATGGCGATCTGGTGCGCGCCCATCTTGGCCAGCTCCTTGCCGAGGCGGATGTAATACTCCAGTGAATACTTCTCGCGCTTCGGGTCGAGGATATCGCCGGTGTAGCAGAGCGCGGCCTCGCAGACACCGTGGGTGGCGCGCACGGACTCCATGGCGACACGCAGGTTGGGCAGGTAGTTGAGCGAGTCGAATACGCGGAAGATATCCATGCCGTTGTCCGCGGCGTGCTTCACGAAGCCGGCGACGACGCGGTCGGGGTAGTTGGTGTAGCCGACGGCGTTGGCCCCGCGGAAGAGCATCTGGAAACAGATGTTGGGGATGCGCTCGCGGAGCTGGCGCAGGCGCTCCCACGGGTCCTCGTGGAGGAAGCGCATGGCGGTGTCGAAGGTGGCGCCACCCCACATCTCCAGCGAGTAGAGGCCGGGCGCGCGACGGGCCAGCGCCGAGGCGCAGGCGAGCATGTCGTGCGTGCGCACGCGGGTGGCCATGAGCGACTGGTGCGCATCGCGGAAGGTCGTATCCGTTATCAGGAGACGGCGTTGCTTGGCGGTCCACTCGGCGAACTTCTCCGCGCCGAGCTCGAGGAGCAGCTGGCGGGTGCCGGCGGGCGGGGCGGCCAGCGGGTCGCAGGCGGGGGAAACGGGCGCCGCGATGGGCTTGGCGGGACGGTAGCCCTTGGCGTGCGGGTTGCCGTTGATGGTGACGTTGCCGATGTAGTTGAGGAGCTTGGTGGCGCGGTCGCGGCGGGGCTTGAAGCGAAAGAGTTCGGGGGTGGTGTCGATCAGCGTGGTGGTGGCCTGGCCGGAGGCGAAGACGGGGTGAGCGACGACGTTTTCGAGGAAGGGGATGTTGGTCTTCACGCCGCGGATGCGGAACTCGGCGAGCACGCGGCGCATGCGGTTCAGCGCGAGCTCGTAGGTGGGGCCGCTGACGATGACCTTCACGAGCATGGAGTCGTAGAAGGGCGTGATGACCGCGCCGGCGAAGCCCATGGCGCCATCGAGGCGCACGCCGAGGCCGCCCGGCGAGCGGTAGGCGGAGATGCGGCCGTAGTCGGGGGTGAACTTGTTCTCGGGGTCCTCGGTGGTGATGCGGCACTGGAGCGCGTAACCGTTCTTCGGCACGGCGTCCTGGGCGGGCATGCCAACCTCGGCGGAGTGGAGGGCGTGGCCCTGGGCGATGAGGATCTGGGCGCGCACGAGGTCGAGGCCGGTGACGACCTCGGTGACCGTATGCTCAACCTGGATACGCGGGTTCATCTCGATGAAGAACCACTCGTGGCGGTCGAGGTCGTAGAGAAACTCGATGGTGCCGGCGTTGTCGTAGCGGATCTCGCGGGCGATGCGGGCGGCGGCCTCGTTGAGCTCGGCGACGACCTCGGGCGGCAGGCCGTGGCTGGGGGCGACCTCGATGACCTTCTGGTGGCGGCGCTGCACGGAGCAGTCGCGCTCGTGCAGATGGATGACGTTGCCGTGCCGGTCGCCGAGGATCTGCACCTCGATGTGCTTGGCGCGGGGGATGTATTTTTCGAGGAAGACAGCGGGGTTGCCAAAAGCGCGGCCGGCCTCGGACTGGGCCTCGTCGAGCAGGGCGGCGAGGTCCTCGGCCTTGTGCACGACGCGCATGCCGCGGCCGCCGCCGCCGAAGGCGGCCTTGATGATGAGGGGGAAGCCGATCTTCTTGGCGGTCTTCATCGCCTCGGCGCGGTCGGTGATGGCGTCCTCGGTGCCGGGCAGCACGGGCACGTCGATGCGCTGCGCGAGGGCGCGCGCGGCGGTCTTGTCGCCCATCATCTCGAGCAGTTCGGAGCGGGGGCCGACGAAGGTGATGCCGGCCTGCTCGCAGGCGCGGGCGAAGGCAGCGTTTTCCGAGAGGAAGCCGTAGCCGGGATGAATGGCGTCGACGCCGTGGGTCTTGGCGAGGGCGACGATGCCGTCGATGTCGAGGTAGGCGGCGACGGGGCCCTTGCCGGCGCCGACCTGGTAGGCCTCGTCGGCCTTGTAGCGGTGGATGGAGAAGCGGTCCTCCTGCGCGTAGACGGCGACGGTGCGCAGACCGAGTTCGGTGCCGGCGCGGAAGATGCGCACGGCGATCTCGGAACGGTTGGCCGCCATGAGCTTGGCGAAGGGACGGACGGAGGAGGGGTTGGAAGCCATAAACACGGGGGCAGGTTGCGCCGGGGGAAGGGGTTGAAGCGTCATGAATAGGGCGAATCAGTTGCGCTGCGCGAACCCTTTCGCGCGCGTTGGGCTGGCCAGAAGCGAGAAGGGATCGGGTCGCAGTGAAACTTATGGGCTGCGCTGATAGGGTGGTGAATGCGCACTGTTGGCCAAGCGGTGCGGAGTCGAAAAAAGCAATCGGGGCTATGATTTGGCATTATGACCGATCCACTGGAAACCTTCCACGAATGGCTCGACGACGCCTCGAGGCGGGGCGTGTTGGAGCCCAACGCCATGGCGCTCGCCACCGTCGACGCCGAGGGCAACCCGGCCGTGCGCATGGTGCTGCTCAAGCACGCCGACCAAGACGGCTTTGTGTTCTACACGAACCTGGAGAGCCCCAAGGCCGACGCGCTCACCGCGCATCCGCGGGCCGCGCTGTGCTTTTATTGGAATCCGCCGGGCCGCCAGGTCCGCATCGAAGGCCGGGTGGAGCCGGTGGCCGACGAGGAGGCCGACGCCTACTTCGCCACGCGGCCCTACCTGAGCCGCATCGGCGCGTGGTCGTCCAAGCAGTCCAAGCCGCTCAAGACGCCCGCCGAGCTTGAGCGTGCGGTGGCGGCCAACATGGTGCGTTTCCCGCGCGGGCGGGTGCCGCGTCCGGCGCACTGGTCGGGCTTCCGCGTGGTGCCGGACTCGATCGAGCTGTGGCAGGAAAAGCCCTTCCGCATGCACGAGCGCACGCGCTACGAGGCCAAGGACGCGGGCGGCTGGCAAAAGGCCGCGCTGTATCCGTAAAATAACGACAAAGCGTCCGGGGCGGATGACGCAGCGCCGGACGCTCAGCGCGGGCGCACCAGCAGGAGCGCGCGGTCGTCGTCGCGCTGGGCCAGCGTGCAGAACTGCCGCAGGTAGCGGTCGATCGTGCGCAGGAGCGACTCGAGGGGCTCGCCGGCGTGGCGCTGCAGGACGCCGGTGAGGCGCTCGCGGCCGAATTCCTCGCCGGTGATGTTGCAAGCCTCGTTGATGCCGTCGGTGTAGAGCGCGAGCAGGTCGCCGGAGGACAGCGCGACGGTGTCCTCGCCGATGGTGTCGAACAACGCGGCAGGCGCCAGGCCGAGCGCGAGGCCGCCCTTGCTGAGCAGCTCCACGGAGCCGTCGCCGCCGGCGCGGATGAGCAGGCCGGCCTCGTGGCCGGCGCGGGCGTAGCGCAGCTCCAGCGTATCCATGTTGAGGATACCGTAGAAGAGGGTGATGAACATGCGCGGGGGCATGTCGGGCTGGAGGGCGCGGTTGACGCGGCGCAGGACCTCGGCCGGCGAGAGTTCGCCGGGGGCGAAGGCGCGGAGGTTGGCGCGGCAGGCGGCCATCATGAGCGCGGCGGGCGCGCCCTTGCCCGAGACGTCGGCCATGACGAAGCCGCGGTGGTTGGCGTCGATCTCGAGCACGTCGAAGTAGTCGCCGCCGAGATGGAGCGAGGGTTGCGAGAGGGCGCGGGCCTCGACGCGGCGCAGGTCGGGAAAGACGCTGGGCAGGAGGTGCTGCTGGACCTCGCGGGCGAGGTTGAGCTCGCGCTCGCGGGCGGCGCGTTCGTTTTCCTCGGCCTCCTTGCGGGCGGTGATGTCGGTGATGACGCCCTCGTGGTGGGTGACGTGGCCGTCGGGCGCGTGGCGCACGATGGTGTGGTCGTCGACCCAGCGCACGCGGCCGTCGGCGCACTGGATGCGGTATTCCTGATTGTATTCGTCGTGGCCGGTGGCGGCGTGCGCCTGCAGCTCGGCGGCGACGCGCTCGCGATCCTCGGGATGGGTGATGTCGGCGAAGGTGAGCTGGCGGCTGGTGAATTGCTCGGGGTAGTAGCCGAACTGGCGGATGCTGGCGGAGACGTATTCGACGGGCCAGCTGTTGGCCTCGGCCCGCCAGAGCACGACGACGGAGGGCGAGCGGTCGATGATGCGCTCGAGTTCCTCGCGGCGGGCGAGGGCGGCGCGCAGTTCTTCCTGGGCCTGACGGCGGAGGCTGATGTCGCGGCCGACGCCGAAGTAGGCGCGGCGTCCGTCGCGGTCCGAGTAGGCGGAGCCGGTGGAGGCGTGCCAGATCCAGCGGCCGTCGCGGTGGTGCATGCGATACTCGACCATGCCGGCGTCAGGCTGGCCGCCGAGGATGCGACCGACGAACTCACGACAGCGGGGTGCGTCCTCTGGGTGGACGAAATCGTAGATCGAGCGGCCGAGCACGTCCTCGACGGGGTGGCCGAGCTTGTTGGTCCAGGCGGGGGAGACGAACTTGTAGGTGTGCTCGGGGGTGAGGGCGTAGAGGATCTCGCTGGCCGTGGAGAGGTAGGTGCGCCACCGCGACTCGCTGCGGCGGAGTTCTTCCTCGGCCAGACGGCGGCCGGTGATGTCCTCGAGCATCGCGAAATGATGCGTGACGTGGCCGTCCGGCGCGCGGAGGACGGCAACGGTGAGGTTTCCCCAGACGACGCGGCCGTCCTTGTGGATGTAGCGCTTGTCGATGGAGAAGCGGTCGCGCTTGCCGAGGTAGACCTCGGTGGTGAGCGTTTCCTGGGCAGCCCAGTCGTCGGGGTGGGTGGCGCGGCGGACGTTCTCGATGTCGAGGGCCTCGTCCATGGTGAGGCCGATGAGTTCGCAGAAGCGTTCGTTGACGTGGTTGGCGCCGGGGCGGCCGTCCCGGGTGACTTCGCGCCAGCTGATGCCGATGGGGGAGTTGACGAAGAAGGCGGCGAGCTGGTTTTGCGCGCTGTGGAGTTCCTCGGTGCCGGAGCTGAGCTGGGAGACGAGGCGGGCGTTGGCCTGCTCGGCGAGCTTCAGCTCGGTGATGTCGGTGCGGAGGGCGAGATAGTAAGCGGGTTTGTCGTCCGTGCCCAGCAGGGGCATGATGGTGGACTGAACCCAGTAGAGCTGGCCGGACTTGCTGCGGTTGCAGACCACGCCACGCCAGGTGCCGCCGGTGGCGATGGTGCGCCACATGTCGGCGTAGAAGGCGTTGGGGTGGTGGCCGGACTTGAGGATGCGGTGGTTTTGCCCGAGCAGCTCCTCGCGGTGATAACCGGAGATGTGGCAGAACTGGTCGTTGGCGTAGACGATGTCGCCACGCACGTCGGTAATCGCCACGATAGCGTGTTCGTCGAGCGCGCGGGCGGTCCATTGCTCAATGGCGCCGGTGAGTCCGGGAAGCGGTGGCAGCACGTTGTGCGTATGATCGGGTTGGATCATGACTGAAGGTAATGTCGTAGGTGCGGAACGGAGGCTCCGCCAGTCTAATGTCATCGGGTGGCCGGACTTGCCCCGAAGTGACATGCGAGTAGGCTAATCAGGTCCCTTCGTTTTTCCACCCATGATCTCACGCGCACTGCTGTTGTTGGTCGCCGGATTAGCCGGCGTTTCGGTTTTCACCGGTTGCCAGTCCTCCGCCTACTATTCGGTGCGGGAAAAGCTGGGCACGCCGAAGCGCGAGATCCTCGCTGATCGCGTCGAGAGCGCGCGTGAATCGCAGCAGGAGGCCAAGGTGCAGTTTTCCAGCGCGCTCGAGCAATTCCTCGCCGTCACCAAGGTCGACACCGGTGATCTCGCCGCGGGCTACGATCGCCTCGCGCGCGAGCTGAAGCTCAGCGAGGACCGCGCCAAGGAGGTGCGCGATCGCATCAAGTCGGTCGACAGCGTGGCGCTCGCGTTGTTCGACGAATGGGACGCCGAGCTCGCCCAATACGCCAGCCCCGCCCTGCGCGACCAGAGCGCCCGCCAGTTGCGCGAGACCCGCGCCCGCTACGAATCGCTGGCCAAGACCATGAGCGCGGCCGCCGACCGCATGGACCCGGTGCTGACGTTGCTGCGCGACCAGGTGCTCTTTCTCAAACACAACCTCAACGCCCGCGCCGTCGCCGGCCTCGGCTCCACCAGCCGCGAACTCCAGCGCGACGTCTCGCGCCTGATCGCCGACATGGAGCGCTCCATCAAGGAGGCCGACGCCTTCATCCGCACCATCCAAAACGGCGCCTGAGCCGCGCCCCCGCCGCCGCGGCAAATAGCATTGCCGCACCCCGCGACCCACCTAGCGTGACGGGAATTTTACGTCCCTCGCGACCCGCGCCCCGCGAGGGCCCGCCCGCCTTACTCAACCGGCATCCTTTTTTCGCATGTATCAGGTCACCTTTTCCGAACAAAGCCTCGGCGAACTCAAGAAACTCGACCCGCTCGAACAACTCGAGGCCATCGACCCGCTCAGCAACCTGAAGCCCGAGCAAATCTCCGCGCCGCGCGAACCCCTCGGCCGCTTCGTGCGCGCCGGCAAGCCCCTCTACCGCCTCCGGTCCGGCCCCCATCGTTTCTACTTCGAACTGCTGGGTGACGCCCAGCTCCACGTCGTCTATATTCTCCACAAGAACTCCCTCGAGGACTTCCTCCTGCGCAACAAGCTCCCCGTCTCCGAGGAACAGCTCGTCGAGCAACATTCCAAGTTCTGGAAATATCTCGAAACCCTCACCAAGTAACCCATCCACCGCCAACGCCGCCAACATCGCCACCGCAGCCGCCGCGCCCAGCTCCACTCCCTCCGCCCCCTTCCCTCCCCGCGCCGCCGACACCGCGCGCCCCGCCCTACCACACCTTCCCGCCATGGCGAACCCTCACGTCCCCCGCGACGACGAACGCGACAACCCCTACCACGTCAGCCAGGCCAGCCGCATCTACTTCCTCCCGAACCTGATGACCGCCGGCAACCTGTTCTGCGGGTTCGCCGCCGTCATCCGCTGCGTCCAGGCCAACTTCATCGTCCGCTACACCGACACCGGCGGCATTCCGCCCGACGCCACCGCCTACTTCAAGCAGGCCGTCTGGCTCATCTTCGGCGCCATGGCCTTCGATGCCCTCGACGGCCGCCTCGCCCGCATGGGCGGGCGCGAATCCCTCTTCGGTGCCGAGTTCGACTCGCTCGCCGACGTCGTCTCCTTCGGCCTAGCCCCCGCGTTGATGGTGTTCTTCCTCATCCTCTCACCGACCCAGGGCTACCCGATGTTCCGCGAGATCGGCTGGCTGCTCGCCTTCATCTACCTGCTCTGCGCCGCCATCCGTCTCGCCCGTTTCAACGTCATCACCCACCCGCTCCTCGAGCGCGACGAGAAGAACGCCGGCAACAAGGACTTCGTCGGCCTGCCCGTGCCGGCCGCCGCCGGCACCGTGGCCGCCCTCGTGCTCTTCCTCCTCGAACTCGCCCGCCACGACCGCTCCCTGCAAAGCTGGGCGCTCGGCCTGCCCGTCCTGCTCGTGCTCATCGCCGTGCTCATGGTCAGCACCGTGCGCTACCCCAGCGGCAAACAGATCGACCTGCAGACCCGCACCAACCTCGTCACCTTCCTGCTCATCCTCGGCGTCGCCGCCACCGTCGTCGTCTTCAAGGAATACGGCATGCTCGGCGTCTGCCTCGGCTACATCTTCTACGGACTCGGCCGCCACTTCCGCCGCCGCGGCGTCACGGCCTGATCCGGTGTGAATCGTTTTGGGAACAACCTCGGCACAACCGACCAACAACTTTGACCCTGTGAAAAACCCTTGGGTTGTCCCACCCCCGCCGCGACGTTTTCCGCAACGCTCCGGCCCCCCGTTTTACCTCTGACAACGGGCCGGTTATTGGGGTTTTTCGCAGACCATAAGAAGAGGGATAACATATCTTATTGAATCAGCTTTCTTTTAACGTTTGTTGATTTCCTCAATTTAGCTTCCAGCGGACACCTACATTCGCACCCTTCCCCACACATGAAATTCAAGATCAACCGCGATCACTTCAGCAACGGACTCGCCCAGGTGCTCAACGTCGTCGGCTCCAAGGCCACGATGCCCATCCTCAGCAACGTGCTGATCGAGGCGGAGAAGGACAGCATCACCCTCACCACCACCAATCTCGACCTCGGCATCCGCGCCCGCATCAAGGCCGACGTCAAGGAGCCCGGTTCCGTCACCCTGCCCGTCAAGCGCCTCTCCACCATCGTTCGCGAGCTGCCCAACGTCGACGTCTCGGTCGATGCCTCGCCCAACCACCAGGTCAAGCTCACCTCCGGCGGCTCCACCTTCCGCATCATGGGCATCGGCAAGGAAGAGTTCCCGCCGCTCCCCGAGTTCGGCGACGACCGCACCTTCACCCTCGAGCAGGCCGAGCTCACCGCGATGCTCAAGAGCGTCGCCTACGCCCAGTCCTCCGACGAGACCCGCTACATCCTCAACGGCGTCTATTTCAACTTCCGCGACGGCAAGCTCTCCCTCGTCGCCACCGACGGCCGTCGCCTCGCCCTCGTCTCCAAGGAACTTGAGGTCCCCGAGGACGCCGCTGGCAGCATCATCCTCCCGGCCAAGACCGTGGGCGAACTCATGCGCATGCTCGACAAGGGCGAGAAACTGAAGGTCTCGTTCAACGACCGCCGCGCCTCCTTCCAGATCTCCGCCGATAAGGCCGACAGCGGTCTCGTCGACTCCATCTACCTCTACTCCAAGGTGGTTGAGGGAAATTACCCGAATTACCAACAGGTTATTCCCAAGGAGACCCACCAGCGCATCAAACTCGAGCGCGAACTCTTCCTCCAGTGTGTGCACCGCGCCGCGCTGGTCTGCTCCGAGAAGTCCAACTCCGTTAAGATCAAGCTCACCAGCAACCTGCTCGAGATCACCGCGCAGAGCCCCGACTTCGGCGAGGCCCACGAATCCATGGCCATCGCCTACAGCGGCCCCGACCTGCAGGTCGCCTTCAACCCGACCTTCGTCATGGACCCGCTCAAGGCCCTCACCAAGGACGAGGTCTTCTTTGAGCTCAAGGACGAGGTCAGCCCGGGCGTCTTCAAGACCTTGGAGAGCTTCATCTGCGTCATCATGCCGGTCCGCCTCAGCTAAGGCCCGCCTAGCGTCGCCAAAGCCCGCCAAATCCGCTTGTTTCCCGGCCGGGGCCACCGTCGCCCCGGCCTTTTTGTCGATGGATCCCCGCTACGTCCTCTTCGCCTTCATCATCGCCTCGCTCGTCGTGGTGCAGCTCAACCTGCGCCTCGCCAGCCCCGTGCTCGCCATCCTCAATCGCTGGCTGCGCGCCGGCGTGATCTCGCTCGGTCTCGCCGCGCTCTTCCAGGACCTCGAGTGGAGCGACCGTCCCTACCCCGTGCTCGTGCTCGTCTTCGCGCTGCTGTGGATGCTCGCCGAGACGATCTACAACTGGCTCGCCATCAACGCCCTCAGCCTAAGCCCCCTGCCCCTCTTCCCCAAGTTCACCGTAAACCGTGGCGGCGACGAGTGGCCCACCAACCCCCGCCTGCTCAAGACACGCGACTGGCTCCGCGCCGAGGGTTTCAAGCTCGTGCAGTCCCTCAAGGCCGAGATCAGCCCGGCGCACCAGCTGCGCGTCAGCGTTTATCAGGACGCCGACGCCCGCATCCGGCTGCAGGTCACCTTCCTGCCTCAGGCCAACGGCGCCGTCTCACTCTGCGCCAGCCTCAGCAGCCACACCGCGGCTGGTCGCCGTTACGTGACCGACAACCTCTACCTGCCCTTCGGCGGTTTTTACCCCGAAAGCTGGCACGTCCTGCGCAACCCCTGGTGCCGCTCCCTCGCCAGCCTGCTACGCCGGCACCGTGACCGTCTGGCGCGCTCCGGTGAGCTCGTGCTCCCTTGGACCACCGAGCCCCTCTCCGACCTCAACGAACAGCAGCAGGACCTCGAGCGCATCAACACCGAGCTTGGTTTCCTCCAGCCCCGCGCCCTCCGCGAGGAACACGGCAAGATCACCCACGAAGGCCGCTACCGGGTCTGGAAGGAAATCTTCACCCTCGGCTACCTCGGCCGCAGCGCCCGCTACGAGTAACGCCGAAAGTCCGCCCAAACCCCGCTCGGTCGTGGCCCGAGGCGTGAGCCGAGGGACAGACAGCCGGAGAGTCGGACAGCCGGACAGCCGAATCGCCATCGGACGCACGCACCCGCCACGCGTGGCACAGACATTCCTGTCTGTGCAGGTGCGACGTCGCGCTCGGAGCACAGACAAGAATGTCTGTGCCACTCACAATCCCGAAAGCCGAAACCCCGAATCTCGCGCCCCACCGCCCGTTTTCCCGAAAAAAAACTAACCAGCTACGTTAGTCTTTTTCGGCGGTCGGTTTGCCGGGGCGGCCGAGGGGTTTGCGCGGCAGGGTGAGGGTCGGGTCGCGGCCGGCTTGGCGCTCGCTGAGCCAGTGCAGCAACCGCAGGGTCACCTCGCCGTCGGGCAGTCGCGGCTGACGAGCGTTAAGGAACTCGCTCAGGCGTTGCGCCGGCACGCCCAAATGATCGGCCAACCGCTTCTTGGCTCCATGTTCGCGTAATTCGCCGCGCAGTTCCGCGGCCAGCACGTTCCACAGCGGGGTGGCCTGTCCGGGTTGCCGCCGTTGACGGAAGCCGCCTTTGCGTTTGGGCCGCAGTTGTTCGTAGGCGTGCAGCGCGCCGGCCTCGGCCGCGACGAACGCGGCCTGTCCGAGGGCCTCCATCAGCCGGACCGCGGAGTTCGTGGACAAATGGGTTCGTTCCATGGAAAAAAACTAACCAGCTACGTTAGTCTTTTTCAAGGGCCGCGGCGGGCGCGATCGGGCGCGTCGAGGGCTGCGGATTAGCCTGCGGGCTCAGGTGCGGCGGGCGAGGACGAGCCAGTCCCAGGGGAGTGGGGAGCCGAGCCAGTCGGGCGGGTCGTCGAACTCGGTGGTCCAGGGATAGGTGAGTTTGCGCGTCTCGAGGACCTCCATCTGGTGGTCGCCCAACAACACCTGCAGCTCTTCGCGCAGGTAGTGCTTGGTCGGCACGCCCTCGATGGCACGCACGCCTTGGTAGAGCGAGCGCAGCGAGCCGGCGCGCGGCAGGTTCTCGCGCACCGCCGTCTCACAGTCGTATCCGTCGCGCAATGACCAATCGACCATGCGAAAGCGCGTGTAGAGCATCGACTCCGTCGAGGGCACGACGAGCAACAGATGGCCGCCGTGCTTCACCTGCGCGGTCACGGCGCGCAGCGCGCGGAGGCGAATGTCGAGCGAGGCCATGATGAGCACGTTGACGCACAACACGAAGTCCACGGGCTCGAAGGGATGCGGCTCCGCGCCGAGGTCGGTCTGGCGAAAGTCGACGTTGGCAAACCCGCGGCAGACACGACGCGCGCGCGCGAGCAGCTTTTCGGAGAGGTCGCAGGCGTGCACCGCACCGAAATTGCGCGCGAGCAGCGGCGTGAACTTGCCGATGCCACAGCCAAGGTCGGCGGCGGTGTGATTGACGTCGGCCAGGCGCGTGACGCGCTCCTCGATGAGGCCGGCGGTGTCGTGGTCGCGCACGCTGAAGATCTCGTCCTCATAGGTGTCGGCGACGTCGTCCCAGTAGGCGCGGTCCATGTCGCGCGGGCGGCGGTCGTTCGGGTCGGGCATGCCGTCAGGGTGACGTCCGCGGCGCGACGGGCAAGCCGCGTTTGCCTGTGTCGTGAACGCTGGCCGGCGCGGGCGCGTCACGGCTGTAGTTGAAATTAAAATACAGCTGGCACGGCCGGCCAGGCGAGGTCGTCCGGACGCCCGAGATTTTCGCCGTCGCCTTGCCCGCCCTGGTCGACGCCGTCGGGACCGACGCTCCACACGCGGGCGCGCTCCGGGTCGACGCGCAGCGCGCCGTCGCCAAACGGATCGGCGGGCGCGGCCGCGAGCAGCCCCGTCTCAAGCAGCGTGGCGATGTCAGCCGTGCGCCCCAGGCGGCGCCAGGCGAGCAGCACTTGCAGGGCGTTGCTCTGGGCCTGTCGGCGGAAGACCGTTTCGCTGACGGCGTCCCAATGTGGGGTGGCGATGAGCACGTAAAGTTTGCCGGCGGGATTCTCCACCGAGGCCAGGACATCGGAGGCAGCCGCAATTTGCTCGGGAGTTGGCGGCAGATCCGCGGTGGCGTAGACGAGGAATGCGCCGAGTTCGTCGGCGAGTTGGCGCTGCGCGGGGTGGTGTTGTTCGCTCCAAATGTGACGCGGGTGGCGCAGGGGCTCGGCGGTCAACGCCTCGGTGTAGTCGAACGCGCGCGCCTTGCTCAGCGCGAGCGTGGCCTCCGGATCGAGGGGCGGCCGTTCGCCGACGGGCAGGCGTGGATGGCCTTCGGGAGGAGCTGACGGCGGGGCCATGCCGAGCGAGCCGATGGAATCGAGCACGAGTTCGGGATCGTTGGTGATCGGCAGGCGATCGACGACGACCTTTTGAACAAAGGTGTATTCACCCTCGAACGCGCGGGTTAGCGCGCGGGCGGCGAGGTGGTTGTCCTCGGCGAGGCGGGTTTGCAGTGCGGCGGCCTGCTCAGGGGTGAGCGTGGGTTGGCGTGAAAGCCAATAGGCGCCGTCGAGCGCGGTTTGCCAGACGCCGACGGAGGCGATCACGGGGATGATGCCCTCCTGGGCCTTGAGCATGGCGCGGGCGAGATCGAGGTTTTGCCGCGCGAGGCGCAGGGCTTTGTCGGGGTCGCCGTCGTTCCAGGCGAGCTTGATCAACGCCATGCGCAGGCGGGCGATTTGCGCGAGGGGGGCGTGATCGGGAAAGGGCGTTTCCGGACCGTGGATCGGCTGCAGCCGGAAGATGTCTTCCGTCAGCAGCACGAATCTGTCGATCAACGGCGCGCCGGTTCGCAGGGCGTCGAGCGTTTCCGTATCGAGGTTTTCATTACGGATGGGCGACGGTGGTTCGGCCGGTGCCGGGATCTCCTGCAATTCGCCGAAGAGGGGCCGCCATTGTTCCGGGACAGAGTTTGCCTCGCCCGTCATGGCAGGGGCGGCGAGTAACAACAGGGCGGCGAACAGTCGGGATGGGGGCTTCACGGGGTGCGGGTCTGACCGCGACCGACGAGGCGGCGGCAGACGAGGCACAGCGTGATGAAAACCGGACACGAGGCGAGGGCGATCAGGTTGGGGCGCAGCTCCGGCGGGAAGATGAGCACGAAGCCGCGGCCCTTGATGATCGCGGAGTAGCTGGAGACGCAGAACGGCATCAGGAAGAGCCGAAAGACGGTCCAGCGGTCGGGGCGGACGCCGCCGGGTTTGGTGATCGAGAGCAACAGGGCCGCGCCGATGATGGCGCTGATGCCGACGGACGAGAGCCAAAGCAACGGGCTGGTGTCGAGGTAGAGCGCGATGATCGCGAAATACCAGCAAAGGTAGCACCAGAGCACGATGCGCTGCCAGCGCAGCGCGGCGAGATAACGAAGCATGGAGGAGAGGCTTGCCCGCGCCTGCCGCTGGAAACGTGCCAGAGTCGCGGCGTTGTCGTGTCACGACCAACCGGGGCAAGCGCGGGAGACGATGTCGTGATGTTTTGAATACACGCTTGAGCGGAGCCGTCGAAGGCGGACGCAAAAAAGCCGCGCCTCTTGCGAAGGCGCGGCTTTTTGAGGGGTGCGGCTGACGGGGCGGGCAGTAGTGTCCGCCCTTCGGGTCAGACGGTGATGGCGAGCTTGGCCGGGTCGAAGGAGCAGAGGCTCTTCGGGAAGTCCGGGGTCGGCGGGAAGGGCACGACCTTGTGGAACTTCTTCACGGCGGCGGTCCAGTCGTTGAGCAGGTCCTGCGCGTGCGGCGAGCCGGTGAGCTGGGCGTGCGTGGCGATCAGCTTGCGGAGGTTCTCGATCTCGGTGGCGTCGGAGAGACGTTCGAGGCCGATCATCGCCGGGTTGATGCGCGCGGGGAACTCGTCGGCCTCGTCGTAGACGAAGGCGATGCCGCCCGACATGCCGGCGCCGAAGTTGCCGCCGGTGGAGCCGAGGATGACGATGGTGCCGCCGGTCATGTATTCGCAGCCGTGGTCGCCCACGCCTTCGACGACCGCGGTCGCGCCGGAGTTGCGGACGCCGAAGCGCTCGCCGGCGCGGCCCGCGGCGAAGATGTAGCCGCCGGTGGCGCCGTAGAGGCAGGTGTTGCCCACGATGGACTGGTCCTTCCAGACGAAGGTCTCGGAGGGCTTTGGACGGATGACGATCTCGCCGCCGTTGATGCCCTTGCCGACGTAGTCGTTGGCCTCGCCGTTGAGGGTGAGGCGAACGCCGTTGACCAGGAAGGTGCCGAAGGACTGGCCGGCCGAACCGGTGAAGGTCAGGTCGATGGTGGCGGGCGGCAGGCCCTCGTCGCCGCGAACGTAGGCGATCTGGCCGGAGAGCTGGGTGCCGACGTCGCGGTTGACGTTGGTGACCTTGTAGCGGGCGACCAGGCGCGAGGACTCGCCGAGGATGACGTCGCGGGCCTCCTGCAGGATGGCCTCGTCGAGCGAGCCTTCGCCGCCGAAGCGCTCGTTGCGCTCGCGGGTGTGGTAGCGGTCGAGCTCGCCGGACGGGTCCGGGTTGTGGAGCAGGCCGGCGAGGTTGATGAGCTTGGTCTTCGGGTTCACCGGGTCGTCGATCTGCTCGAGGAGGTCGACGCGGCCGATGATGTCGTTGAGGGTGCGCGCGCCGAGCTTGGCGAGGTAGTGGCGGACGTCCTCGGCGACGGCGTTGAAGAAGTTGATGATGTTCTCGGGCTTGCCGCGGAACTTGGCGCGGAGGTCCTCGCGCTGGGTGGCGACGCCGACCGGGCACGTATTCAGATGGCAAACACGGAACATCGCGCAGCCGCCGGCGATGAGGGCCGCGGTGCCGAAGTTGAACTCCTCGGCGCCGAGCAGGGCGGCGATGACGATGTCGCGGCCGGTCTTCATGCCTCCGTCGGTGCGGAGGACGACGCGGCCGCGGAGGCCGTTCATCATGAGGACTTGGTGGGCCTCGGCGACGCCGATCTCCCAGGCTGAGCCGGCGTTCTTGATGGAGGCGAGCGGCGAGGCGCCGGTGCCGCCGTCATGGCCGGACACGAGCACGACGTCGGCGTAGGCCTTGGCCACGCCGGCGGCGACGGTGCCGACGCCCGAGCAGGAGACGAGCTTCACGCAGACCTTGGCGCGGGGGTTGACCTCCTTGAGGTCGAAGATGAGCTGCGCGAGGTCTTCGATCGAGTAGATGTCGTGGTGCGGGGGCGGCGAGATGAGGGTGACGCCGGGCACGGAGTAGCGGAGCCGCGCGATGAGGGGCGTGACCTTGGCGCCGGGGAGCTGGCCGCCTTCGCCGGGCTTGGCGCCCTGGGCCATCTTGATCTCGATTTCCTTGGCGGAGGAGAGGTAGGCGGCGGTGACGCCGAAGCGGCCGGAGGCGACCTGCTTGATGGCGGAGTTGGCGTTGTCGCCGTTCTCGCGGACGTTGAAGCGGTCGGCGTCCTCGCCGCCTTCGCCGGAGTTGGACTTGCCGCCGATGCGGTTCATGGCGATGGCGAGGGCCTCGTGCATCTCGGGCGAGAGCGCGCCGAGGGACATGCCGGCGGTGGTGAAGCGCTTGCGGATGTCCTCGATGCCTTCGACTTCCTCGAGGTCGACGGGCTTGGCGCCGTCGAAGCGGATCTTGAGCAGGTCCTTGAGGGCGACGGGCTGGTGGTCGTCGGAGTGGGTCTTCCACTCTTGGTAGCCTTCGAAGGTGCTGTTCTTGACGAACTTGTTCATCGAGGCGACGACCTTGGGGTTCCAGCCGTGGAACTCGCCGTCGCCGCGCTTGTTGACCTTGTAGTAGCCTTCGGCCGTGAGGGCGGCGGGTTCGGCGGGGGCCTCGGCCGGGTAGGCCTTGGCGTGACGGTCGAGGGTGGCGGTGGCGATTTGTTCGTAGTCGATGCCTCCGATGGGCGACGGGGTGCCGGTGAAGCACTCCTCGATGACCTTGTGGGAGACGCCGAGGGCCTCGAAAATCTGCGCGCCGCGATAGGAGGCGAGGGTCGAGATGCCCATCTTGGCCATGATCTTGAGCAGGCCGGCCCCGATGGCGGTGCGGTAGTTCTCAAGGGCCTTGGCAACCTCGACGGGGGCCTTGGTCTTGCCGGTGTTGGCGAGCTCGGCGATGGTGGCGAGGGCGAGGGTCGGGTTGACGGCGTTGCAGCCGAAGCCGAGGAGGGTGGCGATTTGGTGGACCTCGCGGGCCTCGCCGGTCTGGGCGACGAGGTCGGTCTGCATGCGCAGGCCGGCGCGGACGAGCTGCTGGTTGACGGCTCCGATGGCGAGGAGCATGGGGATGCCGGCACGGTCGGCGGTGACTCCGAGGTCGGAGAGGACGATGAGCTTGGCGCCCTTTTCGGAGGCGGCCTGGGCGTCGGCGCAGAGGGCCTTGACGGCGGTCTCGAGGGCGGCGGGGCCGGACTTGGCGTCGAAGGTGGCGTCGAGGGTGACGACGCGGCCCTTCAGGGCGGCGGACTCGTGCAGGGCGGCAAGCTCGTGGTCGAGCAGGACGGGCGACTCGAGTTCGACGAGGCCGGTGGACTCGGGGAATTCCTCGAAGAGGCCGAGGCGGCCGCCGAGGAACATGTTGAGCGACATGACCGCCTTTTCGCGGATGGAGTCGATCGGGGGGTTGGTGACCTGCGCGAAGAGCTGTTTGAAGTAGGTGTAGAGGAGACGCGGGCGGCGCGAGAGCACGGCCAGCGGGCAGTCCTCGCCCATGGAGCCGGTGGGCTCGAGACCCTCGGCGAGCGGGGTCATGACGAGCTCGACCTCGTCGGTCTCGTAGCCGAAGGCGATCTGCTTGGCCACGTCCGGCGCGGCGGGGGCCTCGGGGGTGGCACCGGCGGTGAGGTCGGCGATGGCGGTGAGGTGCTTCTTGCACCAGTCGAGGTAGTGCGGGTCGGAGGTGAACTGGGCCTTGACCTCGTGGTCGCGGAGGAACTTGCCGGCGACGAGGTCCATGGCGACCATGCGGCCGGGGCCGAGGCGGCCGGACTCGACGACCTTGCCGGGGAAATCGTGCACGAGGCCGGCCTCCGAGCCGAGGATGACGTAGCCGTCGTCGAAGATCTTGTAGCGGACGGGGCGCAGGCCGTTGCGGTCGAGGGTGGCGCCGATGACGCGTCCGTCGGTGAAGACGACGGCGGCGGGACCGTCCCACGGCTCCATCATGGCGGCGTGGTAGCGGAAGAAGGCCTTGGTCTCCTTGGAGAGGGTCTTGTCCTTTTCCCAGGCCGGCGGCATCATGAGCATGCAGGCGTGGAGGGGATTGCGACCGCCGAGGGTGAGGAGCTGGAGGGCGTTGTCGAACGAGGCCGAGTCGGAGCCGGAGGGCTGCACGAGGGGCTTGATGTCGTCGAAGCGATCACCCCAGACGCCGTGGGCGGTGGAGTTTTCGCGGGCGCGCATGCGGTTGCGGTTGCCGCGGATGGTGTTGATCTCGCCGTTGTGGGCCAGCATCCGGAAGGGATGCGCGAGGTGCCAGGTCGGGAAGGTGTTGGTAGAGTAGCGCTGGTGGAAGATCGCGAAGGCGCTGGTGAACTTCGGCGACTTGAGGTCGATGAAGAACTTGCGGATCTGCGCGGGGGTGAGCAGGCCCTTGTAAACGATGGTGCGGCTGCTGAAGGAGCAGATGTAGAAGCCGTCGATCTTGGCCTCGAGGACCTTGCGCTGCACGGTGTTCTGCACGAGGAAGAGCTTGCGCTCGAACTCGTCGGGCGTGGTGTCGTCCTTCTTCGCGACGAGGGCCTGCACGATCAGCGGAAGTGTATCTAGGGCTTTGCGACCGAGGCAGGAGGAGTCGACGGGGACTTCGCGCCAGCCGAGCCAGGCGATGCCCTCGGCCTTCACGGCCTCCTCGACGATCTTTTTGCAATGGGCCTGTGCGTAGTCGTCCTCGCTGGGGAGGAAGAGCATGCCGACGCCGAGGTCCTCGTCCTTGAAGAGGGGCTTCTTCTGGGCCTCGAGATAGTCCTTGAAGAGCTCGACGGGGAGCTGGGTGAGCAGGCCGGCGCCGTCGCCGGTGACCGCGTCGGCGTCGATGGCGCCGCGGTGGGCCAAGGCCTTGAGGGCCGTTATCGCGCGATTGACGACATCATAGGAGCGTTCGCCGGAGAGCTTGGCGATCAAGCCGACGCCACAGGCGTCGTGCTCGAAGTCGGTGCGATAGAGCGGGGACGGGATGATCTTGGCCATGTTGATAAAAAAGGTCGTTTTAAGGTCGGTCAATCGGAGCTGCGGCCGCTTGGGCAAAAAAAGAGGCCGGTCGCATTGTGGCGAGAGCCGGCCCCGGGGGAAGTTTCAGGTGAGCCCTCGAATGAATTAGAAGAATCGGATGGTTTTCGTGGCCATCTTGGCGTGTTCTTCGTCGGTGCAGGCGGCGTTGGTGGGAGCATCAGCCTGACGGTCGGTGGCTTTAACCAAGTCGTTGGAGAGAAGGTAGTTCTCAACTTCCTCGCCCGACACGTCGGCCAGCATGACACCGTCGATCTCGACGCAGGGGGACAGGGGCTGGCCAGATTTCTGGACCATCTCCGCGTAGTTGTCGCGGTTGTTGATGATGTCGATGTCCTCGTAGGCGAGGCTGTATTTGCGCATGATGGCGCGGACACCGTTGGACCAGCCGCACTGAGGTTTGAGATATGCTTTGATGTTCATGCGAAAAACAGAGGTGTGAACCTATGGAAAGTAAACTTTAAGGGGCCGATTTGGCCCGCATCAAGCGAAAGGTTGCCCTGCCAAGCAGAAAGCGGGCCGAGCGCGGCACCATGGGGGCGTGGCGGTTTTGGTGCATGGGGCGGACGCGGGGAGGCGGGCGGCGGGAATGTTTTTCGAATTTTTCGGAAAGTCTCTCGGATGGGACAATAAAAGTCCCACCCGCCGCGTAAGCTGTCCCCCGACTCTGCCCGCGATGTTGTCGTCGAAACGTCGTCGCCGTCGAAAATGGCTCCGCGCTTGCCTCGCGTCGCCGGCCCGCCACGGTTCGAGTTTTACCAACAACGTCTCCTCGCACGACCTTTTCATTTATGTCCAAAGCCGCCGCCTCCAAGTCCTCCACCGCCCTCGCCGTTCCTGATCGCAAGAACGTCGAACTTGCCATCAGCGCCATCACCAAGCAGTTCGGCGAAGGCTCGATCATGCGTCTGGGCGACAACCACAAGATGCACGTCGAGACCCTCTCGACCGGTTCCCTCGCCATCGACCTGGCTCTCGGCGTCGGCGGTCTGCCGCGCGGCCGCATCGTCGAGATCTACGGTCCCGAGTCCTCGGGTAAGACCACTTTCTGTCTCAGCGTCATCGCCGAAGCCCAGCGCAAGGGCGGTCTGGCCGCTTTCATCGACGTCGAACACGCCCTCGATCCGAAATACGCCCGCGTGGTCGGCGTGAAGCTTGACGACCTGCTCGTCTCCCAGCCCGACAGCGGCGAGGACGCGCTCAATATCGCCGAGACCCTCATTCGCTCCAACGCCATTGACGTCATCGTCATCGACTCGGTCGCCGCTCTTGTCTCCAAGAACGAGCTCGACGGCCAGATGGGCGACGCGACCGTCGGTTCGCAGGCCCGCCTGATGTCGCAGGCCATGCGCCGCCTGACCGCCGTGGTTAACAAGACCAAGTGCATCTGTATCTTCACCAATCAGATCCGCGAGAAGATCGGCGTCATGTTCGGCAGCCCCGAGACCACCCCCGGCGGCCGCGCGCTGAAGTTCTTCGCCTCCATCCGCATCGACATCCGCCGCAAGGAGCAGATCAAGCTTCCCGACGGCAAGATCGTCGGCAACCGCACCAAGATCAAGGTCGTCAAAAACAAGGTCGCCCCGCCCTTCACCGAGGTCGAGTTCGACATCATGTATGACGAGGGCATCTCGGCCGTCGGTTCGCTCATCGACCTCGGCATCGAGCACAAGATTCTCGAGAAGAAGGGCGCCTGGATCTCCTTCGAGGGCGACCTCGTCGGTCAGGGCCGCGACGCCGCCAAGGCCGCCCTGCGCGAGAAACCCGAGCTCGCCGCCAAGGTCAGCGAGGCCATCAACGCCAAGGTCAACGTCACCGGCGGCACGGCCGTCACGGGCGAGGCCGAGGACGGCGAGTAAACCCGCACCGCGCGCCGGCCCCGCCGGCGGCGCGACTCCCCTTCCCTGCTCTCAGGCCGGGCTTCGTGAAGAAGCCCGGCTTTTTTGCACCCGGCCCGCGCTTCGATCTACAGCCTGCTCTCCAAGTCGATGCGGCATCGGGGGTTGCTTTTGTGGTGGTTCGCTCCGAGCGTGGGGTCTGTGTTTGCCCGCCGCCGCTCATCCTCGGCGGGCTTGTTGAAACCCAAAGAATCCCACCGCTCATGATTTCGTTTCCACGTCGTTTTGTCTGCGTCACCGCCGGCGCGCTGGCCTTGGTCTCCCCGCTCCCGTTTCTCGCTGGCTGCGGTCAAAAACAAAAAACCGCCAGTCAGCCCGCGCCCTTCACCGGTGAGTTGACCGAGATCAAGGGCGTGCAGGCGCTCTACACCCTGCGCCACCCCAAGCTCATCAACGCCGACCTCGAGAAACTGATCACCGCGGTCCCCGAGGCGGCCCTCGCCCGCATGTTTCTGGGGCAGCTCGCCGCTTATGGTTACCCGGAGTTTTCCGACCTCGCGCCCGACACGAACATCGGCGTGGCGCTGCTGGACGACGATCAGGCGAGCCTGATTTCGGGCCAACCGACCTTTGTCGGCTTCGCCAAGCTCAGGCCCGATGGCAAGATCGCCAAGGCCCTCGTCGCGGCCGGTCTCGTGCTCGAGCAGCGCGGCGAATGGACCTGGATCGCCCGCGATGCCGCCGCCTTTGCCCAAGTCGCCGCGCCCGA
>JAUWBF010000070.1 GCA_030601755.1 Verrucomicrobiota bacterium | reverse complement strand
CCGGCGGCGGTGGCTTGCTCGGCGCGGTCACGGAGCTCGATGAAGCGGTCGTCGGTGCGGGTGAGCACGACGCGCCACTGGCCGGTGCCGAGGATGCCGGCGAGGCGGCGGGCGACGTCGAGGGTGAAGGTCTTTTCGTCGAGCTTGAGCTTGGCGTTGAGCGTGCCGGAGTCCCTGCCGCCGTGGCCGGCGTCGATGACGATGGTGCGCAGGCGGCGTGGGTCGGGAATGGCGGACGGCCGCAGGATGGGGCCGAGAAGGCGGTCGGCGTCGATCTGCGGCAGATAGAGCGAACGGCCGCGCAGGACGACGGCCTCGCCGAGGAAGACGCGCAGGCCGTTGAGGCTGATCTCGCGCTGGTCGACCTCGAGTTCGACGCGGGTCCAACTGCTGGCGAACTCCTGGCGGCGGCCGGCCTCGAGCCACTTGAGCTTGAGGCCGTGGCGTCCGAAGAAGGCGGCGGCGTCGACGTAGGTGACGCCGTCGACCACGACGCGGGAGGGCGCGGCGGCGACTTGGTTGGGCGCCGCGTGCAGGACGACCGGCACCGCGGGGCCGGCGATCAACGCGGCCAAGAGCAGACCGGAGAGCAGTCGCGAGGAGCGCATCGCGCGAGAGTGGAGAGGGCGACGGCGCGTCCCGTCGGGCGACGCGCGCGGGACGTCAGCTCTCGTCGTGATCGTCGTCGTGATCGGAGCCGGTGTCGTCGATGGCCTCCTCGTCGGCGGCGAGGGTGTATTTGCGCTTCCGCTTGTTGGGCGGGAAGGGGGTCATCATGACGTTGATCTGCTTGCCGTTGAGCTTGGGCTCGGCGTCGGGGTGACCCATGCCGGCGAGTTCCTCAAGGGCGCGCTTGATCATGTTGAAGCCGATCTCGGTGTGGGCGAGCTCGCGGCCGCGGAACTTGAGGCGGAGCTTCACCTTGTTGCCGTGGTCGAGGAATTCCTCGGCGTGGCGGATCTTGGTCAAAAAGTCGCCGTCGGCGATGCGCGGGGTGAACTCGACTTCCTTGATCTTGCTGGCGGTGGCCTTCGAGTGGGAGGTCTTCTTGGACTCCTCATACACATACTTGCCGAAGTCCATGATGCGGCAGACGGGCGGGTTGGCGTTGGCCGCCATCTCGACGAGGTCGAGGTTGAACTGCTGGGCCAGGGCGAGGGCTCGCTCGGTGGCCATGATGCCGAGCTGCTTGCCTTCGGGGGAGATCACGCGGATCTCGGGAACGCGGATGCGTTGATTGCGACGGATGTGCGCGAACGGGTCGTTGTTGCGACGTTGGTAAGGGGGGCGGCGGCCGCCGCCGGAGGGGAACGAGTTGGCCATTCAGTAGGTGGTGATCTGTAGGAGGGTCAGTGCCGATGAGTCTTCGGCAAGCGGCGGACGCTTGACAACAACGAATTGGCGAGGGGCGGCCGCGCGGGCGGCGATGGGGGAAACCCCGGGGCGAAGGCGGGCGGGCTCAAACGCTGAAGCTCTCGCCGCAGGAGCAGCTGGCTTTGGCGTTGGGGTTGGTGAACTTGAAGCCGCCGGCGATGAGCTGGCTGGAGTAGTCGATGACGGTGCCCTTGAGGTAGAGGGCGGTCTTGGGGTCGACGAGCACGGGAATGCCGGCGGTGTGCACGAGAATGTCGCCACGGCGGGGCTCGGGGGCGAACCGGAGCTTGTAGCTGAGACCGTTGCAACCGCCGCCGGAGATGGCGGCGCGCAGGTAGTCGCCCTTTTGCTCGCGGGCGATGAGTGCGCGGACCTTCTTGCCCGCGGCCTCGGTGAGACGGACGAGGTTTTCGTTGCCGGCGCGCACGCCTTCGGGGAGGGCGGCGGCGGGGGCGACGGGCGTGGCGACGGTTTCGGACATCGGGGAAAACTATTGCCCGCCGCGGGCGAGAATCAAGCGCCGGGCCAGCTTCACGGCGTTGTCAAAGCTGCCGCCGTCGGCGCGCCCGGTGCCGGCGATGCCGTAAGCGGTGCCGTGGTCGGGGCTGGTGCGCACGTGGGGCAGGCCGAGGGTGATGTTGACCGCGCGGTCGAAGTCCACGGTCTTGAGCGGGGCGAGTCCCTGGTCGTGGTAGAGCGCGATGACCACGTCGAACTCGCCGCGCAGCTGGCGCGCGAAGACGGTGTCGCCCGGCAGGCAGGCGGTGACGCCGGGAAACTCGTCGCGGAGCCGGTCGAGGATGGGGTTGATGATCGTGCGCTCCTCGGCGCCGATGAGACCGCCCTCGCCCGCATGGGGATTGAGGCCGCACACGGCGATGCGGGGGCGTTCGATGCCCTCGCCGGCGGCGAGCTCGACGGCGGCCTTGACCGAGCGGGCGAAGGCCGCGGGCGTGAGCGCGGCCGGCACCATCGAGAGCGGAATATGCCAGGTGAGCAGCACGACGCGCAGGCTGCCGCCGGCGAAGGCCATGACGGGTTCGCCGCCCCAGCGGTCGGCGAAAAACTCGGTCTGGCCGGCGAACGGAAAACCCACCTCCGCGAGCTGCGCCTTGCCGACGGGTCCGGTGACGACGCCGCAAAACTCACCCGCAGCGCAGCCGGCGGCGGCGCGCTCCATGGCGGCGAGGGCGACGCGGGCGCCGTCAGGGGTGGGCTTGCCCGGCTCGGCGACGAAATCCGCCGGGCCGACCGGGATGGTGCGGATGTCCGACGGCAGCGTGGCCACCCAGCGCGGCGCGCCGATGACGGTGAGGAAATGGCGCTCATCGGTCTGCCGCGCAAGCCAGGCGGCGATGATCTCGGGACCGACGCCGGCGGGGTCGCCGCAGGTGATGACGATCCTAGGCATCGGCCGTCCCCTCCTCCCGCGCGAGCCGGCGGGCCTGCACGAAGCCGCGCTTGCCGCCGGTCAAAAACTCCACGAAGCGCCGGCCCTCGACGGTGAGCGCGCGGTCGCCGGCCAGCAGCGCGGCGGCGTGCTCGCGCACGTTGCCCGGCTGCCAGAGCAATTCGCGGAAGAGCTCCTTGAGCTCGGCGATGGTCTCGCGCGGAAAACCCCTGCGGCGCGGGCCGACGAGGTTGAGGCCGACCAGTTCGTCGCGCTCGGCCGTCAGCGTGAACGGCGGGATGTCGCGACTGATGCGCGCAAGGCCGCTGACCATGGCGCTATCGCCGACGCGACAAAACTGATGGATGCCGGCCCCGCCTCCGACGAAGGTGAACGCGCCGACGGCGACGTGTCCGGCGAGCATGGCGTTGTTGGCGAGCACGACGTTGTCGGCGACCGCGCAGTCATGGCCGAGATGGGAGCAGGCCATGAGGAAACAATTGGCCCCGACGGTGGTCGACACGCCGGCGTGCATGGCGCGGTTGATGGTCACGTGCTCGCGAATCGTAGTGCCGTCGCCGATACGCACGCCCGAGGGCGTGGCCGGATCAAAGGCCAGGGCCTGCGGCTCGCCGCCGATGACCGCGCCGGCGTGCACGGTCACGCGGTTGCCAAGGACGGTGCCGGCGCGGAGCACGACGTGCGCGTGGATGGTGCAGTCGTCGCCGAGGACGACGCCGTCCTCGACGACGGCGGTGGAGTGGATGCGGTTGCTCATGACTGGGGGCGCTGCCGGCGCGGGGCGGCGGCGGGTCGCTCCACCGGGAGGTCGAGCTGGCCGTCGCGGAGCAGCTCGTAGTTCTTGAGGATGCGGATGACCTCGAGGGTGTCGCTTTTGCGGTAGTTGCGGTTGACCTCCACCTTGTCGATCAGGTCGAGCAGCATGGCGCGAAACGAAATGATGCCGTCGACGCCGCGCTCCTTGAGCAGCTCGACGCTCTGCGTGCGATAGGGCTCCTGGGTGGGCAGCCCGGGCAGCACGAGGATCTTGGCGAGGCCGCCGTCGTCGGACTCGTCGTCCTTGGGGAAATAGCGCGCGACCTCCTTGATGACGTTGTCCTCGAGGAAGCGGAAGATCTCGGGCGAGCTGCGCAGCATGTTGGGCGTGAAGACGCCGGTGTGCCACGGCTTCACGGCGACGACGGCGCGGTGCAGATTGGGCAGCTCGTTGGAAAACAGAAAAAAGTCGGGCCGCCGCGCGTCGCGGGTCCAGGCGGGGTTGTAGACGATCAGGTCGATCTCCTCGTCGTCGTTCTTCTTGCGCGCCTGCACCTGATACTTGCGGACCTGGCGCACGAGAAAGCCGTTCTGCTCGAAATACTCGCGGACGATGCCTTCGTCGATGGCGGACATGGGGGGAACGAAATCCTAAATCCTAAAATCCTAAATCTTAAAAATCTCAGTCGACCGCGCCCACTTCGCGAAAGCTCGCGGCGGCCAGTTCCGCGTCGACACCGCCTTGGGTGATCGACACGCCGAGCGCGGTCATGACCACAAAGCGCAACACGCCCGCGCGCACCTTTTTGTCGCGCGACATGGCCGCGATCAACGCCTCCAGCGCCAACGGCTCGCGCAACCGCACCGGCAACCCGTGGGCCGCCACCACCGCGTCGACCCGAGCCACCTCGGCGGCTCCGATGTATCCAAGTTTCTGCGACAACCGCGCCGCCGCGCACAGCCCGATCGCCACCGCCTCGCCGTGCAGGTAGGCGCCATAGCCCGAGACCTGCTCGACCGCGTGGCCAAAGGTGTGGCCGAGGTTGAGCAACGCCCGGCCGCCGTCCTTGGCGGTCTCGCGTTCGTCGGCCGCGACGATGCCGGCCTTGATCTCGCAGCACCGCCGCACCACGCCGGCCAGCCGCGAATCATCCACCGTCAACGGCGCGCGTTCCAGCTCGGCCAGCAGCTCCGCGTCGCCGAGCAGACCGTATTTGATGACCTCGGCCATGCCGGCGGCGAACTCGCGCGGCGGCAGGGTTTTCAACAAGTCCGTGCCGATAAACACCGCCTGCGGCTGGTGAAACGCGCCCACCAGATTCTTGCCCGCCTGCAGATTGATGCCCGTCTTGCCGCCCACCGAACTGTCCACCATCGCCAGCAACGTCGTCGGCACCTGATAAAACTCGATGCCGCGCAGGTAACTCGCCGCCGCAAAACCCGCCAGATCGCCGATCACCCCGCCGCCCACCGCGATCAAAACCGCCGTGCGATCCAACCGGTTTTTCGCCAGGAAATCCCACACCCGGCCCAGCTCGGCCAACGACTTGGTCCCCTCCCCCGCCGGCAGCACCAGGACCGGCGCGTCCCCGGCCAAGCCCGCCAACACCTCCGGCTGCGCCGCCGCAAAACGCTCGTCCGTCACCACCGCCCGCCGACGGCCCGCCGCGCGCAACCCCGCCAGCGCCGCACGCGCCAAACCCGCCGCATCACCCCCAAAAGAAATGGGATAACTCCGCTCTGCCAAATTTACCATCAACGTGGAACTCATGTCCGGCGGGTTAAACACCACCCCCACGCCCCGGTCAACCGCCGCGCAACATCCCCGCAACAATAGCGAATGAGACTTGCTCTCACCTCGTAGCCGACCTTGCTTAAATCCTCTTTCCCCATGAATCAACCGGCCCATTTTTTCCGCCTGTCGCGACTGCTGACCACCCTCGCCGTGTCGGCCATGTTCACCCTTGCCTCCGCCGCCGCCCAACCCGCCGAGCTCAGCCTCGCCAAGGTCGTCGTCGCCCTCAAGCCCGACAAAAACCCCGAGCTCATGCTCCAGGAAAAGCAGGTGCTCGAGACCTTCCTCACCGCGCAGCTCGGCCGTCCCGCCGAGGTCGTCATCCCGCTCTCCGCCGCCACCATCCAGGAGGGTCTGGCCAACGGCACCATTGACCTCGGTTACCTCGGCGCGACCGACATGGTCAACGCCGCAGCGCGCAACGTCGCCTCCATCCTGCTCGCCGGTGAGTTTGCCGACGGCCGCACCGCCTACGACAGCTACTGGGTCGTCAAAAAAGACTCGCCCCACCAATCCATCAACGACCTGCGCAACCGCCCCGTCGCCTTTGCCAGCAAGACCAGCACCTCCGGCTTCATCATCCCCGTGGCCGACCTGCGCGCCCGCAACCTGATCGGCGAAGACGGCAACCTCGAAACCTTTTTCGGCCGCAACAACCTCTACTTCGGCGTCGGCTACGTCTCCGCCATCGAACGCGTGATCGCCGGCGAGGCCGAGGCCGCCGCCGTCAGCTACTACGTGCTCGACAAGGACAAACACCTCTCCGCCGAACAACGCGCCGGCCTGCGTCGCCTGCAAAGCCAGGGCCCCGTGCCCAGCCACGTCATCGCCGTGCGCGCCAGCCTCTCGGCCAACGACATCGCCCGGCTGCGCGCCGCCCTGCTCCAACTCAACCAGCCCGAGCACACCGCCCTGCGCGACAAACTCTTCACCACCAAACTCGTGCCGGTCGATCAGCAGGCCCACCTCGCGCCGCTCGCCGACGCCATCGCCCTGGCCCGCCGCGCCCTGCGTCAATAAGCGCCGCGCAGATGCCCCCGCCCCCCGCCCAACCCGCAAGGCCGCCCCGCGCCGCCGCCGCCCAGGCCGACGCCTCCACCCTGCTCACCGCGCGCGGACTCGGCCTGCGCCGGGGAGACCGCTGGTTGTTTCGCGAGCTCGACATCACCGTGCCGCGCGGCGCGTTTGTCGCCGTCGTCGGCCCCTCCGGCGTGGGCAAATCCAGCTTCCTCGCCTGCCTCGCCGGCCTGCTCGAGCCAACCGAGGGCACCGTCAGTTTTCACACCCCCGACGGCGCGGCGGTCCCGCCCTGCGACTACCGCCGCCAGACCGGCGTGGTTTTCCAAAACAACCTGCTCGTGCCCAACAGCAGCCTGCTGGTCAACGTCTGCTGCGGACGCCTCGGCGAGCTTCCCTGGTGGCGCAGTTTTTTTGGTTTTCCCCAGGAGCAACGCACCGCCGCCTACGCCATCCTGCATGACCTCGGCCTCGGTCACCTCGCCCATCGCTGGAGCTGCGAGACCTCCGGCGGCGAGCAACAGCGCACCGCCATCGCCCGCGCCCTGCACCAGGCCCCCGACGTCTACCTCGCCGACGAACCCGTCTCCAACCTCGACGCCTACCTCACCGGCCGCGTGCTCGGCATCTTCCGGCAGGAGGCCAGCGTGCGCCGCCGCACCGTCTTTTGCGTGCTGCACAACGCCGAACTCGTCGAGCGCTTTGCCGACCTCGTGCTCAGCTTCGATCCCTCCGGCTCCGGCCAATGGCACCTGCGCACCAACCACGCCCGATGAGCCCCCCGCCCTCCGCAACATCGCCCGGCCAGCCGCCCGCCCCGTCGCCCCTCGACGCCCGCTCGCCCGCTCCCACCCCGCCGGTGCCCGAGCTGCGCTGGCACCAGCGGCTCAACGTCATGACGGTCTCCTTGATCGTCTTTGCCATCGCCGTCGTCGCCTCCACCCCCGCCCTGCGCGGCTCGGGTCGCCAACTCGACTACGTCGGCAACGTGCAACGTTTCCTCGGCTACTTTTTCCCGCCTGATTTCTCGGTCTGGCGCGAGACCCTGCGCGCCCTCGGCGAGACCGCCCAGATCGCGGTCATGGCCACCGCCTTTGCCATCGTCATCGCCATCCCGCTCGGCATCGCCGGCGCGCGCACCCTGTCGCCCGGCTGGATGGTCGGCTGCGCCCGCATGACCCTCAACGGCATCCGCACCGTGCCCAGTCTCATTTGGGCGCTCATCGGCGTGGCCATCGTCGGCGCCAATCCCCTGGCCGGCGTGATCGGACTCACCTTTTACAGCGTCGGCTACCTCGGAAAATTTTTCAGCGACGCCTTCGAGTCGGTCGACATCGAGGTCGCCCGCGGCCTGCGCGCGATCGGCGCCGGTCGCATCCAGGCCTTCCATCACGGCGTCTGGCCGCACGCCAAACCCCTGGTCTGGAGCTACGTGCTCTGGATGATCGAATACAACCTGCGCTCGGCCGCCATCATCGGCTACGTCGGCGCCGGCGGGCTCGGCGTGCAACTCGCCGGTTACCAAGAGTATTACGAGTGGGAAAAATTCGCCACGGTGCTGATCTTCATCCTCGGGCTGGTCACCCTGCTCGACCTGCTGGGCGAGTGGGTGCGCGGTCGCATCACCCGCAAACTCAACCGCCGCGGACGGGTCTGAGGCAGCACCACCACCCGCACGGAGATATTCCGTCACCGCAGATTTTGCCAATTCGATGAGAACTTGTCTCAAAACTCGCTTGACATGAGAATGCGTCTCACGCTCATCTTCTCACTTTCCCAAACCATGACCACCTCCAGCTCCCTAACCCGCATTGTCTGTCTGGGTCTGTTGGCCGCGCCGCTCGCGAGCCTCACCGCCCAGACCACACCTGAAAACGCCGCCCCGGCCACCTCCGAGGAGACTGCTCCGGTGCAACTGCCCGCCTTCATCGTCGAGGCCGAGTCCGAGGCCGATTCCACCGTGCAGGGTCCGTTTCTGCCGGACGTGCAGGGCGTGAAAATCAACGCCGGCAAAAAGACCAGCGTGCTCGATCTCGACGCGTTGCCCGCCATCAGCGGCAGCAACTACCGTCAAGCCCTCGCCCAGGCCCCCGGTCTGGTGCTCAGCGAAGAGACCACCCCGCTCATCAGCATCGGCTACCGCGGATTGGACGCGCACCGCGCCCAATTCATCCAGGTGCTCGCCGACGGCATTCCGATTCATGCGGACCAGTTTGGCTACCCCGAGGCCTACTACTCCCCGCCCCTGGAGACCATTGACCGCATCGAATTCCTGCGCGGCGGCGCCGCCCTCATGTATGGCCCGCAGCCCGGCGGCGCGCTCAACTTCATCACCCACCGCCCGCGCACCGATCGCGAGTTCTCGGTCCGCACCGAGCACACCTTTGGCGAGGACAACACCTGGAACGCCTTCACCTCCTTCGACGGCACCACCGGCCGCGTCGGCTACTACGGCTACTACGACCACCGCACCACCGACGGCTTCCGCGCGTCCAACAGCGACGTCGAGCTCGACGCCTGGAGCGTCAAACTCGCCCTCGACGCCACCGGTCCCAGCCGCTGGTTCCTCACCCTCGAAAGCTACCAGGAGGAACATGGCGAGCCCGGCGGCCTGACTCCCGCGCAATACGCCGCCAACCGCGACCAAACCACCAAGCCCAACGACCGCTTCGAGCTGGAGCGCGACGCCGTCACCCTCATCTGGGAGCGCGACCTGGAAGCCGGCCAATTCACCGCCCGCGCCTGGGCCGTGGACTACACCCGCGCCAGCGCCCGCGAGACGGCCGCCAACTCCGGCGTGTTCAGCAACGAGGAGCAAAACTTCCACACCTTCGGCCTCGAAGGCCGCTACCGCCGCGACTGGGGCTCCGAGCAACAGCACGTGCTCAGCGCCGGCACCCAGTTGTTCTACACCGATTCGCCCCGCAGCGACGACACCGGTCCGTCGGCCTTCAACAACACCGCCGTGGCCCGCCGCTCCGATCGCGAGACCCTCTACGCCCCGGTTTTTGTGGAAAACCTCTTCCGCTTCGGCGCGCTGTCCGTCACCCCCGGCTTCCGCCTGGAGAACTACCGCCAGACCGTGAACACCCGCACCTTCGGCCCCGCCCTCACCCGCGAGCGCGAGGAGACCGACCACGTGCCGCTCTTCGGCCTGGGCGTCGCCTACGACCTGCCCCGTCAATCGCAGGTCTATTTCAACCTCTCGCAAGGCTACCGTCCGCCCCTGTTCACCGAAGCCGTGCCCAACAACCCCGGCCAGACCATCGCCGGCGATCTCGCCGAGGGGAAATTCTGGCAGACCGACCTCGGCTACCGCAGCCAGCCGGTCGCCGGCCTGATCCTCGACGCCAGCATCTTCTACATGGAGTTCAGCGACAAGATCGGCACCGTCGGCACCGTGGTGCAAAACATCGGCGAGGTCGACTACCGCGGCGCCGAGCTGAGCGCGCAATACGACCTGCTCCGCCTGGCCGGCGGCGACGGCGCCACCCAGCTCAACCTCTACGCCAACGCCCTCCTGCTCGACGCCGAGGTCCAGGGCACCGGCCGCTCCCCAGCTCACGCCCCCGACCACGTCGTGCGCACCGGCCTGATCTACACCGATGCCGCCCGCCGCAAGATCGCCCTCACCGGCACCTTCGCCGACAACACCTCCGGCGACGACGCCGGCACCCGCGAGATCCCCGCCTACATGGTGTGGGACCTCACCGCCGAGATCCCCGTCACCGGCACTCCCGTCACCCTGATCGCCGGCATTAACAACCTCCTCAACGAGGACTACTTCAGCCGCTTCCGCAGCGACGGCATCGACCCCGCGCCGGAGCGTAATTACTACGTCGGCTTCCGCGCCGAGTTCTGATTCCGACCAACAAAAAAGCGGGCGACCTGAGTCGCCCGCTTTTTTTGCGCCCCCTCGCCGGATACGGCTCTCAGGCCAGCGTCGCGGCCTTCTCGCGGGTCAGGCCCCACTTCAAATTGTCGCCCCGCGACCAGCGGTCGAACTCCTCGATCATGAGCTGGCCCATGCGGCGGCACTCGAGGTCCATCGAGCCGGCGATATGCGGCGTGAGCACCACGTTGGGCAACGAATAGAGCGGCGAGCCGGGCTTGGGCGGCTCGTCGGGATAGGTGACGTCGAGCAGCGCGGTCAGATCGGGACGTTCGGTCAACACCTCGATCAACTCGTCCTCGCAAACCACCGCTCCGCGGGCCGTGTTGATGAAGGTGGCGCTCGGCTTCATGGAGCGAAAATGCGCTCCGGTGATCATGCGCTCAGTTTCCTTGAGCCAAGGGGTGTGCAGGCTGACCACGTCGCATTGGCGGAAGATTTCGTCCAGCGAGACCATTTCGACACCGAGCGCGGCGGCCTGCTCGCGGGTGACAAACGGATCGTAGGCCAACACCTCGACGTCGAAGGGGCGCAGGCGCTCGCGCACAAGTCGGCCGATCATGCCGAGCGAAACGAGACCGACCTTGCTGCCGTAGGCGCCGGCGCAAGACTGCCTCTTGGACATGGCGCCGTTCAGCTTGGCTCCGATCACATAGCGCCAGGCATTTTTCAGGCTGAACAAAATCGAGGCTAGGGTGAACTCGGAGACCGGCACCGCGTTCATCGCATAGGCCGAGGTGACGGTGATGTTGCGCTGCCAAAACGCATCGGTGGCAAAGCAGCGGATGGAGCCCGCCCCGTAGAACACCGCCTTCAGCTTCGGTGCCGCCTTTAAGAACGCCTCGTCCATGACCGGCGCTCCCCATCCCGTGAAGATCACCTCGGCATCGGCGAGCAACGACGGATCGGCGGCGATGTCCGCCTTGGTCAAAGGCCGCTCATCCAGAAGTTGCACGCGATGGGCGATCTCGGTCTTCAGGTGTTCGCCGTAGATCAGTTGAAACGGGTGTGGGTCGAGAATGATGAGCCCTTTGGTCATTGTAGATAACGGGTAAACTCACCGGAAGCTTCGCCTGAGACCAACGCTAATTTCATTCTACCGTTTGGTATTCGCGCGGGTTGCACCCCCGGGTGCATCCGCTTAAGCCATCGCTTCCATGATCAAAACCCGCCCGCTCTCCTTCCCGAAAAAGTTCCACTGGGGCTTCGCCGCAGCCGCCGCCCAGATCGAAGGCGCCGCCTTCGAGGACAACAAGGGGCCGTCCATATGGGACGTTTTCCCGACCATCCCGGGCAAGGTCCACAACGGCGACTCGCCCGAGGTCGCCTGCGACCACTACCACCGCTACAAGCAGGACATCGCGCTCATGGCGAAGCTCGGCGCCAAGAACTACCGCCTCTCGGTTTCCTGGCCTCGCATCTTCCCGTCCGGCCGCGGACCGGTGAACCCGAAGGGCATCGATTTCTACAACCGTCTCATCGACACCTGCCTCGCCAAGGGCATCACCCCGTGGGTCACCATGTTCCACTGGGATCTCCCGCAGGCCCTTGAGGACGAGTTCGGTGGCTGGCGCGACCGCCGCACCGTCGACGCCTTCGCCACCTACGCCGACACCATCGTGCAGGCGTTCGGTGACCGTGTGAAAAACTGGATCACGCTCAACGAAATCTACTGCTTCATCCACCAAGGCTATGCCGACGGCACCAAGGCCCCCGGCCACAAACTGCCCGCAAAGGTGGTCAACCAAGCCTACCACCACGCGTTGCTCGCCCACGGTCACGGCGTTCGCGCCGTTCGTGAGCATGGCGGCCGCGGCGCGCGCGTCGGCCTGACCGACAACTGCGTGCCGATGATCCCCGTCACGGAGACCCCGGGCGATATCGCCGCCTCCCAACGCGCCTTCATCGAGAGGAACGTGCGCGTGCTCGATCCCATCTACCGCGGCGGCTACACCGCCACCTACCGCAAGATCGTCGGCAAGGACGCCGCCAAGTTCCAAAAGGACGACTTCAAGCTCATCAGCCTGCCCACCGACTTCCTCGGCCTCAACACCTACACCGGCGAGTTCGTGCGCGCCGGCAAGGGCGGCAAGCCCGAGATCCTCGCCAAGCCCCGCTCCTACCCCGCCGCCGACGCCACCTGGCTGGCCCACGCCTCGCAGGCCATGTATTGGTGCCCGCGCCACGTCGCCGAGATCTACGGCGTAAAGTCGGTCGTCATCACCGAGAACGGCGCCGGCTACGACGACGTCCCCGACGCGAAGGGCGAGATCATGGACCTGCACCGCCGCGACTACGTGCGTTGCTGCCTGCGCGAGCTGCACCGCGCCATCGGCGACGGCGTGCCCGTCGACGGCTACTTTCTGTGGTCGTTCATGGACAACTACGAGTGGCAGGACGGCTACCGCATCCGCTTCGGCGTCGTCTACAACGACTACGCGACCCAAAAGCGCACCCCGAAGCTAAGCGCCCAGTGGTTCAGCAAGGTCATGGACGAGAACCGCATCGTCTGAGAAACGCCTTCGAAAACAAAAAGCCGCCCGTGAAATCGGGCGGCTTTTTATTGGCTCAGTCTTCCAGCTCCACGTTCCAGTAGGCCAGGTCGAGGAAGTGTTTCCAGCGTTCGCGCTGCTGGTTGTTGAGCACCAGCGAGATCACCGGGCGCCACTTGGGGCGGACCGGCTTGCGGATCAGCCGCATGTGCGCCTCGTGCGGCAGGCGGTTGGCCTTGCGCGAGTTGCACTTGATGCAGGAGCACACGATGTTTTCCCAGGTCGTGCGCCCGCCGCGGTCGCGCGGGATCACGTGGTCGAGGTTGAGCTCCTCGGTCGGGAACACCTTGGCGCAATACTGGCAGGTGTCCTTGTCGCGGGCGAACACATTGCCGCGCGTGAGCTTGAGCTCCTTGGCGGGCAACTTGTCGAACCACGTAAGCAGGATCACCCGCGGCAGCCGGACCACCGTGCGCGGCGTGTGCACCGCGTCCATTTCCTCGACCGGCGGGTTGTGGGTCGAGAAGTCCATCCAATCCATCAACGAGAACACGCGAAAATCGTCATCGCTGTGATGAATGACGCTCGCGTGCCCGCGGGCCAGCAGGGCAAAGGCGCGTTTGGCGCCGATGACGTTAACCGCCTGCCACAGGCGATTCAAAACCAACACCGGTTGTTCAAGGACAGCCTCCATGTCGGGACAAATCCGGTAATAGCCGCGCCACTACGTGTCAAGCGGCGCGGCGTTACGAGTTGAAGACAACCCGCCGCGGACCGCGAAAAACAAGGAGGGCGGGCACGATGTGCCCGCCCTCCCCGATTAGCGCCAAGCGGCGCGATGAAGACGCTCACTCGCCGTGCGCGCCCGAGTCGGTCGCCAGCGCGGGGGCGAGCGACTCGCCCTTGATGCGGATGCCGGCCAGCTTGGCCAGCACGATGGGCACGTTCTCGGTGCGCACGTCGACCAGGCAGTGGCGCTGGTGGATGTCGATCGCGCCGACCACGCCGGAGTCGAGGCGGGTGACGCCGGCGACCTTGCCGACGATATCGGCGGGGGTGATCAGCTGCTTGCGGCCGACGTTGAAGAACAGCGTCGTGTAGCCGGGCTCGCGGCCGGTGCGCGGCTCGCGTTCGAACTTCTGCTTTTTCGGACGCGGCGCGGACGGCGCGCCGACGTTGGCGGCGAAGGCCGGACGGTGGTCGCGCGGCTCGTCGTCAAACCGGCGGGCGGGCTTGGAGTCAAAGTCCGGCTTGGCCGAGAACGCGGGCGGCGGCTTGGGCGCCTCGGCGGCGGCGGGCGCGCCCTGCATCATCGAGATCAGCGCGGAGACGATGTCGGTGCTGGCGTGGCCCTGCTCGAGCAGGCGGTCGACCATGCGGTCCTGCTTGCGGAACTCGCCGGCCTCGAGGGTGCGCTTGAGCTTCTCGAAGAAGACGTTTTCGCGCGCCTCCTCGACCTGGTCGAGAGACGGCACGCGTTCGCGGCGAATCTTGAGCTTGCCGTAGCGCACCATGTTCTGGAGCGCGTAGATCTCGCGACCCGAGACGAAGGTGAAGGCGCGGCCCTCGCGGCCGGCGCGGCCGGTGCGGCCCACGCGGTGCGTGTAGTCCTCGGCGTCGTTGGGCAGGTCGAAGTTGAACACCACCTCGAGGTCGTCGACGTCGAGACCGCGCGCGGCCACGTCGGTGGCGATGAGGAACTCGAAGCCGCGGCGGCGGAACTTGTCCATCACGCGCGTGCGCTGCGCCTGCGAGATGTCGCCGTGCAGACGGTCGGTCGCGTAGCCGCGCGAGTGCAGGTGCTCGTCGAGCTCGTCGACCATGATCTTGGTCGAGCAAAAGATGATGCCGTAACGGAAGTCATGCAGATCGATCAGGCGCGTGAGCACCTCGATCTTGGAGCGGCGGTCGACCTCGAAATAGACTTGGTCGACCTTGGGGGCGTTCTTGGCCTCGGACTCGATCTTGATCCACTCGGGGTTGTGCGCGTGCTTGGTGATCAGGGCCTTGATCGGCGGCGGCATGGTGGCCGAAAAGAACAGCAACTGGCGCGGCGTCGGCGCGTGCTTGAGGATGTGGTCGATGTCGTCGCGGAAGCCCATGTCGAGCATGCGGTCGCACTCGTCGAGGATGACCATCTTGAGTTTATCGAGGCGCAGGGTGCCGCGCTCCATGTGGTCCATCACGCGACCGGGCGTGCCGATGACGACCTGCGCGCCGGCCTCGAGGGCGCGGATCTGACGGTCGTAGGACTGGCCGCCGTAGATCGGCACCTCGCGCACGCCGCGTTTAAAGAAGGCGATCTTGCCGATCTCTTCGGCCACCTGCACCGCCAGCTCGCGCGTCGGGCAAAGGATGAGCACCTGCACCGCGCGCACGGACGGGTCGACCTTCTCGACCGCCGGCACGCCGAACGCCGCGGTCTTGCCCGAGCCAGTCGAGGACTGGCCGATCACGTCGCGCCCGCCCAGCAGCAGCGGAATGACCGCGGTCTGGATGGGCGAGGCTTCCTCAAAGCCCATCTTGTCCACGGCCTTCAGCACCTCGGGCGACAGGCCGAGTTCGGTGAATTTCAGTTTTTCCATAAAAACGCATCATGCCCCGCGCCTCCGGCGAATGATAGGAAAATCTCCGCGGCGCGCGTTTGCCTTTCAGGACCGTCGCCATCCTTTGCCCCGCGTATGATCAACGCCTTCGCGCCCGACCTCACCCAACACCCTCCCCGCAGCCCCCGTTGCAAGCTCGGCGGCTATGTCCATCTCCCGCGCCTGCTCGACAAGGCCCGCGCCGTGCTCGCCGGCAAGGGCGGCGACTATCACTACAACTGCCCGCTCGACCGCCGCTTCTTCAACTTCACCGGGATCGATCACGAGGCCATGCTCGCCGCCATCAAAGAGGGTAAGACCGACACCGAGATGCTCGCTTGGGTCGAGGCCCGCTGCGGCAAGTCGCCCGCCGAGATCAAGGCTTGGTCCGACTGGCTCACCGCCCACGCCGCCGGCTCGGTCGACATGCACGCCTGGTTCATGGAAACCATCAAGACCCTCTCCCCCGACCGCGAGGACGTCGTCACGTTCTTCGACCTGCTCGACCTCGACGACTACCACTCCTACGGAGGCAGGTAGGCGGTTCACCAAGCGGGCAACGGAGAACCGATGAGGCACCGCTTGGTTTGATTACACAGAGATCACCGAGCAAATACAGAGGTCAGGAGCCTCTTTGGAAAATGGCGGTTATCGTAGTTGATTTTCCCGAGACCAAGACTGGCGCTCCCATATCTCTGTGCCACCTCGGTGTCCTCTGTGTAATTTTGCACAATACGCTCACCCCACCCACCGCGGCTCGACCTCCAACGTCTGGCGAAACGCCGCCGTCGCCAACGGCACGCGACGCATTTTCAGCTCGAGCAGGTTGACCGCCACACGGCCGACCTCCTCCAACCGCAGGTCCACGCCCGCCCCCTGCTCGCCAGCCAGCATGTGCAACGTCGCCACCGCCGCGCCGGCCGGCAGCACACCCGCCTCAAGCACGCGCCGACGCTGCTTGTCGTTGAGCACCACCAGCACGTCCATGCGCTCGGCGGCCTTGGTCAATCGCGCCAACCATTCGCCCTCGTCACGGTCGAGCCAGCCGACCACCAGCTTCGGCCCCGCCCTGCCCTCCACCTCGGCCAACGCCCGCGCCGCACCCAGCATCGCGTGGTCCGAGTGCAACCCCCGCTC
>JAUWBF010000022.1 GCA_030601755.1 Verrucomicrobiota bacterium | reverse complement strand
CTTTACCGGGATGTCGCCCGGACCATCCGGGCGGATGTGCGTGGCAGGCCGGTCCTGTTGGCGGCCGCTCCGGACGCATCGACGTCGGTGGCGTATTACGGCGACTTCGACAGCTTGGGCACGCTCTATTGGGAAAATCGTGAGGGATTATCGCGGGCGTCGCGCTTGCTGGCGGCTCAGGATGAAAACGCCGCCGCGGACTTGGCGAGGCGGTGGGGCGTCACGCATTTCGCGTTGTTTGGTTTTGACGGAGGAGGCCGGCTGTATGCACCGGACGACTCTGCAGCGGAAATGGCGTTGGGGCCGGCGTTGTTGAACGGGTCGTCGAATCCGGCGTGGTTGCGTCCGCTGGTCTATGATGTGCCGTCGCAGTTTGGGCGCATCGAGTCACGGGTTCGCTTGTTCGTCGTCGACTTTACGCAGACTCCGGCCGAGGCGGCATACCGTCATGGTATGGCGGCGATAGGTTACGGTGAGTTTGAGCGGGCGTTGCGGTGCTTCGCGCAAGCGGCCGCGCTTTCGCCAGAATCGCCGGCACCCTGGATGCGTCTGGGCGAATTGCAATTGCTGCTCGGTCAATCCGCGGAAGCGTTGCAATCCGTCCTGAAAGGCATCGGCACGCTACCGGTGGCCGCACGCGAGCAAGCTTATCTGGATGCGGCCAAGCTCTTCGCCGCGAAAGGCGCTCGTGCCGAGGCGGACGCACTGCTGGATCAAGCGGTCAACGCGGGCTTGCGTTGACCGTTACAAAAAAGTCCGGGCACATTACCGATCTGTCCATCGCGGTGCGCCGAGGCTCTTAGGCCTCGCGGTGCTTGCCTTCGGGGTCGAAAATGTAGCCGACGCCGTGGACCGTGCGGATCGAGTCCTGTGTGTGACCGCTGGCCTTGAGCATGTCGCGAACCTTGACGATGTATTGGTCGAGCGAGCGGCTCTTCACGTTGGCGTGGATGCCCCAGACCGCGTGGATGAGGGTCTTGCGGGTGATGACGACGCCTTGGTGCTGCTTGAGGTAGGCCATGATACCGATCTCCTTGCGGCCGATCTTTTGCACATTGCCGTTGGCGAGCTTGATCTCCAGGCGCAGCGGAATGACCTCGGCACCGCAAAACTCGAAGGGTTCGTCGATGACCTTGACGTTCTTGGTGAGGGTCAGGTCGGTGCCGGACTCGGCCCGGCGCAACACGGCGCGAATGCGGGCGACGAGCTCGGGGTAGCTGAAAGGCTTGGTGACGTAGTCGTCGCCGCCGAGCTCCAAGCCCTTGATTTTGCTCATCTCAAGGCTGTTGCCCGTGACGAAGATGACCGGAACCTGAATGTCGTTTTTGCGCAGCTCCTCGATGAGGGAAAAACCCGATTGGTCGGGCAGATTGATGTCGAGCAGCAGCAGGTTGGCGAAGTTGCTCTTCAGGAAGCGCAACGCGTGCGCCGAGCGGTTGCAGATCTGTGCCTTCATGCCCGCCTCTTCCAGGTAGTTGGCGATCAAGTGGGCCAGCTCGGGCTCGTCTTCGACCACCAGAATCAAGGGCTGCGGGGAGGAACTCATGGGCAAATGTAAAAAGCAGAGATGCCTCGGCGTCACGCGTTTTTTACATCTGGGCGCCGGTTGTTAATCAACATGCCGATCAGCGTGGCTTAACAATCGTTACGAATAAAACCGGGGCCAAGGATTTAACTTGAACGCACCTCCGCGCGAAGCTCCCTTGTCGGGGTGTCCGCCCAAGCTCCATTGCTGATGCTCGGACTGCCCAAGGGCAGCCTCGAGGAATCCACCAAGAATCTCTTCGCCAAGGCCGGTTGGAAGATCTCCACCAGCTCGCGCTCCTACAAGCCGTCCATCGACGACCCGGAGCTCGACGGGCGCTTTGTCCGCGCCCAAGAGGTCAGCCGCTACGTTGAGCAGGGCTTCTTTGACTGCGGTCTCACCGGCTATGACTGGGTCCAGGAAAACGAGTCCGATGTCGTCGAGGTTTGCGACCTGATCTACAGCCGCGCCTCCACGCTCAAGTCCCGCTGGGTGCTCTGTGTGCCCGAGGCCTCCCCGGTGCAAAAGCCCGAGGACCTCGCCGGCAAGCGTGTCGCCACCGAGATGGTCGGCACCGTCAAACGCTACTTCGAGTCCCGCAACATCCCGGTGAAGGTCGAGTTCTCCTGGGGCGCCACCGAGGTCAAGGTTCCCGACCTCGTCGACGCCATCGTCGACATCACCGAGACCGGCTCCTCGCTGCGCGCCAACAAGCTCCGCATCGTCGACACCCTGCTCGAGACCAACACCAAGCTCATCGCCAACAAGGACGCCTGGGCCAATCCCGCCAAGCGCAAGAAGATCGAGACCATTGCCATGATGCTCATCGGTGCGCTTGAGGCCAACAACAAGGTCGGCCTCAAGATGAACCTGCCCAAGGCCTCGCTCGACCAGATCATCTCCGCGCTGCCCGCCCTGCGCAACCCGACCATCTCCACGCTCAGCAACGCCGACTGGGTCGCGCTCGAGACCATCATCGACGAGAAGGTCGTGCGCGAGATCATCCCCCAGCTCAAGTCGCTCGGCGCCGAGGGCATCGTGGAATACCCGCTCAACAAGGTCGTTTACTGACCGCTCCGTTCGACTCGCCGCGTTTCCCTCGTTTCCTAGCCGAACCATGCCCACCGTCACCCTCGGTCTTCTTCAGCACGCCTGCGGTCCCGACCCCAAGGCCAACCTCCAAAAGAACCTCGCCCTCGTCGAGAAGGCCGCCACCCAAGGCGCGCAGATCATCTGCACGCAGGAACTCGTGACCTCGCAGTATTTCTGCCAGAGCGAGGAACACCGCTTCTTCGACCTCGCCGAGCCGATCCCCGGCCCGTCGACCCACGCCTATCAAGAAATCGCGAAGAAACACGGCGTCGTCATCATCGCCTCGCTCTTCGAGAAACGCGCCAGCGGCCTCTACCACAACACCGCCATCATCGTGGACGCGGACGGCGCTCTCCTCGGCGTGTATCGCAAGATGCACATCCCCGACGATCCGCTCTTCTACGAAAAGTTCTACTTCACCCCCGGCGACACCGGCTTCAAGGCCTGGGACACCAAGTTCGGCCGCATCGGCGTGCTCATCTGCTGGGACCAGTGGTATCCCGAGGCCGCCCGCCTCACCTCGCTGCAGGGCGCCGAGATCCTCTTCTATCCGACCGCCATCGGCTGGCACCCGTCGGAGAAAGCCGAATACGGCGTCAATCAGCACGGCGCGTGGGAAACCATCCAGCGCAGCCACGCGGTCGCCAACGGCTGCTACGTCGCGGCGATCAACCGCGTCGGCCACGAGGTCATCGACGGCGTCGGCGGCGACGGCCTCGAGTTCTGGGGCCAGTCCTTCGTCGCCGGCACCAGCGGCCAGATCCTCGCGAAGGCCTCGGTCGACCAGGAGGAAATCCTGCTCGTCCCGGTCGACATGGACAAGGTCGACGTCACCCGCACCCACTGGCCGTTCCTGCGCGACCGCCGCATCGACGCCTACGGTTCGCTCGTCAAACGCTACATCGACTGACGTCCCCGCGCGCCGGCGCGGCGCTCGACCACCCGTCGTCGCCGCCCCGCAGCCGCCGGCGACACCACGCTATTTCCATGGCCAAAGCCTCCGCGAAAACTCCCGCCGTTACCAAGGCCGCGCCCGCCAAAAAGGCCGCGGTCAAGAAGACGGCCGCCAAGAAAACCGCCGCCGCCCCTGTCGCCGCCGACACTCCGACCGCGCTCGGCTACCGCATGCCCGCCGAGTGGGCGCCGCAGACCGCGGTGTGGTTGTCATGGCCGCACAACTACGCGACCTGGCCGGGCAAGTTCCGTCCGGTGCCCTACGTCTACGCCCGCATCGTCGCCGCGATCAGCCGCTTCGAGGAGGTGCGCATCAACGCCGCCGCCAAGCTGCACGCCCGCGCGAAAAAACTCTGCGCCAAGGCCGGCGCCGACCTGTCGAAGGTCACCTTCTACGACCACCCGACCAACGACGCCTGGTGCCGCGACCACGGCCCAATCTTCGTCAAGCACTCCAAGACCGGCGAGGTCGCCATCACCGACTGGGCCTACAACGCTTGGGGCGACAAGTATCCGCCCTACGACCTCGACAATGAGATCCCGCCGAGCATCGCCGCCAAGCTGAAGCTCAAGCGCTTCGTCAACGACATGATCCTCGAGGGCGGCTCGATCGACGTGAACGGCGAGGGCCTGCTGCTCACCAGCGAGCAGTGCCTGCTGCACCCCAACCGCAACCCGAAGCTCACCAAGGAGCAGATCGAGCAAAACCTGCGCGACTATCTCGGCGTGACCGACATCCTCTGGGTGGGGGAGGGCATTCTCGGCGACGACACCGACGGCCACATCGATGACATGACGCGCTTCTACAAGCCCGACGGTTTCATCACCTGCGTCGAGTCGAACCCCAAGGACAAGAACCACGCCATCCTCGCCGAGAACCTCGAGCGTCTGAAGTCCTTCCGCACGCCCAAGGGCAAGAAGTTCGACATCGTCGAGCTGCCCATGCCGAAGCCCTTTGGCTACAAGCGCCAGCGCGTGCCGGCCAGCTACGCGAATTTTCTCATCATCAACGGCGCCGTGCTCGTGCCGACGTTCCGTCAACCGACCAAGGACGCCCAGGCCTGCGAAATCATTGCGGGTTGTTTCCCGGGTCGCGAGGTCGTGCCGATCGACTGCTACCACCTCATCTGGGGCCTCGGCACGCTGCACTGCATCTCGCAGCAGCAGCCGGCGTGAGCGGTGCGGACCGTAGGGGCCTCGCTTGCGAGGCCCGTTGGATATTTGCATGACTCGCGTGTAACGGGCCGAGCAAGCTCGGCCCCTACCAAATCAAACCCGCAAAAAAGCCGGACCATCGCTGGTCCGGCTTTTGTTTTTTTGAAAAGGGCAGGGGGCTTTGTGCGCGACCCTGACGCCGGTCCTTACTTGAGGATCATGTCCTTCACCGTCTTGCCGGCGGGGATCATGGGCAGCACGTGTTCGGTGTAGGGCACGATGACGTCGAGCACGTAGGGACCGTCGTGGTCGAGCATCTCCTGGATGGCTTCCTTGAGCTCCTCGCGCTTGAACACGCGGCGGGCCTTCACGCCGAAACCCTCGGCGATCTTCACGAAGTCTGGGTAGATGCCGGAGGGATTGTCCGGACCGCCGATGTTGTCGTGGTGACCGAGGATGGTGTTGCCGCGGATGGAGCCGTAGAAGCGGTCCTCCCACTGCACGACCATGCCGAGGTGCTGGTTGTTCAGGATCATGGCCTTGGCGGCGATCTTCTCGACGGCGCAGGTGGCGAGCTCCTGGACGTTCATCAGGAAGGAGCCGTCGCCGTCGATGTCGATGACCTGCTTGTCCGGGCAGGCGACCTTGGCGCCCATGGCGGCGGGGTAGCCGTAGCCCATCGCGCCGAGGCCGAGCGAGCTGATGTAGCGGCGGGGCTGGTCGAAGGGATAAAACTGGGCGGCCCACATCTGGTGCTGGCCCACGCCGGTGGCGATGATGGCGTCGCCCTTGGTGAGTTCGTAGAGGGCGGCCACGGCTTCCTGCGGGATGATGTGGCGGCTCTCCTCGTAGGAGAACGGGTAGTCGCGCTTCCAGGCGGCGATCTGGGTGAGCCAGGGCTTGGTGTCGGGGGCGACGAACTTGTTGGCGACGATGAGCTCGTTGAGGCGCTTGAGCGCGTGCTTGATGTCGCTGACGACGGGGAACTGGACGCGCTTGTTCTTGTTGTGCTCGGAGGCGTCGATGTCGACGTGGACGATGGTCGCGTCGGCGGCGAATTTGTTGACGTCGCCGGTGATGCGGTCGTCGAAGCGGGCGCCGAGGCAGAGCAGCAGGTCGCACTGGTCGACGGCCCAGTTGCCGTAGGCGGAGCCGTGCATGCCGAACCAGCGCATGGAGAGCGGGTGGGTCTCGGGGAAGGCGCCGACGCCCATGAGAGTGGTGGCGACCGGGATGTGCAGGGTCTCGGCGAAGGCCTTCAGATCGGCGTGCGCCTCGGCGGAGATCAGGCCGCCGCCGGCGTAGATGACGGGGCGCTTGGCCTTGGCGATGAGGCCGAGCACGTGCTTGAGGTCCTCGTCGGAGGCCTCGACCTTGGCGTCGATGTTCGGGTTGGCGAAGGAGACGGTCGCCGGGAAGACGGGCGTGACGAGGGCCTGCTGCACGTCCTTCGGGATGTCGATGACGACGGGGCCGGGGCGGCCGCTGCGGGCGAGGTGGAAGGCTTCCTTGAAGATGCGCGGCAGTTCCTTCGCATCGAGCACGAGGTAGGAGTGCTTCACGATCGGCAGGGTCATGCCGAAGAAGTCGGTTTCCTGAAACGCGCTCTTGCCGATGTATTTTTGGAAAACCTGGCCGGTGATCGCGACCATGGGGGTGGAGTCCATGAACGCGTCGGCGATGGCGGAGACGAGGTTGGTGGCGCCGGGTCCGGAGGTGGCCATGCAGACGCCGACCTTGCCGGTGGCGCGGGCGTAGCCCTCGGCGGCGAAGGAGCCGCCCTGCTCGTGGCGGGGGAGAATGACGCGAACCTTGTCGGAGCGGGCGAGTGCCTGGTGGAGCTCCTGCGAGGCGCCGCCGGGGTAGGCGAAGATGACGTCCACACCTTCGCGGGCAAGACACTCGACGACGACGTCGGCGCCTTTCATTTCACGGCCGATTTCGGGCTGGGGAAACGAGGTGGGCGAGGCGGAGGATTTCATGGTGTGGATACGGGTTGGCGAAAACGGACAGAAAAATCTTTTCGAGCCGCCGCTGGCAAGCCCTTAACCGGGCCCGGCGCAAGCGGGTGGAGGAGTCGGTTTTGGCGGGGCGGACGCAAAAAAGCCCGGCGCGTCACGGCGTCGGGCTGATTTTGAAAGTGGTGCCAGAGGGCGGGATTGAACCGCCGACCAAGGGCTTATGAGTCCCCTGCTCTACCACTGAGCTACTCTGGCGAGGAAGCGAGCGGTCACGAAAAGTGTTCGCCTCCGGCAAGTCAAGCCCCCTGAAAACAAGCTTTCGCACCTTGCCTTCGCGGGCAGGCGGGTATTTTCCGAGCCAACCTTTCCATCATCTTATGACGCCGATCTCCCCCCAGCAGCTCCTCGACACGCTCAACTGGCGCTACGCCACCAAGAAGTTCGATCCCGCCCGGAAAATCCCGGCGGAGACGTGGTCGGTCTTGGAGCAGTCGCTGGTGCTCACGCCGTCGTCGTTCGGTTTGCAGCCGTGGCGTTTCCTCGTGGTCGACAACCCGGAGCTGCGCGCGAAGCTCGTCGGCGCTTCGTGGGGCCAGACGCAGGTCGCGGACGCGTCGCACCTGGTGGTGTTCCTGGTGCGCAAGGACCTCGGTCCCGACCACGTCGGCCACTACATGCAGCGCACGGCCGAGCTGCGCGGCGTGCCGGTGGAGTCGCTCGATCCGTTCCTGAAGGTCATCAACCAGAGCCTCGACTCCGCGCGTCGCGACGGGCGGCTCGACACTTGGCAAACTCACCAGATCTACATCGCGCTCGGCCAGTTCATGGCCGCGGCGGCGTTGCTCGGCGTCGACACCTGCCCGATGGAGGGCCTGTCTCCGGCCAAATATGACGAGATCCTCGGCCTGACCGGCAGCGGCTGGGCGACGGTTTGCGCGTGTCCCGCGGGTTATCGCGCCGCCGATGACAAATACGCCACGACGCCGAAGGTTCGCTTCGACGCCAGCGAGGTCATCGTGCACGTCTGATCCGCTTCCGCGTCGCCGGTTGCGTCGCTGGTCGCGCGAGCCGCGGTTACCCGCGTCAACGTCGCCCCGAGGCGAACACCGCCTTGCGCTCGGCCGCGTTGAGCTCGCGCCACCGGCCGGCCGCGAGGCCAAGCGAGGTCAGCTCGAGTTCGCCGATGCGCACCCGCACCAGCCTCAGGGTGGGGTGGCCGATGGCGGCGGTCATGCGACGGACCTGGCGGTTTTTGCCCTCGGTCAATTCCAGCGACAGCCAGCAATCCGGCACGGTCTTGCGAACACGCACCGGCGGGTCGCGCGGCGGCCAATCGGGCGCGGGCTCAAGGCGGCGCGCGCGGCAGGGCTGGGTTTGGTAACCGCCGATGACCACGCCCGCGCACAACCGGCGGATCGCCTCGTCGTCGGGGATGCGTTCGACCAACGCCTGGTATTCGCGGCGATGCCCGTGCTTGGGGTCCATGAGGCGCGAGTTCAGGCCCGGTTCGTCGGACAGTAGCAGCAGGCCCTCCGAGTCCGCGTCGAGCCGACCCAGCGGATAGACGCCCTTGGGCAGTCCACACTCCGCCAGCGTGCCCCAGGCCGAGCCGGGCTCGGGCGTGAACTGCGAGAGCAGTCCGTAGGGCTTGTGCAGAGCGATCAACATGATGCGCCGCCACTTTGCAGAACGCCGCGCGCTCACCAATCTTGAAAAACCGCCCCTCCAAGGAAACCTTTCCGTAACCGTCCGCGTCTAGCTTGTTGTTGCCAGCCGAATGCCAAGCTGCCCCTATCTACCCCCTGTGAAATTTCCCCTGATCACCGTTGTCCTTTTGTTGGCTGCGTCGGCCCTGCGCGGAGCCGACCTGCAACCCCTGCTGGACAACTCGCCGTTCGGTCGCCCGCCCGCCGCGGAGTCGACCACCGTGCCCGCCGCCCAGGCCCCGCTCGAGTTTCGCAGCCTCATCGTCGAGGACGGACGCCGTTATTTCAGCGTGTTCGACCCCTCGGCCCAGCGTGGCTACTGGGTGGGCGAGGGCGACGAGGAAAACCAGTCCGGCATCACCGTTTCCAGTTACGACGACGACGCCCGACGGCTCGTCGTCAGCCAAGGCGGCCGCACCTACGAGTTGCTGCTGAAGCAGGCCAACATCGTCGCCGGCGCCGTGCCCACGCCGGCCGTCACCACGGCGAACGCCGGCAACGACCCCGGCCGCGTCCGTCCCGCGTCCAACAACGCCGCCGACGCCCGTCGCCTCGAGGCCGTCGCCGCGGAGGTGCGCCGTCGCCGCGCGCTGCGGCAGGCCGCCGCGGCCAACGCCCCCACCCAGTGAGTTTTTCCTTCATGTCCATGTTCACCCAACGCCTTCCCCGTTCACTCTCCGCCGCGCGCCGCGCCTTCACCCTCGTCGAGGTTCTGCTCGTCCTCGCCATTCTCGGCCTGCTGGTCGGCGTGCTCGCCACCAAGGTCGACGGCATCTTCGGCGGCAGCCAGGACGCCGTCGCGAAGCTCTTCGTGACCGAGTCGATGAAGACCCCGCTCGTGCGCTACCGCATCGACCTCGGCGACTACCCCTCGACCGCCGAGGGCCTGCAGGCCTTGATCACCGCGCCCGCCGGCCGCGTCGAGCGTTGGAAGGGTCCCTACATCGAGATCACCGGCGGCGGCGGCGTGCCGGTCGATCCTTGGGGCGAGCCCTATCAGTATCGTTATCCGGCCAAGCAAAACCCCAATGCCGGCGGCTACGACCTCTTCTCCAAGGGCAAGGACAAGGTCGCCGACACGCCGGACGACATCGGCAACTGGTGATCCCGCGCCCCGCGAGCCGCCCGGTCCGCGCCGTCGCCGCCTTCACGCTGGTGGAGGTGCTGCTTGTCCTGTCGCTCTTCGCGCTGTTTGGCGCACTCTTCATCGGCGGCGCCAGCAACCTGCTCGACAACTCCCGCGAACAAAGCCCCGAGGAGGCCCTGCTCTCGCTGTTTCAAACCGTGCGTCGCGAGGCCGTGCAACAAGGCCGCGTCATCGAGGTCACCGCCGTGGAAAACGGTGCCGCCTACGTCTGGGGCGAGGCCGAGACGCTCATCATGCCCGAACGCGAGGGCGTCTCCGTGCGGCTCATCAAACCCCAGCTCGACCAAGCCATCCTGCTCGGCGGCCAGCTCGAGGAAAACCTGATCGACCGCGTGCGTTTTTACCCCGACGGCACCTGCGACCCCGTGCGCGTGCAAATCCAGCGCGGCCAGGCCCGCCGCGTCGAGACCATCGACCCCTGGACTTGCGCCCCGCAGCCGCCCGCGGGCAACTCGCCATGAACCGCGCGCGCGCCTTCACCCTCGTCGAGGTGCTCGTCAGCCTCGCGATCTTCGCGCTCGCCGCCGTCGCGCTCGGCGCCGCCTACGTCAACCTCATCCTCGCCCACGAGGCCCTGCGCCGCACCGAGCCGCAGGACGAGGCCCTGCGCCTCGCCCGCCGCGCCCTGCTCGCCGAGCCCGAGCTCGAGGCCGCCGAGACCGGCGACGAGGTCGTGCTCACCGACGAGCGCACCGCCCGCTGGCGCGCCGAGATCGAGCCCCTGCCCGTAGCCGACCTCTTCAGCGCCACGCTCGAGGTCGAGGTGCCCGCGCCCGACCGCGGCTCCACGGAAAAATTCACCGAGACCCACGTCCTGCTGCGTCCCACCTGGTCGACCGAGGCCGACCGCAAACAACTGCTCGACGACGCCAAGCGCCGCCTCGACGAGGAGCGCGCCCGGTTATGAGGACCACCGCCGCCAGCGCGTATTCAAAACGTGGATTCACCCTGCTCGAGGTGCTGCTCTCGCTCGCGCTGCTCGGCGGACTGCTGGTCGCGCTCAACGTCTTCGTCTTCTCCATGGCCGAGATCTGGGGCAAGAACCGCGACCGCCGCCTCTTCGACCAGCACGCCCGGGCCGTCACCCGCCACGTCACCGAGCTGCTGGAGGACGCCGCGTTCGGCGCCGCCGGCTCCGGCCTCGAGGTTAAGGAGGTCGCTCAAACCTACGGACTCGCCCAGCCACGCATCACCTTCGTCATGGCCGCCGGCAGCCGCCTCTTCACCTGGCCCGAGAAGCCGCTGCCCGACGTCGAGGTCGCTCTCGGCGTGGTCGATCGCGCCGGCCTCGCGCTGAGCTGGCAATCCCGCCTCGAGGAACGCTTCGGCCAGGAAACCCCGCGCCTCGCGGTCGTGTCGCCCTTCGTCACCGCGCTCGCCTACGACTACTACGACGAGAGCTTCAAGCGCTGGAAAACCGAGACCGAGATCACCCGCGACGCTTCCGGCGCCTTCCTGCTGCCCGGCCGGCTGCGCATCCAGTATCAACAAGGCGAATACACCGCCGAGCACGTCGTCGACGTGCCCGTGCGCGGGGAGGGGGCGACATGGTATTGAGCCGTCCCGCCGTTTTCCGCGTTCGCCCGCGCGCTGCGTCCCGCCGCGGCTCGGTCATCGTCATGGTGCTCGTCACCATCATGCTCGCCGGCTTCATGCTGGTGAAGTTCATCGAGGAAAGCTCGCTCGAGCTCACGCTCGCCACCCGTGCCGCCGACCAGCGCCACCTGCGCGCCGACGCCTACTCCGCGCTGGAGACCACGCTCGCGGTCATCGCGCAGATCCGCGCCGTCGACGACGAAAAACTCCAGTCGCCCGCGCAGGGGTGGGGCGATCCCTACGGCTACGCCGGCATCGAGCCCCGCGAAGGCGTGGAGGTCGCCATCTCGTTCGAGGACGAGAGCGGCAAGCTCTCCCTGCCGCGCGCCGACTTCCGCCGCCTGCAGGTGTTGTTCGAGACCCTCGGCCTGACGCCCTACGACTCCGAGCGGGTCGCCGACGCGTTCAAGTCTTGGACCGACGCCGAATACACGCCCGTCAACTGGGAGTCCGCGCCCGACGCCTACAAGCGCGAGACGCCCGCCCACCAGCCGGCCAACCGCTCCCTGCGCTCCTTCGAGGAGATTCGCGCCATCGCCGTGGCGCGCGATTTTTTCTTCACGCCCGAGGGCGAACCCACGCCGCTCGCGCAGGCCTTCGAGCAAAGCGTTTCGCTCTACGATTTCCCCGACTCCAACATCAACGCCGCCCCCGCCGTCCTGCTCCAGGCCAACCAGCTGGACCCCGTGCAGATCGCCAATCTCGGCGGCTACCTCGACGGCACGCTTGGCCGCCCCGCCGGCCGGCCCGCCTACTTCCGCACCACGCGCGAGATTCAGGAACTCGTCGGCGGCAACGCCCCGCTCGACGGTTTCGGCGTCGACCTGCATCTGCTGCGCATTGTCATCAACGTGCGCGAGGGCGCGGCCACCATGCGGCTTACCGCGCTGGTCGCCGTCGACGAGGCGGTAACCTTTCCCGAGCCCCTGCCGTCTCCCTCCGCCGGTGGTTCGACCATCAACGCACCCAACGCCGCCTCCGGCGCCGCGCCGGCCGCCGCCGAGGAAAGGTTGGACTACCCCTTTCAAATTCTGGAAATTCACGAAGACCACGGCCCCTGGCCGGAAACCGACTGACATGCCTCTCCCCAAGCTGACCGCCCTGCTGCCCGCGCCGCCGCCACCGCCCGCCATCCTGCTCGTGCCGGGCGACAGTTTTTTTGTGCGACGCATCCCGCTCGCCGCCGAGGCCGAGGCGAAGCCCCAGATCGAGCTCGCCCTCGAGGGCCTCTCGCCCTTCGCCCCCGCCCAGCTCTACTGGGGCGCGCTGCTGTCCGTCGACCGGACCTCGGCGCTCGTCTACGCCGCCTACCGCAAACGCATCGCCACCGACGACTGGGACCGCGCCGCCGCGGTGCTGCCTGATTTCCTCGCGCTGTGCGGACCGCGCGAGGCGGGCACCGTCGCCGAGCTGCACCGCGCCGACGGCCGCCTCACCGCGATCATTCGCACCGGTGACAATCCCTTGCCCGCCGCCGTGCTCGTGCGCGTCGACGCCACGCCCGAGGCGCTGGTGGCCGAGGCCGCCGCGCGCGCCGGACTCGACCGCGTGCCGCCCGTGCGCGAGATCACCGGCGAACCCGCCGCCAATCCCGCAGATGACGGCCGCCTCGAACTGAGTCTCGGCGAAACCGCGCCGCTGGTCATCGCCGCCGAGTCGGCCGATCTCGCCGACGTGCGCGACGACGATTTCCTCGAATCCCGCCGACGCACCGCCCGTCGCGACCAATGGCTCTGGCGCGGCCTGCAAGCCGCCGCCGCGCTGCTCCTGTTGGCCGTTCTGCTCGACCTCACCGCCGGGGCCCTGCGCTGGCGCACCGGCTCGCTGCAGGAGCGCGTGCTGGCCCAGTCGCCCGACGTGCAGCGCATCGAGACCGCGCAGACGCTCGTCACCCGCATCGCCGAGCTGGGCGAGCGCCGCCTCATGCCCATGGAAATGCTCGCCGCCATCAACCCCGGCCGGCCCGACTCGATCCAGTTTCAACGCACGATCACCCGCGGCGTCCATGGCCTCGACATCGAGGCGCGCACCGGCAACGCCGCCGACGTCGGCACCTACGAAAACACCCTGCGCGCGCTGCCCGAGATCGCCACGGTCGAGACCAAGGACATCCGCGCCCGCGACGGCCAGACGAGCTTCGTGTTGTCGCTCGACTTCCGCGCCGATGCCTTCAAGGCCGTCGAGTCGACCGACGAGGGAGGTGCCCTTTGAAAACCTGGTTCCTCGCCCGCATCGCCCGCGAAAAAATCCTGATGGTCGTCTTCGTGATGGCCGCCGCCATCATCTGGCTCAGCTCCGCGGCCGAGCGCCTCACCGGCTCGACGCGCGACCTGCGCACGGTCGGCGCCGAGCTCGACGCCCAGCAAGTCTGGCTGGACAACCGCCAGTCCATCGAGGGCGCCGCCGCCGTGGCCGTGCAAAACCTCGACCCCAGCCGCACCTACGACGCCACCGCGCTCGTCGCCGAGGTCATGGCGCTGGCCGGACAGGCCGGCCTGGCCGTCAACACCGACCCGCCCCGCACCCAGCGCACCAGCCAGTTTGCCTTCCACACCCTGCAGGTGACCACCCGCCGGGCGGACTTCGCGGCGGTCATCCGCTTCTACACCGCGCTTGCGGAACGTGCTCCCTACCTTGGGCTTGAACAGATGACTTTGCAGGCCGAGGGCGGCACCGGCGCGCTCAACGTGCGCATGCAAATCGCCTCGGTGGAACTCGTTAAGTGATCCTAAATTGCTATATTAACCGCTTTGTTTTTTCGAGAAATTCAAAAGAAAGCATTGACGGGAGCCGCGTGAAGAAGTCTTGTTCAAGCGTGCCCTCGCTTAGCGAGTGGCATTTTTGGGGTAACTAAGAAAGCAAATGGCCGGTCGCTTAGGGGTAGGCGACCGGCCAACTTATTTTAACCGGCGAACATCGCCGGTTTTTTTTGTGCCCGGTAGGGCGGCCACTCCGCGGGCCGCCGTTCGGGGTCGCTTTGGGGAACCCCGTTCGGGAACGCCAATCAGGCGGCCAGCGGAGTGGCCGCCCTACCGAGCTAGCCACTCGGCCAAGTCGCCGTCGGTCGCGATGGTGTCGCCGAACTGGTATTCCGGCGCGAGCAGCGCCGCGTAGCCCGGCTCCACGAAGCGGCGGCAGTGCAGCAGCACCTTCGCGTGTTGACCCGGCGCGCGCACCAGGCGGCCGAGCGCCTGGTTCACCTTTTGCAGGCCGGGGATCTGGTAAACGCGGCGAAACGCGTCCTCGCGACTCTCGCCGCGCACGGCGGACTGCTTGGCGCGCTGCACGGCGTTGACCTCGGGCAGGGCGGGGCCGACGACCATCGCGTGGCTCACCCGGCCGCCGAGACCGTCGATGCCCTCGGCGAAACTGCTGCCAAGCACGAGGAACAACGCGTCGTTGAACGCCAGCGCGGTCTCCATCCAGTCGGCCTGGGCGGCCAGTCCTGACTGTTTCGGCTGGCGGGCGACGCGCATGCCCGGATGGCGTTGTTGCAACGTCCGCTCGACCGCCTCGGCGTAGGCGTAGCTCGGGAAAAACACAGCCACCGGCCCGCGCGCCGCGGCGTGCAGCTCGGCCACGGCGTCGGCGGTGTCGCCGAGGTGACGTTCGCGTTTTTGGTAACTGGTGTCCACGCGGACGTCATACCCGATCGAATACGCCTCGGCCCGCCACGGAGTGTGCGCGTCGAGCGTGTGCAACGGCGTCTCCTCGCCCAGCCCGCAGGCGGCGGCGAACGCTCCGGCCGGTCCCGGCGTGGCGGTGGCGAAGACCACCGCGCCGAACGGCGCCAGCGTCTCGGCGATGGCCGCGGAGGCGTCGAGGCAGGTGAAGTGCAGCTCGCCCGCGCGCGGCGACCAGAGCAGGCGCGGCATGTCGCGGCGGTCGAGCCACTCGGCCAGCACCGGCAAACGCCAGAGCTGTTCGCAGACGACGGGGCCGAGCGCGGCGGGATCGAGCGCCGCGCCGGCCAGCCGGTCGGCGACGGTGCGCACGGCCTCGTGCACGTCGTCCTCCAGCATGAGGTCGAGTTCGTCGCAGGCGTCTAGGTTGGCGAGCAGGCGGGTCCAGGCCTCCCAGGCACGTAACAACGGAGTGGATACGTCGTGGTGGTCGAGTTCGGCGAGCACGGCCTGCGCGTCGGTGGCGTTGACCTGGTGCGAGTGCGCGTCGGCGACGCGGGTGGGCAGGTTGTGCGCCTCGTCGATGACCAGCAAGGTGTCGGCCGGTTCCCAGCCGGGTTGTTCGAAGAAGATGCGGCGGTTGGCCGGCGCGAAGACGTAGTTGTAGTCGCCGACCCACACGTCCTGGTAGCCGAGCGCGGCGCGGGTGATCTCGTAGGGGCAGACGTGCGCGTGTTTGCCGGCCGCGAGCAGCGCGGGCAGGTCGCGGGCCTGGTTTTCGAAGTGGAGAAAACGTCCCAAGCCGGCGCGTTGCCAGCGTCCCTCGATGTCGTGCAGGTAGCCGCACGACTCGCGCGTGCAGTGAAACACCGAGTTCACGCAATGCTCCTTTTTTGGCCGCATCACCCACGCCGCCACGCCGTTTTGAACCCCGCGCATCTCGCTGGAAGGCAAAGGCTCCCGCAAAGAGTAACCCAATAGGTTACTCTTTGCGGGGGTGGTCATGGCGGCGAGGGTGCGGGTGACCTGGAGTTGGCCGGTGGCCTTGCCGGTGAGGTAGACGAGGCGTTGGGCGCGGCCGGCGCGCAGGTGTTCGAGCGCGCATTCGAGAAGCACGCCGGTCTTGCCGAAGCCGGTGGGGGCGGTGAAGAGGATGCGGTCGTGCGCGGCGAGCGCGGCGGCGAGGTCGGCGCGGGTGGTTTCCTGCCCGGGACGCAGGGTGGCGAAGGGCGGGTTGAAGCGGAGGTTGCGCAGGCGGTCGCGCGCGGCGAGGCGCAGGTCGAGGAACGCGGTGAGGCGGTCGAGGCGCTGCCGGAAGAGGTGGTCGTCGTCGCGGGTGAACTTGATCGTCTGGCTGAGTCCGCTGCCGGCCTCGACGAAGACGAGTTCGCCGTTGACGGGATGGTCGGGCCGGTCGACGCGATGCAGGGCGAGGTAGGTGGCGAGCTGGACGACGTAGTCGGGGTGCTCGGCGCGCAGCTCGTCCTCGGCGCGGGGCAGGGGACGGAGGGTGGTCTTGATCTCGCGGATGAGCGTGGCGGCGGGACCGGGCAGGTATTGGTCCATGCGGCCCGTGAGCGAGACGATCCAGCCGGCGTGCACGATCTTGCCCTCGATGGGCACTTCGAAGGCGGCGTTGGGCTCGCTCTCGGTGGCGCGGAGCTGGAGTTCGCGATGCCAATGCGAGCCGAGCTGCGCGCGCCAGAGCCCGGCGTGGCCGCCGCCGGTGTCGTCGCGCGGCCCGGTGGCGAAAGTGGCGAACTCGCCGATGCCGAGCGTGACGGTGCGTTGATCGAGGTCGTAGCGCATCAGTCGAGGTGGAGTTCGGTGTGGGCGCGGAGGTAGTCGGCAAGGCGGCGGTGGAGGCGGGCTGTTTCGGCGGGAGCGGCGGTCTGGTCGGCTAGGGGACGGGCGAGCAGGCCGGCGACGGTCTCGCGGTCGGCGGAGGGGAGGGTGGGGAGCCAGTCCTGTTTGAGCGGGTAACCTTCGTCGCGGGCGAAACAGTAGAGGCCCTTGAAGGCGACGATGTCGGGGCGCACGCCGGTGGCGAAGGCGGCGAAGGCCAGCCGGAGCAACGCGTAGACGGGCGCGAGGCTTTCGTCGGACACCGGGTTGCGCACGACGAGCGCGGACAATTCGCAGGCGAGGCGCAGGGCGTCGTAGGAGCGACCGATGCCGGCGTGGCGGGCGACGAGGCGGCTCTCTTTCACAAACCACAGGCCGCCGGCGCCGCCGGTGCCTTGGCGTCCGGTTTCGAGGCGCAGGTGGAGTTCGTCGAACAGGTCGGCGGGCGCGGCCTCGGGGGCGCTTTTGCGGGCGACGACGCGTTGCAGGGCGGCCAGGTTGCCCTCGGTCGGACTGAAGAGCGCGAGGCGCTGAAAGTTTTCCGAGGGGGGATGGCGCTGCAACACGAGCGCGTCGGTGACGAGGGGCGGGCCCATGGCTGGCTCGGGCAAAGAGTAACCTATTGGGTTACTTTGTCGGGCGGCGCGGACGGAGAGGGTGGGAGTGCGGGCGCCGGCGCGACCGCGGGCCAGCGCGGGGTGACGGTGCCGCCGGAGATGATGAGCTTCATCGCGTCGCCCACGCTCATGTCGAGTTCGACGATGTCCTCTCTGGGGATCATCAGAAGAAAACCCGAGGTGGGGTTGGGGGTGGTCGGCATGAAGATGGTCCACAAGTCGCGCTCGGTGCGTCCCTGCACCTCGCCCTGCGCCTGGTTGGTGAGGAAGCCGATGACCCAGGAGCCTTCGCGGGGGAACTGGATGAGCACGACTTTTTCGAAGACGTTGCGCTTTTGGACGCTGAAGGTTTCGACGATCTGTTTGACCGTGCGGTAAACGGTGCCGAGGCCGGGGATGTTGTTGATGGCGCGTTCGGCGATCTGGCCGAAGTAGCGGCCGAGCACGAGACGCGAGACGTAGCCGAGCAGCGTGACGAGCAGGACGACGATGACCGTCGAGACGAGGTCCCAGAGCAGGTCGAGGCTGGGGGCGTTGAGCAGGTTGTCGGGGACGTAGAAAAAGAACCAGTTGCGGAAGGGGCCGCCGACCTGCTGCACGAGCCAGTTGAAGACGATGAGCGTGACGGCGAGCGGCGCGAGCAGCAGGAGGCCGGAAAAGAAGGCGGCGCGCAGCGAGGAAAACTTCGTGGGTGTGGCGGACATGGTGTCGACCTTCACGGTGACCCGGGGCGGCGGTTAATCAAGTCAGCCGGAACGGCGGCAGCGCATCGGCCTCGCGCAGAAGGGTCATGGCGCGTTTTTCGGCGGCGCGCATGCGGCGCTTGAGCTCGGGCTTGAGGTCGTCGTAGCCGGCGAGGTGCAGCCAGCCGTGCACGACGTAGAGGGCGAGTTCCTCGGCGAAGTCGTGGCCGTGCTTGGCGGCGTAGTCGCGCGCGGTGTCGGCGGAGACGCAGATCTCGCCGGCTTGGCCGAAGGCGGCCTCGCCCTCGAAGGTGATGACGTCGGTGGGCGTGGGGTCGTCGAGGAAACGTCCGTGCAACTCGGCCTGTTCGTCGTCGGTCAGAAACGCGAGCGAGAGTTCGCCGTCGGGGCAACCGCCCTCGAAGCGATCGCGGTGGGCGTCGAGGGTGGCGACGAGTTTTTTGACGGCGCGTCGGTCGAGCTTGAGGCGGGGATGGGCGTTGCGGATGGAAATGTCGCGGGAGGGCACGGGGGGAGGGGAAATGACCAATGACCAATGCGGTCAGACGACGGTGGGTTTGTCGGCGGGCTTGGCGGGGGCGGGAGCGGCTGGTGCTTGGACGGTCGGGGCGAGCGGCGCGGCGACCGCCGCGGCGGTGGCGATCGCAGCGGCGGGGGCCTCGGGTTTGGCCTCGTCCTCGCCGGTGGGGTAGGCGATGCGGCCGTGCAGCATGTTGAGCAGCGTGTGGATGAAGCTGTCCTTGATGACGGCGAGTTCGGCGAGGGTAATGGGGGCGTCGTCGAGCTGACGGTCGGCGAGGCGGTCGCGGAAGATTTGCTCGATGAGCTCGGAGAGGTGTTGCGGGCTGACCTTGCGCAGGCTGCGCGAGGCGGCCTCGACGCCGTCGGCGAGGTGGATGATGGCGCTTTCCTTGAAGTTGGGAACGGGGCCGTCGTAGCGGTAGGTGCTCTCGGAGACGGGGGGCGGCTCGAGTCCGGGGAGGTTGGGCGTGAACGGATCCTTGGTGGCCGATGCGGCGGCGGTGGCGGGCAGGGGGGGGCGGGTGACGGCGCCGCTTGGGCGGGTGGCCGAGACGGCGCGGTGGAAGAAGTAGCGGATGAGCGAGGTGCCGTGGTGTTGCTGAATGACGCGGATGACGGCGCGGGGGAGCTTGTATTTGAGGGCGAGGTCGACGCCGTCCTTCACGTGGCTCTTGATGATGAGCGCGGAGAGTGACGGGTTGTTGTCGTCGTGGGGGTTGATGCCGTCGCGCTGGTTCTCGATGAAGTATTCGGGTTTCTTGGTCTTGCCGATGTCGTGGAAGAGCGCGCAGACGCGGGCGAGCAGGGGGTTGGCGCCGATGGCGGAGGCGGCGTTTTCGGAGAGCTGGGCGACGACGAGCGAGTGGTGATAGGTGCCGGGGGCCTCGAGCTGCATGAGGCGCAGGAGCGGGTGGTTGTAGTCGGTCAGCTCGAGCAGGGTGATGTCGGTGGTGCGCTTGAAGAGGCCCTCGAGCACGGGCAGCAGGCCGGCGACGATGATGCCGCAGACCATGCCGGTGAGCAGGCCGGCGGCCATGTATTTGGAGATGGTGACGAGGGGCAGGCGGTCGACGAGGCCGATGAGCAGCGCGAAGATGGCGACGGTGAGGCCGCCCAGGGTGGCGCCGCGCACGATGTTGCCGCGGCGACGGGTCTGGCGGCAGGCGTGCACGGCCACGAGCGACGAGAGGAAGGTGAGCACCAGCAGGTCGATGCGGCCACCGTAGATGACGCTGGTGAAGATGGCGATGAGCAGGGCCATGTAGATGGCCGAGCCCGCGTTGATGAGGATGGCGACGACCAGCGGGGCGATGGTCACGGGCGCGATGTAGGGCAGCACGGACGCGGCGCCGGTGTTCTCCATGAAGAAGGGCAGGCTGCCGAGCGAGTAGGTGGCGCGCACGAGGGCGAGGTTGATGATGACGACGAGCGCGAGCAGACCGAGGCGGCCGTTGCTTTGCAGGGTCTCGGGGTCCTCGAGGCGGATGTAGAGCAGGCTGGCGAACACCATGGCGAGCACGAGCAGGGTGCGGCCGAAGAGTTGCAGGCCTTCCTCGAGGAGGGCGCCGCCTTTTTCGACGAGGGCGCGGCGGTGGGCGGCGAGCATCTCGTATTGTTCCAGGGTGACGCGGGTGTCGGGCTCGATGATGGTCTGGTTGCGCTCGACGCGCACGACCACGGGCTGGAGTTGGCGCGACGCCTCGGCCTGGCGGGCGCGGGTGGCCTCGCGGTCGAAGACGAGGTTGGGGGCGAGGCCGTTGCGGAAGAGGCGGAAGAGTGACTGGTTGCGCGCGCGGTCGCCGCCTTCGGTTGCGAGGCTGATGCGCAGGAAGGTGAGCGCGTCCTCGAGCGAGTCGGCGGGGCGTTGCACGACGTCGTTGTCGGCGCGCACGATCTGGAAAACCTCGGTGTGGCCGGAGGCGGGTTCGCGGATGAGCGACGAGTCGTCGTGCACGCCTTGGCGGTAGATGGAGTTGAGGATGGCCAACCCGTTCTCGACCACGGCGGTGCGGGCGGTGGCGTCGCCGGCGGAGTAGAGGGTCTTGATCTCCTCGAGGGTGGCGCGGTAGGGGCCGTTGGCGTTGAAGTTGTCGCGCAGGCCGGCGAGGGCGGCGGGGCGGGCCTCGGGCGGCAGAGAGTCGACGCTGGTGAAGCCGTCCAGGAGCTGGCGCAGGCCGGCGTCGAAGCGTTCGTAGGCCTCCATGTCGACGCGGAAAACCGGGGGCACGCGGTCGCGGATCTGCTCGCGGAGCTGCTGGGTTTTCTCCGCGCTTTCGTAGCTGAAGGGCACGCTGGCGACGATGCGCACGGGGGCGATCTGGTTGGGCAGCACGGGCAGGTTGCCCGAGGAGACGCCGACGAAGCTGATGAAGACGATGGCGACGACGGTCGCTATGAAGATGAGCGAGGCGACCAGGCGGCTGGTCTCGAAGTAGGCGGCGGGGCCGTTGGTCGAGGCGGACTTGCGGCGGCGGCGCGGGGCGGAGCCGGAAAAGAGGGTCTGCAGGCGGTCGAGGAAACTCATCGCGTGGTGGTTGGATCAACGGCCGGCGGGACGCGCGGCGGACTCGATCGGATTTTGGTAGCGTTCGTAGGCTTCGATGATCTTGAGCACGAGCGGATGGCGGACGACGTCGGCGCCGCTGAAATGGTGAAAGGCGATGCCGGGCACGCTCCGCAGGATGCGTTCCACTTCGATCAGGCCGGAGACCTTGGCCTTGGGCAGGTCGACCTGGGTGATGTCGCCGGTGACGACCATCCGGGAGCCTTCGCCGAGGCGGGTGAGGAACATCATCATCTGCTCGGGCGTGGTGTTCTGGGCCTCGTCGAGGATGACGAACGCGTCGGTAAGGGTGCGGCCGCGCATGTAGGCGAGCGGCGCGATCTCGATGACGCCCTGCTCGGTGAACTTGGCCACGTCGGCCGCGTCGAGCATGTCGTGCATGGCGTCGTAGAGCGGGCGCAGGTAGGGGAGGATCTTTTCGCGCAGGTCGCCGGGCAGGAAGCCGAGCGTCTCGCCGGCCTCGACCGCGGGACGGGTGAGGATGATGCGGCGAACCTCGTTCTTGAGCAGCGCCGAGATGGCCGCGGCCATGGCGAGATAGGTCTTGCCGGTGCCGGCGGGGCCGACGCCGAAGACCAGCGAGTGGGTGAACACGGACTGCAGGTAGAGCTTTTGCCCGAGGGTCTTCGGGACGATGCTCTTCTTGTGCGTGGGCACGACGACCGGTTGGTCGAACAACGACCGCAACACGGCGTCCTCTCCGCGGGCGACGAGTTGCGCGAAACGCTCGAAGTCCGGCGTGCGCACCGCTACGCCCTGCGCGCGGGCTTCCTGCAAAAAGCCGATCAGCACCTCCACGCGGGCCACGGCCGCCTCGGGCCCGTCGATGATGAGCGCGTCGTCGCGGCTGACGAGCGACACGCCGAGCAGACGTTCGGCGAGGGCGAGGTTGTCCTCCCGGCCGGCGTAGAGCTGGTGGAGGTGACGGGCGGACGGGAAATGCAGGGTCTTGCTAGGCATGGGCCGTGTGACGGATGTTGCGCGTGGCTGGAGGCGTGGCGGCCTCAGGCGCGCGGGGGCAGGGTGGCGATGCCGACGACGAGACGTTCCCAAGTCTGCTCGAGCGCCTGCGGCAGAATGCGCGTCTGGCCGAGCACGGGCATGAAGTTGTTGTCGCCGTTCCAGCGCGGCACGATGTGACCGTGGAGGTGGGCGATGCTGCCGCCCGCAGCCGAGCCGAGGTTGAAGCCGAGGTTGAAACCGTCGGGCTTCATGACGTGGCGCAGCAGGCGTTGGGCGAAGATCTGGATGTCGAACAAATCCGCCGCCTCGTCGGGCGTGAGCTCGGGCAGGTCGGTCACCTCGCGAAACGGGATGGCGAGCAGATGGCCGGGGTTGTAGGGGAAGCGGTTGAGCATCAGGTAACTGCTGGCACCGCGGTGCACGATGAGCGCGGCGCGATCGTCGCCGGACGCGGGCAGCTCGGTGAAGGGCCGCTTGGACGCGGGCGGGCGCGGGGCCTCGATGTAGTCCATTCGCCAGTAAGGGTGGAGCTGCTGCATGACGGAAATAGCCGCCATGCAAGCCGCCCGCGGGAGGCTTGTCAAAACCCCATCCCGACCCCGCCGACGCGCGGAAATCGGGGCTGACAACGCCGGTTTCGCGGCGCAGGTTCTTACCTTTTCCCGACTCACCCGCTCCATGAATCCTTCCAACCCTGTCTCCGGCCGCCGCGTGGTGGTCACCGGCATCGGCGCCGTCACTCCGCTCGGCAACACCGCGGTCGAAACTTGGTCAGGCCTCAAGGCCGGCCGCTCCGGCATCGGCCCGATCACCCGCTTCGACGCCACGGCCTGCCCGGTGAAAATCGCCGGCGAGGTGCGCGACTTCGATCCGACCGCGCCGTTGCCCGCGCCCCTGCACCCGCGCGGCCCCGAGGGCGAGGCGCTGACCACGGCCTTCACACCGAAGGACGCGCGCAAGTTCGGCCGGTTCACCCACCTCGGCTCCGTCGCCGCGGTCGAGGCCTACGCCGACTCCGGGCTCGACGCGCACCGCGCCAACATCAAACCCGAGCGTCTCGGTGCCGCACTGGGCGTCGGCCTCGGCGGTCTGCCCGAGATCGAGGGCATGCAAACCACCCTCAACACCGGCGGTTTCCGCAAGATATCGCCGTTCTTCATCGTGCAGATCGCGCCCAACCTGCTCAGCGGTCAGGTCAGCCTCATGCTCGATCTGCGCGGTCCAAACATGGCCGTAGCCTCCGCCTGCGCGACCGGCGGGCACGCCATGGGCGAGGCCGCCGAGGCGATCCGCCGCGGTGATGTCGACGTGATGCTGGCCGGCGGTGCCGAAGGCGCGTTGACCGCGCTGGCCGTCGGCGCGTTCGCGCAGATGAAGGCGCTCTCGACCCGCAACGACGACCCCGCCGCCGCCTCGCGTCCCTACGACCAGGGTCGTGACGGCTTTGTGTTCTCCGAGGGCGCGGTGGTGTTCGTGCTCGAGGAGCGCGAGCACGCCCTCGCCCGCGGCGCGCGCATCTACGCCGAGCTCGCCGGCTATGGCGCGTCGGCCGACGCCTACCATCTGACCTCGCTCGCGCCCGGCGCCGAGGGCTCGCAGCGCTCGATGCGCGCCGCCATTGCGCAGTCCGGACTCGCCCCGGCCGACATCGACGTGGTTTCGGCGCACGCGACCTCGACCCCCGCCGGCGACGGCGAGGAGGCGCAGGCCATCGCGGCGGTCTTCGCCGGCAGCCTCGACAACCTCAACGTCACCGCCACCAAGTCCATGGTCGGCCACCTGCTCGGTGGCGCGGGCGGCATGGGTGCGCTGGCGGCGATCCTGGCTGTTCACGAGGGCGTGGTGCCGCCCACGATCAATCTGGACAACGTCGACCCGGCCGTCGCCGCGCTCGGCCTCAACCTGACGCCGGGCCGTGCGGTCGAGCGTCCGGTGCGCGCCGCGTTGAGCAACTGCTTCGGCTTCGGCGGCACCAACGCCTCGCTGGTCTTCACCCGCGCCTGAGCGCTTCGTCCCGTGAACGCGTCCCCATTTGTCGAATACAAGCAGGTCCGCCAAGAGCCGGGCCCGGGGCGGCGTCGCTGGTTTCAGGCGCCGCAGGGCGACCTGATGGTCTGGTATGACGCGAACGGGCGGGTAAGCGGCCTGCAGTTTTGCCACGCCGAGGGGCTGCGCGAACGCGCCTACACCTGGCGGCCGGGGACCGGTGGCTGGCGGCAGCAGTTGGTGGAAAGCGGGTCGAGTTCGCCAATGCGGCAGGCCACGCCGATCCTGGTCGACGCGCCGTCGGTGTCGCTCGACGGCCTGAGGGCGCGGCTCGCGGCCGGTCTCGACGGATTGGAACCGGAGTTGGCGGCGCTGGTCGGCGAGGCTATCCTATGAACGTCTTTAAAAGTTCTGGCCGCGTGCCGTTGTTAACGGCTACGTTCCGCGCCTTGTCCCTGTTCACCTAGTCGTCACCCCACACATGTCCGGCATCATTCGCAGACTCACGGAAAACATCCCCGGCCCGTTTCTCGGGGCGTTGTTCGTCGCGCTGGGCTTCATGGGCTTCATCGCCTGGGACCAGTCGCATTGGTGGTCGCACAAGGAGGACTACGGCTTCGGCTGGCTGGTGCCGGCCTTTGTGCTGTATGTGGTGCACGACCGGTGGCCGCGCATCCGGGCCGCGCTGGACGCCTGCGGCGCCGAGGGCTCGGGCCGCGCGCAGGGCTTGGCGGGCGCGAGCCTGACGACGCTGGCGTTCGCCAGCCTGTTGTGCGGCGGCGGTTTGTTTTTGCTGGGCGCGTTTTATCGGGCGGGCGCGGGTTCTTCCTATCCCGGCACGCTGGCGATTACGCTGGGCAGCATCGGCGTGTTGTTCCCGCTGTTGTTCATCAACGCCCCCTCGGCCGCGTCGCCGACGCCGTCGTCGTGGAAGCAGGACGGCCGCGTGAAGCTGGTGGCGCTGTTCGTGTTTCCCGTGCTGGTCTGGCTGGTGTCGGCGCCGATGGTCTCGGTGGTCGAGAACAACGTCAGCCTGTTCCTGCTCAACCGCGTCACGACGGTGGTGTTTTTCACCTTCGAGGTGCTCGGGCTGCCGATCGAGCAGCGGGGCAACGTGCTGGTGTTGCCCACCGGTGAGGTCGGCGTGGCCGAGGCCTGCTCGGGCATCCGCTCGCTGACGGCCTGCCTGTTCGCCGGCTCGTTTCTGGCGGCGGTGTTCATGGAAAAGCTCTGGAAGAAGATCGCGCTGGTTGTCTGCTCAATGGTCTTCGCGTTCCTGACCAATCTGATCCGCGGCATCTTTCTCACTTCCTGGGCCTACAACCACGGCCCCGAGGCGATCGAGGGCACGGTGCACGACGCGGCCGGTTACGCGGTGCTCGGACTCACGGTGCTCGGGCTGCTGAGCCTGCTGCCGTTGTTCAATCTCAAGGTCAGCTTCTCGGACGGCGAGCAGCGCCCTAGCTGAACCGGCAGGGGGGACCGTTCGCGCCGAAAGGGTGCGGCTCGCTTGACTGCGGCCGCTGGCGGAACGTTATGGACGGGGTTTCCCGCCCCGCCGATTTTACCGCGGCCGGCCATCTCCCTTTACCAAACATGCAAGGCGTCGACTTTATCCAAGACCTGGCGGTCATCCTCACAGTGGCCGGTGTCGTCGGCTGGCTGTGCCAGCGGGCGGGCCTCTCGGTCGTGGTCGGCTACCTCGCGGCGGGCATCGTCGTGGGACCGCACACGCCGCCCTTCACGTTTGTCTCGGACGTGGTGCGCATCGACACGGCCGCGCAGGTGGGGCTGGTGTTTTTGATGTTCTCGATCGGCCTGCAACTGAGCATCCGGCGTCTGCGACGCATGGGGCCGGGCTTGCTGCTGGCGGTGTTCGCGGGGGCGGGACTGCTTTATTATCTGGTGCGCGGCTTGGGCGTCGCGCTGGGGCTGGGCAGCACGGAGGTGCTGTTCCTCGCGGGCATGCTGATGGTGTCGTCGTCGGCGATCATCAGCAAGGTGCTGCACGAGACCGGCAGCTCGCACGAACGCTCCTCGCAACTGGCGATGGGCGTGACCGTGCTCGAGGACGTCGTGGCCGTGGTCATGCTCACGGTGCTCAACTCGCTGATCCACGTCGAAGGCGGCGGGGACGGCGGCGCGGCGGTCTTTGAAACGCTCGGCCTGTTCGGCGCGTTCGTGGTGTTCGCCGGCATCGGTGGCCTGCTGCTGGTGCCGTGGATGCTGCGTAAGATGAGCTTCGAGGCCGACGAGGAGCTGCAGACGCTCGGCATCGGCGCGCTGCTGTTCGCGCTGGCGCTGCTCGCCTACAAGGCCGGCTACTCGCTGGCGCTGGGCGCGTTTTTGCTCGGCACCATCGTCGCGGAGACGCCGCACCGGCACCAGATCGAGCGGACCTTCGGCGGCATGAAGGACATCTTCAGCGCGGTGTTCTTCGTGGCCATCGGCATGCAAATCGACCTGCGCCTGCTGGCCGATTCATGGCTGATGGTGGTGGGGGTGACGGTGTTCACCTTGATCGCGCGCACGCTGGCAGTGTCAACCGGACTGACGCTCATCGGCACGCCGGCCAAGGACGCGCTGCGCGCCGGCATCACGGTGACGCCGATCGGCGAGTTTTCGTTCATCATCGCGCAGATGGGCGTGCTGGCGCAGGTGATCGACCCGAAGTTTTACCCGATGGCCGTCGGGCTTTCGTTGCTGACGAGCCTGCTGGCACCGCTGCTCACGCGCAACTCGGGGGCCATTGCGAGCCGCGTGCTGGCGGCCCAACCGCGCTGGCTGCATGTGTGGCTGGAGTATTACCAGGACTGGCTGGAGCGCATGCGCGCCCGCCAAAAGCGCAACCTGCTCTGGCAGCTCAGCCGCAAACGTTTCATCCAGATCGGCGTCGAGGTGCTGTTCGTCACCGGCCTGCTGACCTTCGCCGGCCCGCTGCTCGAGATGGTCGAGGAATGGCTCGGCGCCAACTGGCTGTTCCCGGGCGGTCCCAAGGTCATTTTCTGGATCGGCATGTGTCTGGTGATCGTCCTGCCGTTGCTCGCCGTGTGGCGAAACATCGGGGCGCTGGCGTTGCTCTATGCGCAGGTCTCGACCCAAGGCCACCCGCGCGCTTCGCGGCTGGCCCCGCTGGTGGAGACGGGCATTCGTGCCGTCGCGGCCGTGGCCATGTTCATCTGGTTGTCCTCGTTCCTGCCGAGCGAGGGACAGGCGCGCTGGTTCTACCTCGGCAGCGCGCTGGTGGTGGCCGCGGCGTTGTTGCTGCTACGGCGCAAACTGGTCTATTGGCACAGCGAGCTGGAGGTCGAATTGCAGGGGCTGCTCGAGCAAGGCGACGCCCGCATGAGCGTGACCAACGCCCCGTGGCTGCGTCCGCACGACGAGTGGCGCATGAGCATGACCGACTGCGTGCTGCCGGATCTGGCGGCCTGCCAGGGCAAGAGTCTCGCCGAGCTGGACCTGCGCGCGCGCTTCGGCTGCACCGTGGCCGGCATCGAGCGGCAAGGTTACATGATTTCGTTGCCCGGCCCCGAGAGCGTGCTTTACGCGCGGGACAAGGTGCTGCTGCTGGGCGCGCCGGAGCAGCTCGCCGCGGGCAAGGCGTTTCTCAACCAAATCTCGTCCGGCGCCGGTTCGTCGGATTTCGACGAGGTGGGCATGGAGGCGATCAACGTGCCGGCGTGGAGCCGCGCGGTCGGGGTCACGTTGCGTGAGCTGTCACCGACCCAGAACCATGGTGTGCAGATCGCCGGCGTTCATCGCGCCGGCCAACGTTTGCTCAGTCCGGGGGGCGGAGAAATGGTGCGCGCGGGCGACGATTTGCTGGCCCTCGGCACGCCGGCGGCCGTGCGCGGGTTCAAGGACTGGTTGCGGGAAAAAGCCAACGGCGAGGCCGCGGCGGAGTGAGGGTTTTTCGGTGGGGCGCACGGCGTAGGGGCCTCGCTCGCGAGGCTCGTTTTTGCCGTCAACCACGCGGGAACGTTTGCTCCGATATCAACGTGAACGGGCCTCGCGAGCGAGGCCCCTACGGGGGCGCACTCAGGCGCTCTTGTCGGACGAGCCGGGCTTGTCCTCGGTCTTCTTCTTCTCGTCGTCGCCGTCGGAGGCTTTCTTGAACTCCTTGATCGACTGGCCGAGGCCGCGGGCGAGGGAGGGCAGCTTGGCGCCGCCGAAGAGGACCAGGAGGATGACCAGAATCACCACGAGCTCGGTCGTGCCGAGGCCGAAAACCGCGAGAGTGCCACCAAAACCTGTGCTGAGGCTGTTCATAAATTGATTCCACGCACCCTAGGCCGCGGGGCAAGGGAGTAAAGGGGGAAAGCGGTCTTCAAAGCCCGGGCGTCAGCAGCACGACCTCGTCGCCCTCGGCGGGCTCGCCCTCGAGGATGCGCAGGCCGAGGTGCGAGCCGAGGCGGCGGGTGGTGCCGGTCAGGCGCGCGGTCGGCGTGAGATCGTCGCGGCGCGACTCGAACGTGACGCCCTCGGCGCGAAAGATGGATGCTCCGCGCGGATCGAGCGCGACCACGGCGGTGCCGGCGCGTGTATTCACCGAGGTGATACGACCGACAGCCGGATGGACCGGGGCGACGTAGCGCTCGGCGGTCGGCTGGGCGTCGGCCTTGGCCGGCTTGGTCCGCTTGCCGCCGCCCGTCGCGCAGGCGGACAGGAGCAGCAGGGGGACCAGCAGCGGCGCGAGGCGGAGCATCAGGGCGCGGGCGGGATGACCGGCTTGTTGGCCTGCACCTGCTTGAGCAGGTTCTGGGCGTTATCGAGCTGCTCGGCGTCGAAGAAGCCGTGGAGCTGGCGGATGCGCGTCGGGTGACGCATCTTGCGCAGGGCCTTGGCCTCGATCTGACGAATGCGCTCGCGGGTGACCTTGAACTGCTTGCCGACTTCCTCGAGGGTGCGGCTGTAGCCGTCCACCAGACCGAAGCGCAGCGAGAGCACGCGGCGCTCGCGTTCGGTGAGAGAGTCGAGCACGTCGATGATCTTCTCGCGAAGCAGCGAGTAGGCGGTCATGTCGTAGGGATTCTCGGCAGACTTGTCTTCGATGAAGTCGCCGAAGGAGGTGTCGTCGCCGTCGCCCACGGGGCTTTGCAGCGAGATAGGCTGCTGGGCCATCTTCATGATCTGCTGCACGCGCTCGACGGGCAGGTTCATCTCGTCGGCGACTTCCTCGGGGGTCGGCTCGTGGCCGAATTCCTGGAGGAGCTGCTTCTGGACCTGCATCACCTTGTTGAGCGTCTCGATCATGTGGACCGGGATGCGAATGGTGCGGGCCTGGTCGGCGATGGAGCGGGTGATGGCTTGGCGGATCCACCAGGTGGCGTAGGTGGAGAACTTGTAGCCGCGGCGATACTCGAACTTCTCGACGGCCTTCATGAGGCCCATGTTGCCCTCCTGGATGAGGTCGAGGAAGGAGAGGCCGCGATTGGTGTATTTCTTGGCGATCGAGATGACGAGGCGGAGGTTGGCCTCGACCATCTCGGTCTTGGCCTTGTGGGCCTCGCGGACGTGCACGTTGGTCTGGTTGACGACGCGCAGGAAGTCCTCGGGGGCGATGCGGTAGTCGGCCTCGAGCTGCTTGAGGCGGTTGTTGATCGCCTTGGTGTCGATGGCCGCGTCCTTCTTGGTCTTGGGGTGCTTGGCGCGGTGGAGCTGGGCGTGGAGCTGCTCGATCTCGCTGAGCACGGGGCGCATCTGCTCGAGCCACTCCTCGTAGACCTTCAGCTTGAAGTAGAACTTGGAGAAATTGGAGCGGAGGGTGGATTCGCGCTTCTTGTGCTTGGCGAGGACTTTCTTGCGGTCGGCCTCGTTCTTGGACTTGAGGAACTCCTGCCAGGAGTCGGCGACGGAGGCCTCGTTCTTCTCGGTGGTCTCGACGAGCTTGGGCAGGGCCTTGAAGTAGGCGTCGCGGCTCTCGATCTTCTTGTCGATGACGATGCGGTCGAAGCGCTCCTCACGGGTGATGAGCTTGGCGCCGAGGCCGGCGATGTAGCCGCCGACGATGGCGGCCTCGAAGAGGGCTTCCTGGGCCTTGAGCTCGGCGTTCTCGATGCGCTTGGAGATCTCGACTTCCTGCTCGCGGGTCAGCAGCGGGACCTGGCCCATCTGCTTGAGATACATGCGGACGGGGTCGTCCAGAATGTCGTTTTGGGAGGAGCGGGACTCCTCCTCCTCGGCTTCTTCCTGGCGCTGCTTGAAGTCCTCGACCTGGTCGGGTTCGAGGATCTCGATCTCGAGGTTCTGCAGGATGGAGAGGACGTTATCGATCTCCTCTTGGTTCTCGACGGAGTCGGGGAGGGCTTCGTTGATGTCGTCGAAGGTGAGGTAGCCCTGCTCCTTGGAGAGACGGATCAGGTTGCGGATCTTGTCGTTGATGCCTCCGGCGGGCAGGTCGCTGGCGCCTTCGACGCGCTCAAGGGCGGCCTCGACGGCTTCGGAGTTGGAGTCGGTGTCAACGGACTTGGCTTTGCGCGGCATGGATAAAGGGTCGGGAAGGGAAAAAGAAAAACTTAGCCGACGGCCGCCCCCAAATCAATCGGGGACCGCAGTCGGCGCTGAATTTCCATACGTTCTTTGATCAGAGAAATCGGGTTAACTTCACTGTTCGCGGCGGTTTGGGCCAGAGCAAGTTCTATTTGGCGCAGGCGCGGTTCGAGGGCGCGGGCGCGGAGCTGCTGGATGCCGATGGCGGCAACCTTTTGTGGTTCATCCAGTTCGGTGCTTTCAAAGAGCAGCGAGGCGACCAAGGCGCGCTCCTCTTGGGTTTCGAGCAGCGGGTCGAGATGGTCCTTGCCGGGCCAGGCGTCCTGCTCGAACTCGGCGAGGAAGCGGTTGAGCAGGGCGCCGGCGGTCTGGGTGTTGTCGATCCAATCGTGCGGCAGGTGTTGGCAGAGTGGTTTGCCAAGTTGCTCGTAGTGGAGGATGAGGAGGAGCAGGTGTTGCTCGGGGCTGTGGGTGTTTTGAACCGGGGCGGGCGGAGGTTCGACCGGCCCGGGCTCGACGCGCTCGACAGGCGCGGGGCGTTGCACGTTGGCGGTGGCGAAGTCTTTTTTTAACGCGGACAGCGGCAGGCGCAGCAGGGTGGCGACCTCGTCGAGAAACTGGGAACGGATGACCTCGGACTCGCTTTGGCGGATGATGTCGTAGATGGCTTGGGCGGCGCGGTTTTTCTGCTCGGCACCGGCGTTATTCGGATCGGGCAGCAGGCTGGCGCAGGCGAACTGCATGGCGGTGCGCGACTGATCGCGCAGCTCGTCGTAGGCGCGCAGACCTTTTTCTCGGAAGAGCAGGTCGGGGTCGATCTTGGTGTCGCCGGCTGCGCCGAGGAAGCGGACCTCGAAGCCGGTCTTCAGCGCGAGCGGCAGAAAGCGCAGGGCGGCCTTTTGTCCGGCGGAGTCGCCGTCGAAGAAACACTCGACCTGGCTGTGGTAGCGCCGCAGCAGGTGGAGCTGGCCCTCGGTGATCGACGTGCCTTGGGGAGCGATGGCGGTCTTGAGCCCGACCGACCAGCAGCGCAGGGCGTCGAGCTGGCCCTCGACGAGCACGAAGGGGTGGCCTTCCTTGGCGTGGGTGCGGGCGCGGTCGAGGTTGAAGAGCAGGTGGCTCTTGCTGAAGATGGGGGTCTCGGGGGAGTTGACGTATTTGGCCTCGCGCGCCGGGTCGTCCTCGGGCGTGAGGTCGGTCTGGCGGGCGGTGAAGGCGACCACGCGGCCCTGATGGTCGCGAATGGGGATCATCAACCGGCCGCGAAAGCGCGGGCGGAGCGCGCCGAGGGTGAGCACGACGCCCTCGCGCACGAAGAACAGGCCGCATTGGCGCAACGCGTCCTCGGTGAACTTGCGTTTGAGCAACGCGGCGCTGAGGCCGGTGTCGGCGGGCGGGGCGCAGCCGATCTTGAACTCCTCGGCGAGTTCGGGGCTGAACTTGCGGTTGTCGGTCCAGTAGGCGCGCATCCAGCGGCCGTCGGTCGTGTCGGCCTTGAAGGCCTGATGGTAGTGCTCGGCGGCGAGTTCGTGGATGTCGAAGATCTCCTGGCGCAGGGAACGCTCCTCGCGGGTGGGGCCGGCGCCGTCCTCGTATTCGATGGGAACGTTGAAACGTTGTCCGAGCGCCTCGATGGCCTCGGTGAAGCCGAGCTGCTCGGTCTCGCGCACGAAGGAGATAATGTCGCCGGCCTTGCCGCAGCCGAAGCACTTGAAGAAGCCCTTGTCGGGATCGACATGGAAGGAGGGGCTCTTTTCGTTGTGAAACGGGCACAGTCCCTTGAAGCGCGCGCCGGCCCGTTTGAGTGTGGCGACCCGCGAGACGACATCGACGATGTTGACGCGGAGTTTCAGGTCGCGGACGCAGGTGGGTTTGATGGCGGGCATGGTTTGCGGCGAGCGCCGGACAAGACGGAGGTTGCACTTTCGGGGGAGGGGATGCTCTGTCAAGGATTGCGCTTTTTATGAGGAAAACGGGGGCAAGTCTCACGGTGTGTCGTTGGTTCCGGGCGTGGTCGCGCGCCGGTGTTTGCGTCGCGTCGTGCGCGCTCGGAGCGGCGTTGAACGCGGCCGAGCCGACGCCTCCGGCCGGTGGTTTCGTGAAACTCTGGTCGGCGACGCTGCCCGGTCTGCGCGATGAGCGTGCGCGCAGCTATGACGCGGCGGTCGAGTCGTTGGTCGGCGCTTTCGAGGGGCAACTCGGCCTACGCATCCAGCCGGGTGAAAAGGGCCGCGTTGGACTCAAGGTCTACGCCGAGTCCGGGCCGGGTCTGGCGACGCCGGTGCCGCTGGTGCGCGCGGTGATCGACGCGTTGGTGCGGCGTGGCTACGCGGAGGAGAACATCTTTCTGGTGGGGCTCAACCAGCTCCAGTTGCAGGTCTGCGGCTTCCTGCCGCCGCTGGGGGGCGGGGCCGATCCGTTCCCGCGGCAGAAGGTCTACGTGCTCGAGTCAGCCGGCTACTACGACTCGAAGTGGTTTTACGAAAACCCGTTGCCGTCGCGCTTCGACCCGTTCCTCGCGCAACCGGCCGCTCCCGTCGACGAGGCCGGCCAGGCCGCCGCGCTCGAGGAAAACCGCAAGAGCTTCCTGGCCACGCCGCTGTTTCTCGACGCGGATTTCTGGATCAACTTGCCGGCCTACTCCGATCACCAGGTGCTCGGGGTCAACGGGGCCTTGGTCAACGCCACGCTCTGGAACGCCTCAAACACCGCGCGTTTCTTTCGCTCCGAGGCCAACGCGCCCGCGGCCGTCGCCGAGATGAGCGCCATCCCCGAGCTGCGCCAGACCTGGCTCTTCACGTTGGCCAGTCTCGAGCGTTACCAATTTGTCGGCGGACCGTGGTTCAACTCCCTCTACACGGCGTCCGAGCCGACCCTGTTGCTGGGCACCGACCCGGTGATGATGGACTCGTTCATGTTGACCAAGATCGACGCCCACCGCGTCGACGCTGGCTTCAAACCCGTCTCGCCCGAGATCCGCACGCTGGAGTTCGCCGAAAAGCTCGGCGTGGGCACCCGCCGCGTGCGTCCGCCGCTGGAAATCGCGTCCCCGGCGGGTTCTCCGTGAACATTGCCCTTGTCACGCGGGTTGGGGTAAGTCCTTTTTTACACTTCACCGAGTCATGACGTCCCTCGATTTTCTCCCGATCCTCATCCAGGCCATCCTCGCCGCCGGTCTCGCCGTCGGCATTGTCGGCGTGAGCCACCTGCTCGGGCAGCGCGTGCGCAAGCGCACCGCCATCACCGACACGCCCTACGAGTGCGGCGTCAAGGTCGAGCCCCTCGTGCAGACGCGCTTCTCGGTGAAGTTCTACGTCACGGTGATGCTCTTTATCCTGTTCGACATCGAGGTCGTGTTCCTCATCCCGTTCGCGTTCATCTACCGCGACTTCCTCGCCAACAACCTCTCCATTCTCGGCCCGATTCTGTTCTTCCTCGGCGTGCTCGTCCTCGGCCTCTTCTACGAGGTCAAGAAGGGCGCCCTCGAGTGGGAGAAATAATCCCCGGCCACACCCCGCGCGCGGCACCCTTACCCCTGAATCATGCGGCTCGATAAATACATCGCTCGAAGCCGCGTGGTCGAGTTGTCCGGGACCGACCTGAAGTCGGCGCTCGGCGAGTTGCTCGACGCCTCCATCGCGAAGTTTCCCGACCTCAAGAAGGACAGCCTTCTGCGCGGCCTGCTCCAGCGCGAGAGCACCATGACCACCTATCTGGGGCTGGGCGTCTCGCTCCCCCACGTGCGGGTCAAGATGGGCCGCCGCTACGTCATCGCCATCGGCCGCAGCCGCGAGGGCATCGCTCAGGAAGGCTCCCCCGACGGCGAAAAGATCCACATCATCGTCATGCTGCTCGCCGACGAGCGCGCCCGCAACTACCTGCAGGTGCTCGCCTCCGTCGCGCGGCTGGTCAAGGAGCCCGACTTCGTCCGCTCCCTCACCGAGGCGGCCGACATCGACGAGTTTCACGACAAGCTCCTCGTCGGCGCGGGCGGCCTGCTTTCGCGTCCCGTGCAGGCGCAGCAGAACCGCATCAACCGCCTCATGATCCGCGAGGCCGACCGCGTCGCGCGCGGCGCCGGTTGCGGGGCGATCATGGTCTTCGGCGACACCTTCGTCGGCGGCATCCAGCCCGGCGCGTGGTTCCCCAAGAGCAAGACCATCCTCGTCACCCGCAACCTCATCGAGGTCGACGACGACGAGGACGAGGTCACCGAGGTCATCCAGGTGCGCTCGTTCTCCGACCAGCGCCTCGCCCAGTTGCGCAGCGCGATCTTCGTGGCTCTGACCCGCGAGCTCATCTCCTTCAATGACCGCATCTGCTGCGTCGGTGGCATCGCCGGCAGCAACCAGTTCGACACCGTCGTCATCGTCGACGTCGAGCGCGAATTCCAGACCCTGCTCTCCGGGCACGCCGACCTGCTGCCCGACGACGTGAAGCCCGAGGTCCTCGAGCGTGTGCTGGCCATCGCCGTCGAGCTCGCCGTCGAGGGGCGCGAGGGCAAGCCCGTCGGCTGCCTCTTCGTGCTCGGCGACGCCGGCCGGGTCGAGAAACTCATCAAGCCGCTCGTGCTGAATCCATTCTACGGATACAAGGAGGAGGATCGCAACATCCTCAGCCCGTTCATGGACGAGACCGTGAAGGAGTTTTCCTCGATCGACGGAGCGTTCATCATCCGCGGCGACGGCGTGGTCATGTCGGCCGGCAGCCTGATCCAAGCGACCGACACCGACCATGCGCTCCCGAGCGGCCTCGGCAGCCGGCATGCCGCCGCGGCAGCCGTGTCCGTGGCCACGCAGTGCATTTCGATCGTGGTCTCCTCCAGCACGGGCCAGGTGACGCTCTTCCGTCGTGGAGTCATGTTGCCGCTGACCGAAAAACGCTGATCTGGCTCCTGCGCCGGAGGCGAACTTTGGGATTGCGCCGGCTCGTGCAGCGGCTTCTGCTCTTCCTTTCAACACCTTTCAATCATGCAAGAACTTGTCCAAATCGAGTGCACCGAAGCCCGCAAGGAAGGCAAATACGCCTCCCGTTACCTGACCAAGCGTAACAAGAAGACCGTGACCGAGCGTATCGAGAAGAAGAAGTATAACCCTGCTCTTAAGCGCCACACGATCCACAAGGAGATCAAGTAACCTGCGGTTAAATCGCCTGTTGCTTTTGGCCGGCACCCACGCGGTGGCCGGCTTTTTTGCGTCCATCGCCGGACGGTTGACTGACGCCAAAAAAAGACCCGGCGGGAGCCGGGTCTTCGGGTTGATTTGAGTTTGGCGGTATGGCGGCCGCGCCGCGCGGATCAGTCGTCCTGCTTCTGGTGCGTCTTGGCCTCGAAGATGGCCTTGTCGGCGAGCGACACGTGGCCCTCGACTTGGCCGTTGTCGAGCGGGTTGTCGACGCGGGCGGCGAGATCGCGGAAGAGGCGCTTGGTATCCATGACGCCGCCGATCAGGAACCAGAAGGTCGACACGATGCCGACGATGCCGGTCACCACCAGGCTGGTGATGAAGAAGTAGTGGCTCCACCAGTGTTCGGGCCACGGGGAGATGAGGTTCCAGATCAGCACGGCGATGAAGCACAGGCCGAACTTGTAGACGATGGCGTAGCCGAACACCGACCAGGCGATGATGCGGTCGCCGCGGGTGTATTCGTGGGTGATGCCGATTAGCTTCTTGGCGACGTTGCGGGGCGTCCAGGGCAGGCGCTCCTTGGTGTCTTCCTCGACGTTGTAGATGCCGCGGTGCAGCAGACGGTCGAGGTTGAAGGGTTTCTTGTAGGTGAGCAGCGAGCCGAGCACGTAGGCGATGATGCCGCTGACCATGGCCATGAAGAACAGTTCGTAGGAGTTGATCGGGAACTTCACGGCGCTCATCTCCCAGTGAATGTAGGGATTGAACGGCGCGGAGACGCCGCGCAGGAAGCCGTCGACCATCGGCACCCAGCCCATGCCGTCGATCCACGGGTAGACGGTCTCGGCCCAGCTGCGCTGGAGGAACAGGCCGGCGATGGACAGGCCGGAGCCGAAGATCAGCGAGCAGAAGGCGCCGGTGGTCGTGCCGAATTTGCTGTAGAGACCGAAGATCATGATCGGGCCGGCGCCGCCGAGCCAGAGCGAGGTCATGATGACGAGGAACATCTGGATGTAGTCGAGCTGAACAAAGAACAGCGAGACCACGAAGAAGAAGATCGAGACGCCCAGCGAGCAGTAGCGGATCCAGAGCAGGTGTTGCTGCGGGGTGAAGGGCGTTTTGCGGAACGGCATCACCACGTCCTGGATTATGGTCGAGGACGCGTTGAAGATGCGGGAGTCGTCGGTCGAGAGCATCAGCATGATCATCAGCAGGCAGAACAGGCCGATGATGCCGACGGGCAGCAGGTTCTTCAGCGCCACGGGCAGCATCATCTGGTTGTAGAGCGTGCGGAATTTCTGGAATTGCACGTTGCCCTCGGTGTCGGTGCCCAGCGTCTCGCGGGCGGTCTGCATGTAGAGGGTGTCGAGGTTGTTCTCGCGGGAGAGCGGGGCGTCGACGCCGATCTCGTGGCGTTGCACGGGCAGGGCCGCGATGTTGGCGTCGAGGCGCGCGCGCATCTCGGGATCATTGATGGCTTCGCCGGCCACCTGCTGGGTGAGCTCCTTGCGGATGTCGTGGGCCTTGTCCGCGAAGTTGGCGTGGGTCATCAGGGTGATGATCATGATGGCCACGAGAAGGCACATGAGGCCGGAGAAGCCGGTGCGCCAGGTGCCGAGGATTCCGGCCATCTTTTGCTCGTGCGGGGTGCGGCCGCAGTTGGTGGTATCGTTGCCGATCCAGCTGGCGCGGTTGAGCACGCTGCCCATAATGGTCACGAACAGGGCGAAGATGTTGAAGTCTCGGAGCTTCTCGATGTCGAAGGGGTTGATGAAGCTCTCGCCGTCGACGCGATCCATCATGACGGGGGCGATGGTGTCGCCCCAGTTGAAGTTGAGGAAGATGTAGCCGGCGATGATGACGAAGACGGGGTAGCTGATCAGGCCTTGGAACGAGTCGGAGATCAGCAGCGAGATGCGGCCGCCCGGCCAGATGACGATCATGGCCATGGTGAGCACCACGCCCACCAGCAGGGCGAAGGTCGGCATGTTGATGCCGAAGATCATGATCTTGTGGGGCAGGCCGAGGAAATAGATGAAGAAGTTGGCCGCGACCGCCGGACCGATCGCGTTGGTGATCATCTCGGAGATGGTGCGAATCGTGGCGGCGACGATACGGAAGGGGCGGTTGTAACGCATCTCCAGGAACTGGCCGATGGAGAGCGAGCGGGTCTCGCGGAAGCGGTAGGTGCAGTAGCCGGTCAGACCCATGATGATGCCGACGGGCACCGTGAGGAACTCCCAGAAGGTGAGGGCGTAGCCGACCTGGTATTTAGACTCGACCAGCGCGACGAGCGTGATGACGCCGAGGCCGGCGGTCATGTCGCCCACCGAGATCACGTAGCGCCCGGCCACGCGCCCGGCGGCGAGAAAGTCCACGACGCCACGCACGTAGCGTTTGGAATAAACGGAAACCCCAAGAATAAACAGGACGGGGATGATGACGATGAGCCAGTCGATGAGATGCATGTCAGGGTAATGGGAGGTGCTCCGGGCCGTGACTCGGGGCAAAGGGATGATGCATCTATGGCCGGCGGCTCGTTGGCAACGCTAATGCGGTGCAAGCATTTTCATCGTTACATAGTAAAGCAACGGTTGTGCGCTGACGGCGCGGCGCTAATGCCCGTCGACGGCTTGATCCAAGCCCGACCGCACATCGACGCAGAATGACTTCCCCGAGTGATCGCCGTCCGGGAGCCGGGTGCATACGTCGACCTGCGGCGCGCCGTCTGGTCCGCGCAGGGTGATGGCCAATGTCCCTCCCCGCTGGGTATGCTCGGCGGCGGTCAATTCCCAGCCGCGGCGTTCGTCCCCAACGAGTTGAACGCAACAGGGACGGTCGACGTCGAGTTCGTGGCCTGTCCCGAGGCTCAATGAGCCCGGCTCGTGAAACACGATCTGCCAAAGGCCGGCGTCCGGCCAGCGCACGGCTTGGGCGCGGCGGGTGTTCTCCAAGATTTCATAACGGACGCACGCTCCGTCGCCCAGGCGGATGGCATAGGCGTAGTCGCCGGGCATGCCGCCGACGTCGTGCGTGAGTTGGGCGATGAATACGTCTTGTTTGACCGGCTGGTCGGAACCCGAGCCGATGTCGCTCCATCTGCCGGTTCGCGGGCCGATTTCCACGGTGACCTCGGCGGGGGCGGGGAACTCAAAACTCCACGGGCCGTGAGCGAGGCGGCGAACGCTCTTCAACGCGTGCCGGCCGACGGTCAGCGGCTCACACGCTTCATCGATGGTTACCGGGCCCTGCAGAAGACTTTGGTCGAGCGTCGTCACGACGCGAAGACCCGCCTCCGCGTGCAGGCCGGCACCGAAGCATATCATCGCGCCGGGGCCGAAGAACCAGCTCTTGCGGATAGATAGCCGGTCGTTGACGAGGTGCTGGGTGCACGCGCCCCAGGCTCCGTCGCTCACACCGCCAACGGCGGTCGCAGGCGACGGACTGTTTACCATCGCCGGCGGCTCAGGATCGGTTGTCAGCGCGCAGGTGGTGCCGGGCAGGCGTTGCCAATCCCAGACCGGGTAGATGTCGCGGTATTCACTGCCGTCGCGCAGCAACCAGGTGAGTCCGTCGGCGAGGTGATGCGAGTGCAGGCCCTCGCCGTTGATGGACTCGGCGCGCTTGGTGCGGGCCGAGTGCATGCGCACGGCGACACTCGCCTCCACGCAGTGCTGCACCATGAAGTCGGACCGGTAAAACATGCGGTTGCCGGCCAGCGGGGCCGGGGCGGTGGCGCTACGAATCGCGGCGGACAAGGCGGACAGCTCGTCGTGTCGATACCCGTTCGCGGTTGCCAGGTTGTCGGCCACGCGGGCGAGGTCGTCGGCGGGCTCGCGCAGGTCGCGGGTGATGTTGCGGTCGCGGCATGCGGACATCACCTCGGCACCGCGAAGCATCCAACGCGTGCCGTCGAGCAGATGGTCGACGAGCAGTCGTCGCGTCTCTTCGGACGGCTTCCATGGCGTGCCGCGCGTGGCGGCGACAATGAAACCGCAGTCATTGAGAAAGGCGCGCCCGTAGCCACCGTTGTAGAGCAGCGGACCGTGCTGGTGAAAGCTGCCGTCGACCTGCATGCCCTCCTGGCCGGAGGAGCCGACGAAGACCTCGCGCATCGCGGCGGACACCGCGTCTGCCAGCGCTTCGGTTTCGCCGAAGAGCGCCGCGGAGATGAGGCGGTTGATCGACATCCACAGCAGGTTTGCGCCGGTCCAAACGCAGGGCGTTCGTGTGAAGCCATCGGCTGAGAGCAGGAAGTCGCCTGATCGCCCAAGGATCGGCCGGCAGTCGGCGAGCAATTCCGGGGATGCGTGATCGCCGAGCAGCACGAGGGTGCCGCCGACAAGTCGCGGAGTGCCGATCTGGTTGTGCCACCAGTTTGAGTTGAGCAGATCGTGCCGGACCCACCAGTCGAGCGCGTTCAGCGCGGCATCGGTGCGGCCATCTGCGGCGAGAGTCTCGACCCGCAACAAAAACTCACGTCCCGCCCAGTTGCTGGGTCGTGCCTCGGCGAGATCGAGATCGGACCAGGTGCCCTCGGGACCGGGCTCCTGCGGCAAGGGTGCGCGCCGAACATTGAGGCGCACCTGCTCCAGCAATTGGGAGCGCACTTGGTCCAGCGGGGAGCCTTTGGCGTTGGGGGTGATGGACATGGAGCAGGCTGGCAACCTACGCGGCTTCGAGCCCGCGCGCCAAGCCCGGTTACGCATACGAGATTCTTATTGTGAACAAAGGCGCTTGGGCCGGGTTTAGAATCTCCATTATTTTCCCAGCAATATGCAGGCTTGCGTAATGGATTATGAATCGAAAGTGCGGCTTACTGGCAGGGAAGCTTAACCTGCCCTCTTGTCTGATTTTATCCATGCCTGTTACTCCGTTTTTGATCCGCGTTCTGATGTGGGGCGTGCTCACCTGCAGCGTTGTCATGTCGATGTCGCGCGCCGCTGAATCCGCCGATTTCGCGTCATTCGACCGTCGCGCCGAGGCCGGCGAGACGTTGAGCGTCGTCTTCCTAGGGGGCAGCCTCACGTGGGGCGCGCAGGCGACCGATCCGATGTTGACGTCCTATCGCGCGCTGACCGCGAGGCGGCTGGAGGCACGTTATCCGCGGGCGCGGTTTCGCTTTTGGGACGCAGCCATCGGGGGCACGACCTCGCAACTGGGCGCGTTTCGTCTGGAGCGCGACGTGCTGGCGCGCGAGCCCGCCCTGGTGTTTCTGGATTTCACGGTGAACGACGATCCGTTCTCCGCGCCCAACGCGGATCGCCTCGCGTCCTATGAGGGCATCGTGCGGCGGCTGGTGACGGCGGGAGTGCCGGTGGTGCAGGCGATTTTCGCGGTGAAACAGGATGTGATGCCCGACGCCAAACCGCGTCCGCTCGACGCGCAGCACACGGCCATCGCGCGCGCCTACGGTTTGCCGACGGGCGACGCGGTCGCGCTGATGCGCGCAACGGTCTGGGCCGGCGAGGTGACGGCGGAGGAGCTCTGGGATTGCCCGCCGGATGTCACCCATCCCGGCGACAAGGGCTACGCGCTCTACGCCGAGGCGGTGTGGGCGGCCTACGAAGAGGCCGTGACGGCGAACCTTGTCTGCCGCGTGCCGGAGGAGATGTTGCACGCCGACACTTACCTGACGGTGACCCGCGCGCGTCTGTCGGAACTGGGCGCTTTGCCCACCGGCTGGAGCATGGGCAAACCGCATCGCAACGCCGTAGCATTCGACTTCGTGATGTCGCGCTGGGCCGATGACATGACCATCGCGCGGGGGCCGGACGCCGCCCCGCTGACGCTCAAGGTGCGCGGCAAAAACGTGCTGCTCTTCGGCAACGGAACGCCGCTCTCCGGTCGCTATGCGGTGCGGGTGAACGGCGGCGACCCGACGATCTACGAACCGGGCCGGCACGCGAAGGGGGGCAACTTTCGCCACGTGCAATTCATCGCGCAGGATCTCGCGGCGGATCGCGAGCACCTGATCGAGATCACCCCGCTGCTCGCCGAGGGACAGGAGTTGCGAATCGAAAGTGTCTGCATCGCCGGAGCACCCGCGACGGTCGAGATCGCCGGGCTTTGACAAACACCTGACAACTTTCGACTGCACTCATGACTCGAGTTGCGGTCAGATGTCGGCATGAACCCCCGTCATCTTTCCCTCGCCGCGTTCGCCGCGCTCTCCGCCGGCGTCCTCTCTGCCGGACCTGCGCTCACCATCTACAACCAAAACTTCGCCGTCGTGCGCGAGGAGATCCCGCTCGACCTCGCCGCCGGCGTCAACGCCGTCAACTTCGCCGGCGTCACCACGCAGGTCGAACCCGACTCGGTCGTCCTGCGCGACCGCACCGGCAAGGTCGCCCTGCGCATTCTCGAGCAAAGCTACCGAGCCGACGCCGCCTCGCAGAGCCTGCTGCTCGCGATGAACGAAGGGAAGACCCTCGACTTCATCGTGCGCGACGGCGACGGCAAGGAACACATTGTCCAAGGACGCGTCGTCCGAAGCGGACACAACGCCGCTGGGCAGGCCTCCACTCCCATCATCGAGGTCGACGGCCAGCTCCGCTTCTCGCTGCCGGGCCAGCCGATCTTTCCCTCGCTCGGCGACGACGCGATTCTGCAGCCCACGCTCTCCTGGCAGCTCGCCGCGGAGAAGCCCGGCAAACTCGACGCCGAGCTCGGCTACCTCACCAACGGCATGGGCTGGGAAGCCGCCTACAACTTCATCGCGCCGGAAAAAGGCGACCTCGTTGACATCGTCGGCTGGATCACCGTGCGCAACCACACCGGCAAGGTCTTCACCGACGCCTCGATCAAGCTCATGGCAGGCGACGTGAATCGCGTGCAACCGGAGCCGCAAGTCGTGCGCCGCACCAAGAACGAGATGGTGGCATTCGGAATGGTCGCCGACGCCGCCGTCACCGAAAAGTCCTTCGACGAGTTTCACCTCTACTCACTGCCGCGTCCGGTCACATTGCGCGATCAGGAGACCAAGCAGGTCGAATTTCTGCGCGCCGCCGGCGTGACCGCGCCGCAGCTCTACATCTTCGACCAGCAGAAATACGGCGCGAAGGTCGCCACCGTGCGCGAGTTCAAGAACACCGAGGAAAACGGCGGTCTCGGTCTGCCGCTGCCCAAGGGCCGCGCGCGTTTCTACCGGCAGGACGACGCCGACGGTCGCCTCGAGTTTGTGGGCGAGAACAACATCGACCACACCGCGAAAAACGAGACCGTGCGCATCTACACCGGCAACGTCTTCGACATCGTCGCCGAGCGCAAACAGACCGACTCCAAGCTCAGCAGCTACAAGGACCAGCGCGAGGAGGCCTTCGAGATCACCCTGCGCAACCGCAAGTCCGAGACTGTCGAGGTGCGCGTGACCGAGCACTTCTATAACTGGCCCAACTGGACCCTCGTGCAACAGTCCGACCCGTCCGAAAAAACCTCCGCCGACACCGCCGAGTTTCGCGTGAAGCTCAAGCCCGACGAGGAAAAGGTCATCACCTACCGCGTCCGCTACGATTGGCGGTGAGGCGGGTGTCAGTCACGAGTCCGTGCCCGGTCGCCATGGGGCGAATGGGTGCGGATTTTTTCCGCCAGCTCCACGGCTCGCCGGATACGTGTCGCCTCTTGTTTGGCGCTGATAACGTAGTGGGCCAGTGAACGGCGCTTGCCCGGCGTGAACGTTTCCCAGCGGGCCCGTGCCTCGTCGTCCTGCTCAAGGGCGAGAACCAGTTCTTCCGGAAGTTCGAACACATCGGGCTTCGGGTCGGGTTTCAGGCTAAGGCGCACCTCCGAGCCTTCGGCTAATCCGAACGCTTTCAGCGTATCTTGTCCGATCACGATGAACGCGTCGCCGTCGGCGTGGTTTTGCAGGCCGCGGTTGACCGCATGGCCGTTGAGCGTGCCCTCGAGTCGGCGCACACCGGCGGCCTTCCACGCGGTGGTCGCATCGTCCGGCACGGGCACGGCGTGAAAACGAAAACCGTGGTCGAGCCGCACGACCCGACTGGTGAAGGCGAATGAAAGCTCCGGCTGCGTCGGCATGTCCGCAGTGAACCCGCCGGTCTTGGAAAATGCGAGCGGAGCGTTTTGCCGGCTGGCGGACGGAGCATCGACGGCTATCTCTGGGCCATGCGCATCCACTGGTTTCAGCACGTTCCGTTCGAGGGTCTGGGCATGATCGAGCCGTGGCTCGTCGAACGCGGGCACACGTTGACCGCCACGCGTTGGTGGAACGGCGAGGCTGCTCCGGCCGGCGACACCTTTGACGCGCTCATCATCATGGGCGGCCCGATGAACATCTACGAACACGACGCCCATCCGTGGCTCGTCGCGGAGAAGGCCGCCATCGGAGAGGCCATCCTCGCGGGCAAACCCGTGCTCGGCGTTTGCCTCGGCGCGCAACTCATCGCCGACGTCCTCGGCGGCGCGGTGACGCGCAATGCAGAGCGCGAGATCGGCTGGTGGCCGATCCGTCCCGTGTCGACGCCGGCTGATGTTGATGTGGACGGCTTCGCGTTGCCGGCCGAGACGATGGTGCTGCACTGGCACGGCGACACGTTTTCGCTGCCGCCCGGCGCGGTGCGACTCGCCGACAGCGAGGCGTGCGCGCAGCAGGCGTTTGTCTGGGGCGGGCGCGTGCTCGGCCTGCAGTTTCACATCGAGATGGACGCGGCGGCGGTCGCGACCATCGCGGAGGGCTGCGCCGACGAACTCGCCGGCGGCGGACGCTGGGTGCAGTCGGGCGACGAACTGCTCGCCGGCGCCGAACGCCACGCCGCGGCGACCGTCGCGCTGCTGGACCGCTGGCTCACGCGGTGG
>JAUWBF010000079.1 GCA_030601755.1 Verrucomicrobiota bacterium | reverse complement strand
CGGTCGATGAACTTCATGTCGAAGCCGATGCCGTTGTCCCGCACCCAGACCACGGCGTGACCGGCCTCGACGCGCGCGCCGACCGAGACGGAGGGCTTGGCGCTGGCGCGGGTGAACTTGAGGGCATTGTCGATGAGGTTGCGCAACACGATGGTCAGACCCTCGGGATCGGCCATGACCTGCGCCTCCGGCAGGTCGACGCGGAACTCGACGCCGCGGTCGCGAATCTCGTCCGCGTAGCCGATCGGCAGCCCGTCGAGCACGGCGGAGAGGTTGACGGGCGTGAGCGTGATGGTGCGGCGCTCGAGGCGCGAGTAGGACAACAGGTCGTCGATCAACTGCCCCATCTGCACGCTGGCCTGCCGCACGGACTCGAGGAAGCGGCGGCCCTCGGCGTCGAGGCGGTCCCCGTAATCCTCGAGCAGCAGCCGGCTGTAGCCGTCGATGCCGCGCAACGGGGCCTTCAAGTCATGGGAAACCGAATACGTGAAGGTCTCCAGCTCGCGATTCTTGGCCTGCAGCTCGGCGGTGCGCTCGGCGACGCGTTGCTCGAGGGTCTCGTTGAGGGCGCGCACCTCGTTCTCGGCGGCCTTGCGCAACGTGATGTCGACGCCCACGCCGATCAGACAGGTGGAGCCGGCGATGTCCGTGGTGAGACCGGTGAAAAAATACGGCGTGGTCTCGCCGTCGCGGGCGGTGAAGCCGGCCTCGATCTCGGACTTGCCCACGGCGAAGACCTCGGCGATGCGCTCCTCGACGCGGGCGCGCTCCTCGCCGACGAAGAAGTCCAGCGGGTGCATGCCGGCGATCTCGGCGCCGGTGTAGCCGGTGACGCGCTCAAAGTTTTTGTTCCAACGCAGGAACCTGCCCTTGGTGTCGTAGAGATAAAAAACCCCCGGCAGGCTGTCGATGAGCGCGTCGGAGAAGTTGCGCTCGGCCTCGACCGCCTCGCGCAGCTCGCGGTCGCGCTGGATGTCGGTGCACGAGCCCAGCCAGCGGGTGACGCCGCCGTCCGTCTTTTCCAGCGGCAGGACACGCGTGGAAAACCAGCGGTGTGAGCCGTCCGCCCCGCGCAACCGGAGCTGCAACTCAAAGCCCTCGCCCTGCTCCATGGCCTTGCCCAAGTGTCGCTGAAACGCGGCGCGGTCCGCGGGGTGGATGTTACCCTGCCAGCCGTCGCCGAGCTGCGAGGCGAGGTCCGCGCCGGTGTAGTCCGACCAGCGCCGGTTCACGTAATCACAGCCGCCCTCGCCGGGCTGCCACGTCCAGATCAACTGGGGCAGCCCCTCGGTCATGCGCCGCAGACGGGATTCGCGACCGGCGAGTTCGCGCTCGGCCGCGGCCCGCGCGCGCTGCACGCGCAGCAGCACCGCGCACAACAAACCCAGCAGCACCAACGCGACGCCGATCGCGACCAAGAACTCGCGCCGGTGGCGAGCGGTGAGTTGGCGCAGCTCAGTTTGCAGACGCTCGTCCATGCGCTCGGCCTCGCGCTCCAGCAACGTGAACGCCGCGCGCAGCTCCGCGGCGGAGCCGGCATTGGCGTCGCGCGCCCACCAGTCGAAACGTTCCTCGAAGCGCACGGCCGCGTCGGCGAATGCCCGACCAGCGGCCGGGTCCGAGGCCTTCAGCTCGGTCTGCAGGCGCGCGACACCCTGCCGCAGCAACTGCCGGCCCTGCGCCCGCGAATACGGCTGGTCCGCGTCGCCGGCCTGCATCGCGTGCAAAAAGCCCCTGGCCAGATCGAGCCGCGCCTCGCGCAGTTCACGCCAGCGGCTGAACTGTTCCTCGGCGCGCTCGGATTGCCGCAGTTGCAGCAACACCACCAGCACGCCCATGACCGCCACGCACAGGATCGCCGCGCGGCTCCACCACGGCGACCGCAAGAGGGCCGAGACACCCTCGTCGAGGGCCTGCGCTCCGGACCGGCTCATGAGCCGCCCTCCCCTCGCGCGTCCTCTGCCCCTGCGTCCGCGATGCCCAGCTCACGCAAGATCCCGCGGTGCTCCGAGCTTCCCAAAAACTTTGCCAGCACCGCGTCCCACTCGCGTCGTAACCGCGCGTCCTCCGGGCGAAACGCAAAGGCCACCCGCGCCGACGGCAACCCGGCCGGCGGCGTAAACGGCTCGGCTGTTTCCAGCATGCCAAAATGTTCGGGCAGCCCCGCGAACCACGACACCGTCGGTCGCGACAACGCCAGGCCGTCGACCCGCCCCGACTTGAGCAACGCCACGCCCGACGCCGCATCCGGCACCACAACCAGCCGCTCCGCCGGCACGCCCTCGGCCAATAAAATCCCCTCCTCCACCGAGCCCACGACCGCGGCCACCCGCACGTGCCCCCAGCGCGCCACGTCGGCATACGAATACAGCTCGCGCGGGTTACCCGCGGCCACCAGCAAGGCCGGTTGCACCGACATCGTCGGCCGCGAAAACGCCACCTCCCGCCCCCGCTCCGCCGTCACGAACAAACCCGCCGCGACCACGTCGAACCGCCCCTCGCGCAACTGCCGCACCAGCGAGCCGAACTCCGCCAACACCCACTCCGGTTCGCCGTAGCCCAACTCGGCCGCCACGCGGCGCGCGATCTCAGGCGATTCGCCCGTCACCCGTCCGTCCTCCGCCAGAAAAGCATACGGCGCCTCCACCGCGAAGCCCACGCGCAGCCGTTCGGGCAACCCGTCGCCACGGCCCGCACAAGGCTGCGCCAAAACCCAAACGACGACCACCGCCACCAGTCCCGACAACCCGACGAGCGCAAGGCCGAGCGCCCGAAGCCGACGGCTTCGCACTGGCGAGGAGGCATGTCCTTGAACGGGCGTTGAAGGGGGGCGAAGCATGACACCACGGACCGATTTGCTTGCGATGCAAAATCTTCCGGCGCGGACACAACTCCATCAAATGCCGACGCGCAAGGCTCCAATGGGATTACTCGACAGTTTTTTGACGAAACGTGGAAACACCACCCCAGACGTCCCGCCGCGACAACCGATCCACCCCGCCGTCATGCCGGCCGTCACCTGCGCGGCCACCGTCCCCCGCTCAGAGCAGCAGCGCCATGGTCTGCTTGATCGCCAGGGACAGCTCTTCCTGCGAAAACGGCTTGTGCAGCACCCGTTGGGCGCCCGACTTGCGCGCGATCTCGAGGTAATCCGTCGCGTTCAACCGCCCGCCGCCCGACATCGCGATGATGCGGCACTTCGGGTCGTTGAGCCGCAGCGTATAGATCGTCTCCAGCCCCTCCGGCGGCGGCATCACGATGTCCGTCAGCACGAGATCCGCCCGCTGCTCCGCGTAGAGCCGCAGCGCGTCGGCACCGTTGCTCGCCTCGCGCACCGTGTGCCCCAGTTGCTTGAGGGTTTCGCTCACCATGAGCCGAAAGCTGTCGTCGTCGTCCACCAGAAGGATGTCGGGCATGATCGTGGCGTGATTTGAAATTTAAATTGGAGCAGTGATAAAAACGGCTTCCGCGTGTGCGGGACCGGGTTGCATCAAACCCATCGGACCGCGTCAGGCAACCTTGAGCCGTCCCGCCGGGAGATTCTTTTGCGCCCGCCGCGCCGGGACCCGCGGCTCATTCACGCCTTGCCTCCCCCTCGCCCGCCGTCTGTGATCGGCCCTTATCCTTTGCCCATGACCTCTGCCGAGATCCGCCAGTCCTTCCTCGATTTCTTCGCCCGCCAGCAGCACACCATCGTGCCCTCCGCCTCGCTGCTGCCCGACTCCCCCGGACTGCTCTTCACCAACGCCGGCATGAACCCCTTCGTGCCCTTCTTCCTCGGCGACAAGCAGCCCGACGTCGCCTCCTGGGCCGGAGCCCGTCCCGCGCTCAACACCCGCGCAACCGACACGCAGAAGTGCATCCGCGCCGGCGGCAAACACAACGACCTCGAGGACGTCGGCTACGACACCTACCACCACACCCTCTTCGAGATGCTCGGCAACTGGTCCTTCGGCGATTACTTCAAGAAGGAGTCGATCACCTGGGGCTGGGAACTGCTCACCAAGGTCTGGGGCATCCCTGCCAAGCGCCTCTTCGCCACCGTCTACTCCCCCGACAAGTCCAAGGGCGACCCCGCCGACTTCGACCAGGAAGCCTACGACATCTGGGCCGAGATTTTTAAGAAGGAAGGCCTCGATCCCGCCATCCACATCGTCCACGGCAACAAGAAGGACAACTTCTGGATGATGGGGGATACCGGCCCCTGCGGTCCCTGTTCAGAAGTCCACTTCAACCTCAACGTGTCCGACGACGAGGCCGCCGGCCGCAAACTCGTCAACGACTCCAGCCCCCGCTGCATCGAGATCTGGAACCACGTTTTTATCCAGTTCAACGCCAACTCCGACGGCACCTTCGCTCCCCTCGCCGCCAAGCACGTCGACACCGGCATGGGCTTTGAGCGCGTCGCCGGCATCTACGCGACGTCGAAGGGCTTCACCGACTTCTCCGCCGAGCCGTCCAATTACAACGCCGACGTCTTCGCCCCGCTTTTTTCCAAGGTCGCCGCTCTCTCCGGCAAGACCTATACCGGCACCGTCCCCACCAAGCGCGACGGCCTCAGCGAACAGGAGAACACCGACATCGCCTTCCGCGTGCTGGCCGACCACGCCCGCACCATCAGCTGCGCCATCGCCGACGGCATCATGCCCGGCAACGAAGGCCGCAACTACGTCATCCGCCGCATCCTCCGCCGCGGCATCCTCTACGGAACCAAGCTCGGCCTCAAAACCGGCTTCTTCGAGCAACTCGTCGCCCCCGTCGTCGAGTCCCTCGGCGCCGTCTTCCCCGAACTCGTCCAGCAGCAGGACATCATCCGCCGCGTCATCCGCAGCGAGGAGGAGAGCTTCGGTCGCACGATCGAGCGCGGTCTCGCCATCTTCAACAAGGCCGCCGACGGCGTGTCCGTCATCTCCGGCAAGGACGCCTTCGAACTCTACGACACCTACGGCTTCCCGCTCGACATGACCCAGCTGCTCGCCACCGAGCGCGGCCTCACCGTCGACACCGCCGAGTTCGAGACGCTCATGGAGCAGCAGCGCGAACGCGGCCGCGCCTCCACCAAGAAAGAGATCGTCGTCGCCGCCACCGAGGGCGAGGACACCAACGTTCAACCCACCGAGTTCGTCGGCTACAACACGCTCACCGCCGAGACCGTCGTGGTCGACGTCGTGAAGACCGAGAAGGACACCTTCCTCGTCTTCGAAAAGACCCCCTTCTACGCCGAGATGGGCGGCCAGCTCGGTGACACCGGCGAGGCCAAGATCGGCGACCAACTCATCCACATTCTGGATACGGTAAAGGACAAGTCCGGCCGCTACCTGCACAAGGTCGCCAAGCTCGCCACCGAGCCCGCCGCCGGTGCCGCCGCCACCCTCGCCGTCGCCGCCGACCGCCGCCGCGCGATCAACCGCCACCACACCGCCACCCACCTCCTGCACTGGGCGCTGCGCAAGGTGCTCGGCACGCACGTCCGCCAGGCCGGTTCGCTCAACGCGCCCGACCGCCTGCGCTTCGACTTCGCCCACTTCGAGGCCTGCACCCACGCGCAGCTCCGCGAGATCGAAAACCTCGTCAACGGCCGCATCCTCGAGAACGCGTCCGTGCAGTGCTACGAGACCGAGTTCGACAAAAAGCCCGAGGGCACCCTCGCCTTCTTCGGCGAGAAATACGGCAAGACCGTCCGCGTGGTCGACACCGGCGGCTACAGCCGCGAGCTCTGCGGCGGCACCCACGTGACCACCACCGGCGAGATCGGCCTCGTGAAAATCGTTTCCGAGGGCGCCGTCGCCGCCGGCACCCGCCGCCTCGAGGCCGTGGCCGGTCAGGCTGCCTACGACTTCGTCTCCGCTCAGGAAGAAAAGCTCTCCGCCGCCGCCGCCAAGATCGGCGTGCCGCTCTCGCAGTTCGACCAAAAGCTCGAGTCGCTCCTCGCCCAAAAGGCCGAGGTCGAAAAGAAGCTCAAGGCCCACGAGCAGCGCGCCGCCGCCAACCTCGCCGGCGACCTCGCCGCCAAGGCCATCGACAAGGACGGCGTGCCCTACGTGTCCGCCGTCGTCGAGGTCGAGGCCCCCGAGGCCCTGCGCGAGATCGGCCCGCAGATCATCGCCAAGCTCGGCGGCGAAGGCGTCGTCGTGCTCGGCGCCGCGTTTGGCAGCGAGAAGGTTTCGCTGGCCGCCTTCGCCTCGCCGGCCGCCATCAAGGCCGGCCACCAGGCGGGCAAGATAATAGCCGCCCTCACACCGAAGCTCGGCGGCAAGGGCGGCGGCAAACCCGACTTCGCGATGGGCGGCGGCAAGGACGCCTCCAAGCTCGCCGAGGTCCTCGCCGGCTGACGGCAACGCGAACGGGCGCGGCGCCTGAGTTTTAACGCAAAGGTGCCAAGGCGCGAAGGGACGCAAAGTTTCAGCATTCCCGAGGCCACGCCATTTTACCCGGCGTGGCTTTTGCGTGACCGCGAATCACCTTGTAGGGCCGAACCTTGTGTGCGGCCGCGTTGGACGAGGACAAACCTCGGTCGTCGATTCGCGATGCCACGGCCTCACCAAGGTGAGGCACTCGGCTTTCAAACGGCTACAGCTTCATTTGAAATGATTCCAATACCGCGTCTGTCCGCGTCATCCCCGGTCGAAAATAGTTCGATTACATGAATGCCATTTGGCAATTAATCTTGCGCCAAAGGGCCGACGCGCTCACCGTTTGCCCATGGCCAAGAAGGAACCGCAAAAGTATCCCGAGCGCAGCGACGCCGACTGGGCGGCGTTGGTCGAGGAAGGCGTGCCCATCGCCGACGTGGTGGCGTTTGGGCGCGAGGTCGGCTTCACCGCCGACGAGTTGGCCAAGCTGGTTCACATCCCGCCGCGCACCTACGCGCGCCGCGTCAAGGCCAGGGCCCGGCTCGACATCCCCGAGGGCGAGCGCGCGGTGCGCCTCATGCGACTCTACGATCTGGCCAAGCGTCTGTTTGTCACCCACGCGCGCACCCGCGACTGGTTAAACTGCGAACTGCCGGCCTTGGGCGGGCGCACCCCGCTCGACATGGCGCGCACCGAACCGGGCGCACGTGAAGTCGAGAACGTCATCGGTGCCATCGAGCACGGCATCTATCTGTGAGCACGGTCAGCGTCTGGCGCATCTGCACGGCCACCTATTCCGAGCGAATCTTCAACGGGGAAGGCGGTCTTCACTTCAAAGGCCGATGGCATCCCAAGGGCGTGCCCATCGTCTATACCTCGGATTCGCGAGCACTCGCCGCGCTGGAGATCCTCGCCAATACCAAGGGCGCGGCGACGCTTCGGGATCGTATCTGGGTGATGGCCCGCGCGGATATTCCAGGCGACTTGATCCAGATGCCCGCCCGCTACCCGGAGGATTGGCGCGACCACCCGCCGCCCGATTCCACCCGCGCCTTCGGTCTGGCCTGGATCAAGGCCGGCGAGTCCCCCGCCCTGCGCGTGCCGAGCGCCGTCATTCTGGGCGAGTTCAACTACCTGTTGAATCCGCTGCATCCGGACTTCGCGAAAATCAAGCTGCACCCGCCGCAGCCCTTCGCGTTCGACGCACGGTTTTGACGCGCCGTTCGACCACGCGCTCCTTACCAACGCCATCATGAAAAACTGGTTCAACGCCGACCGTTATCGCGCCATCGCCGACAATCTTTCGCGGATCGAACCGCGCTTCGACGCTCGGCGCTTTCTGCGGCTTTGCCTCGACGGACTCGATGAGCGCGAACTCATGGACCGGCTGCGGCAGACCGCGGTGGCGTTCGACGCGGCGGCACCGGGGACGTTTCGCGAAAAGACCGTCCTCCTCCTGCGACACGCCCCCGCGACCGGACACAACTTCATCGGCATCTGGCCGTGCGAATTCGTCGCGCGCTTCGGTCTCGATGATCCGGAGTTTTCGCTGAACGCGCTGCGCGAGCTCACCTGCCACGGCTCAGCCGAGTTCGCCGTGCGGCCGTTCTTGGTGAACGACCTGAGCGGCACGCTGGCGGTCATGCGCCGCTGGGCCGACGACGCGGACGAACACGTGCGGCGTCTCGCCAGCGAGGGTTGCCGCCCGCGCCTGCCGTGGGGACTGCGCCTGCAGGCGCTCGTGGCCGATCCGCGGCCGACGTTGCCGATATTGGAAAAGCTGTGCTCCGACCCGTCGCTCTACGTGCGCAAGTCCGTCGCCAATCACCTCAACGACATCGCCAAGGACCATCCCGACGTCGTGCTCGACATCGCCGAAGCTTGGGACCGCTCCGACGCCTACACCGCGTGGATCGTGCGGCACGGCCTGCGCACGCTCATCAAAAAAGGCCACCCGCGCGCGCTGGCGTTGTTTGGCGCCGGCGAAAAAGCCCGCCTCGACGCCCTCAACTTCACCTGCTCGCCGCGGCGCATCCGGCTGGGCGACGCCATCACCCTGAGCGCCACCTTCACCGGCGCCGGCCGCAAACGGCAGAGCCTCATCGTCGACTACGTGATCCACTACGCGCGCCCGGGCGAACGGGTGAGCGAGAAGGTTTTTAAATGGGCCAACCTCGAACTGGCCCCCGGCGAAACCGCCTCCCTGACCAAGCGCCAAACCATCCGCGATTTCAGCACCCGCAAACACCACCTCGGCAAGCACCGGGTCGAGTTGCAGATCAACGGGCAACGTCTGGCGGAGGACGCCTTCACTATTTCAAGTCACTGATTAAAAAATAATTGGCATGCGTATGGCATTTTCTATTTGCGCGGCCGCCAATTGCCATACACGGTATGGCAATCATGAAGATGACCATGCACATTGACGACGAATTGCTGGGGCGCGTGATCGACGCCTACGGCTTCGCGAGCAAGACCGAGGCGGTCGAGGCCGCCCTGCGCGAGATGGATCGTCAGGCCCGCATCCGCGAGTTCCGCAAGCATGGCTTGGGCTTCACGCCCGACGAGCTGGCGGAGGCCGTCGACCCGTTCTACGACGAGAAGCTCGGCCACAACGTCTACCCGCCGGGCCACGCCGTGGCCGAGGACCCCACGCCGTATGGATCTGCCGATCCTCGTTGATTCCAACGTCTACATCGGTCTCCTGCGGCGGCGGGTCGACCCGGTGGCGGCGTTGTTCGAACACTTCGACACGGTGAACCTCGTCACCTGCGGCATGGTGCGGCTGGAGGTGTTGCGCGGCATCCGCGTGCCCCGGCTGCGCCAGCGCGTGGCCGAGTTCATGGATGTCATGCAATATGTGGAGGCCGACCAACGCCTCTGGGACGAGGCCACGCGCATCGCCTGGGAGTGCGACCGGCGCGGCCACGTCATTCCCGGCCCCGACGCGCTCATCGCCGCGTGCGCGTTTCGCAAGGGCGCCTCGGTGCTGACGGGCGACCGCGATTTTGAACGCGTGCCCGGCTTGCATGTCCTGTCGCTGCCGGAACACTTGCGCTGATCCCATGTTCGTCGCCTCGCTGCTCAAACTCGTCTTCGACACCAACAACCGCCTCGCCGTGCAGGCCGGTCCGGCGGGCCTCGAACCCGCCCCGGCCAAGGCCTTCGCCAAACTCACCGGCGGCGACGACGGCTTCGAGTTTCACCATGGCGAAGAGGTTCACGACGTGCGGTTCGCCCAGGCCGACGCGACCTCCGGGCATCCGGCCGGCGTCGAGTTCAAATCCATCGAGCAACTCGAGTCCCTGCCCTGCTCGCCGTTGCTGCGGGCGCTGTTGCCCGCGCTCGAGCCGCACCTGATCGCCATTCCCTACCTGCACCTCGGCCCGAGCGACTTCATCTACAAGTTTCGTCCCGAGAAGGAGCGCAACCCCGCCATCTACGCCGGCCACGCCGACTCCGCCGCGCTTTACCAATCGCAGCTCTGCGCCGCCATCAAGGCCCTCGCCCGTCGCCACGAACGCAGCGCGGCCGAGCCGGTGCCGCTCGACTTCGGCGCCGTGCGCTACGTGCTGCCGAGTCACTTCGGTTTCTGCCTCGGGGTGAAGAACGCCATCGAGCGCGCCTACGAGACGCTCGCCGCCAACCCCGGCCGTCGAGTCTTCATGCTCTCCGAGCTGATCCACAATCCCTTCGTCAACGAGGACCTGCTCCGCCGAGGGCTGCGCTACCTGCAGAGCGACAAGGGCGTGCCGTTCACCGCCTCCGGGGCCAAGGCCACGGCGCCCGCCTTCGAGGGCGAGCCCCTGCTCTGGGACACGCTCACGCCCGACGACATCGTGATCATCCCGGCCTTCGGCGCGACCGACGAGGACAAGCGCCGCCTCGTGCGCAAGGGCCTCGCCGTCTGCGCGCACGACGCCACCTGCATGCTGGTCGAAAAGGTCTGGAAGGCCGCCCGAGCGTATGGAAAGGACGGATACACCGTGGTCATCCACGGCAAGGCCGAGCACGAGGAGACCAAGGCAACCTTCTCCAACACCCGCCGCCATGCACCGGCCGTGATCGTGCGCAACCTCGCCGAGGTCCGCCAGCTCGGCCAGATCATCGCCAGCGACGATCCGCGCGTGCGCGCCCGCTTCTTCGACGTGTTCGCCGGCCGCCACACCCCCGGCTTCAACATCGACCGTGACCTTGAGCGCGTGGCCGTGGTCAACCAGACCACCCTGCTCATGAACGAGACCCGCGAGATCACCGAGCATCTGCGCGCCGTCTACGCGGCCAAACATGGCGAGGACACCCCGGGCGCGCCTCACCCGCGCGTCGGCGGCGGCGGGCGCAACGACACCCTTTGCTACGCCACGCAGGTCAACCAGGACGCGCTCGGACGCGCACTCGCCGAGCCTTTGGACGCCGCCTTCGTCATCGGCGGCAAAAACTCGTCCAACACCTACCAGCTCCACCGCCTCTGCCAAGAGCGCCTCGGCGACATGGCGTTCTTCATCCAGAGCGAGGCCAACATTCGTTCCCTCGCCGAGGTCGAGCACTATGTCTTCCCCTCGCACGGTCCGGCCAGCGGCGGCCACACCGAGCTGCGTCCATTGTGGCCCGAAGGTGCCGGCGACCGCCCGCGCCGCATCCTCATCACCGGCGGCGCGTCGTGCCCCGACGGACTCATCCAACAGGTCATCTACCGCATCAACTCCCTGCTCGGCCCCGAGGGCATGCGGCCCGTCGAGCAGGTGCTCGCCGACCTCAACGGCCGCCCAGCGGAATAGAATACTGCAGCGAGACCATCTCTGTGCCCGGGTTGACGTTGCGCACGCCGGCGTTGGACATGTGGGCGAACCGCGCGCCGATGGTCGCATCATTGTTCAGTCGATACGTCACCTCGATGAAACTGAGGATCTCGAAGTCTCCGCCGAGAAAAACATCGTCGCCCTCGTGATAATAACCCGGGCCGATGCCAGCCGAAGCGCTCCAGCGCGATTCGCCGAACGCATGGGTGTAGGCCAGCCCGAGGCCGGTGAAGACGCCGCCCTCGGTCGAAAGGCTGCCGTAGATCCACGGCCGCAACTCGTTGACCAAAGGCGAGAATCGCAGCTCGATGCTGCCAAACGCCGCCTCATGCGGGTCAAACACCTGATTGACGCCCACTCCGAAGATCACCTGCTCGGGCTTGGGCACCTCGGCTTGCGAGACGGAGGCCTGGACGGCAAGCGACAGGGCACCGGCGATGACGAGACGAGTGAGTGTGTTCACGTAGCGCGAATTCATGATTAAGCGGGCAAACTAGCGCGCCCCACCGACCTCCATCAAGCGGGGAGTTTTACGGATTGGTGACGACCCGTTTCACCGACCTCGCAAAACGTTGCCCGCACGTCACCTGCCCGCGACGCGGTTGTCACCGACCGACGGCAAGCTGGGTCGGTGCCTCACCTCATCCTCAGTGTCGACGACGAACAGGACGTCACCCGCCTCGTGGCCTTTCACCTCCGCCGGGCCGGCTACGACGTCATGACCGCCGCCAACGGCCGCGAGGCGCTCGACGCCGTGCGCGAGCGTCGCCCCACCCTCATCCTGCTCGACCTCATGCTGCCCGACATCGACGGCTTCGGCGTGTGCGAGATCCTCCGCGGCCAGCCCGACACCGCCACCATCCCCATCATCCTGCTGACCGCCTGGGCCACCCCCGACGCCCGCAACCTCGGCCTCGACCTCGGCGCGCTCGACTACCTCACCAAGCCCTTCAGTCCCCGCGACCTCGTCGCGCGCGTCAACCAGCTCGTTCACGGCGACCCCGGTCCCAATTGATCGGGAGCCGACTCCAAACTCGGACCGTGCCGCAGATGCGGGGAATATTCGTCGGCCCCCCAGGCTCGCATACGAACACACCTCCCCTGCATGAAACTTCCCTTCCGTATCCTTGGATCCCTTTTGCTCACCATCACCGCCTTGTTCGCCGAGACCACCGTCACGCCCCCGAGCGAATTCGCCAAGGCCGGTGATTCGCTGCCCGCGGTGAACATCCTCGACGAAGACGGCCAGGCCGTCGCGTTGCGCGAACTGGTCCGAGAGCAACCGGCCGTCATCATCTTCTACCGCGGCGGATGGTGTCCCTACTGCAACCGGCACCTGATGGCACTCGCCGAGGCGGAGCCGCGCATCCTCGCCGCGGGCCATCGCATAGTCGCCATCAGCCCCGATCGCCCCGCCAAACTCAAGGCCACGCCCAAACGTGGCAAGCTTGGCTACCGGCTGTATTCGGACCGCGAAGCCGAGGCGGCCCGGGCGCTCGGCATCGCGTTCCGCGTGCCCGACGAACTGGTCGCGAAGTATAAAGGCGAATACCAGATCGACCTCGAGGCCGCCGCCGGCGACACCCACCACCTCCTGCCGCACCCCGCGGTCTTCGTGGTCGGCACCGACGGCGTGATTCGTTTCGCCCACGTCGATCCCGACTACCGCAAGCGCCTCTCCGTCGACGAAATTCTGGCGGCTATCGACCAAGAGTAGGCCGCCCGCGCCCCCGCGACTTTCGCTGGCCTCGTTCGCCGCCCCGCCGCAAGCTGCGCGGTTTATGGACAAGGAACGCATCCGCACCGCCATCCTCCAGGCCCTTCAGGACGAGCTCGACCGCCAGACCGGCGCCGCGCTCGAGTCCAAGGCCGAGGCCACCAGCGAGGAGAGCAAGGCCGAGCACAAATACGACATGCGCGCGCAGGAGGCCGCCTACCTCGCCGAGGGCCAGGCGCGCCAGGCCGCAGAGATCGCCGCCGCCAAGGAAGCCTACCGCACGCTCGCCCTTCCCGACCGCGCCGGCGGCTCCGCCGACCTCGGCAGCGTCGTGACGCTCGAAAACGCCGGCCGCCGCCAGCACTACTTCCTCGGCCCCACCCGCGGCGGGCTCGACGTCACCGTCGACGGCGCCGAGATCACCGTCATCACTCCGGTCTCGCCACTGGGTCGCCAGTTGCTCGGACGCCGTCCCGGCGACAGCGTGCAACTGCCCGGCCGCGGCGGTGCCGTCACCCACCGCGTGGCCGCCGTGGTTTAATGCCATGAAGATTGCCATGCCCGCCGCACGCCCTTCCCCTCTCCGCCTCACGATGCTCTTCCGCGCCTGTTTTGTTTTTCTCGTTTTCACCGGCCTCTGCCTCGCCGCCATCCCGCCCGAGTTGCAGACCGCGCTCGACGCCTTTCGCGCCGACGGTCCCAAGGGCTGGGCCTACACCCAGACCACGCGCTCGGAAAAACACAGCATGGTCGAACGCTTCGATCCGATCGTGCGCCAGCCGTTCAGTTGGACGCTCGTCGAGAAGGACGGCCGCGCCCCGACCGAGAAGGAACTCAAGGACTACCGCAACCGCGTCGCCTTCCGCAGCAACGACGGCACCGCCAGCGTGAAGGACCAGATCATCCCCGCCTCCTGCGAACTCGTCGCCGAAGACGGCGACACCGCCGACTACCGTTTCAAGCTCACCGCCGGCGCCGAGGAAGACCGCACCGCCGAGCACATGCGGGCGACCTTCCGCCTGCACCGCCCCAGCGACACGATCGTCCGCGTGGAGCTGGCCAACGCCGAGCCGTTCTCCCCGATGTTCGCCGTGCAAATCGAGGAGGCGCGCACGGTGATGAACTACAGCGTGCCCGCCGGCGACCAACCCTCGCTGCTGATGTCGGTGCACACGCGCGTGCGCGGCACTTCGTTTTGGTTCCGCTC
>JAUWBF010000052.1 GCA_030601755.1 Verrucomicrobiota bacterium | reverse complement strand
GCCCGCCTCGGGAGTTTCACGCAGACGGCGCGCGAGCTTTTCCTCACGCAGTCGGCGGTGAGCCACACGATCAAGGCCTTTGAGCGCGAGCTCGGCGTCACGCTATTCGACCGGGTGGGCAAACGCGTTCACCTCACCCAGGCCGGCGAACAATTGCTTGTGCATGCCGAGCGTATTCTCCGCGAGATGACGGACGCGCGCTCCTGCATCGAGGAGCTGCAAAACTGGGGCCACGGACGCCTGCGCGTCGGCGCGAGCACCACGGCCTGCCATTACATCCTGCCGACCGTGCTGCGCGAATTTCGCCAGAGTTTTCCGAAGTGCGTGATCAAAATCGAACCCGGCGACCAGCCCCGCCAGCTCGAACTCCTTCGCAGCAACCAAGTCGACATCGCGCTCACGCTCGAGCCCGCTGAGCCGCTGGTAGACCTAGACTTCCGCCCGCTCTTTGACGACGAGCTGCACTTCCTCGTGTCGCCCATGCACCGCTGGGCCGGCCTGCGCGAGGTGCCGGTCGAGCAGATCGCCGACGAGACGCTCGTGATGTATAACAAGGGCAGCCAGACCTTCCGCATGGTCGACGAATACTTCCGAGCCGACGGCGTGGTGCCGCGCAATTGCATCGAGCTGGGCAGCATGGAAGCCATCAAAGAGCTGGTCAAAATCGGCCTCGGTGCCGGCGTGCTCGCCCCTTGGATCGCGCGCAACGAACTGCGCAGCGGCGCGCTCATCGACCTCCCGCTCGGCAAGCGCAAACTCACCCGCCGCTGGGGCGTGTCCTATCTCAAGGGCCGTCGCCTGCCGCTCGCCGAAGAGACCTTCGTCGGCCTGTGCGAGACCGTCACCGAGGACTTTGGCCGCACGTCGGAGCGCCGGGTGTCGGCGTGACGGCTCCGCGTTTAAAATGAATTCGCAGCCGAGTTGTCGGGGCCTCGCAAGCGAGGCCCAGTTGAACACGATTTCGTCGGCAGCGCCGCATTTAAACGGGCCGAGCGAGCTCGGCCCCTACGTGATCACAGCCGCTCCGCGATGGCGACGGCCTTGAAGAGCGCGGAGGCCTTGTTGACGGTCTCCAGGTATTCGCTGGCGGGGTCGCTGTCGGCGACGACGCCGGCGCCGGACTGGATGTGGATCTGGCCGTCCTTGATCATCGACGTGCGCAGCATGATGCAGGTGTCCATGTTGCCGTCGTAGCCGAAGTAGCCGAGCGCGCCGGCGTAGAAGCCGCGTTGCTCGGGCTCCTTGTCGGCGATGATCTGCATGGCGCGGATCTTGGGCGCGCCGCTGACGGTGCCGGCCGGGAACGTGGCGCGCAGCAGATCGAACGCAGTCTTGTCGGACGAGATTCGTCCCTCGACCTGCGAGACGATGTGCATGACGTGCGAGTAGCGCTCGATAATGAAGCTGTCGGGCACGGTGACGCTTCCGTATTGGCAGACGCGGCCGATGTCGTTGCGCGCGAGATCGACCAGCATGAGGTGCTCGGCGCGCTCCTTTTGGTCGGCGAGCAGGTCCTGCTCGAGGGCGAGGTCCTCGGCGTGGCTCGCGCCGCGCTTGCGGGTGCCGGCGATGGGGCGGATCTCGACGAGGCCGTCGGTCAGGCGCACGTGCACCTCCGGCGACGCGCCGACGATGGCGTAGTCGCCGGCGTCCAGGATGAACATGTAGGGCGACGGGTTGACCGTGCGCAGCGCGCGGTAGAGCTCAAGCGGGCTTTTCTCGAAGGGTTTGGAAAAGCGCTGCGAGGGCACGAACTGAATGATGTCGCCGGAGCGAATGAACTCCTTGCCGGTGTCGACGGCGGTCTCGAACGCGGCGCGCTCGAAGTTGCCGGGAGGCACGGTCACGGGGCCGGGTTCGAGCAGCGGCGCGGGCGGCAGGGCGCCGGGCTTGGCGAGGATGGCGTGCAGCTCTGCGAGCTCGGCGGCGGCGCGATCGTAGGCGGTGGCCGCGTCGACGCCGCCGGAGAGGTGGGCGTTGACGCAGAGGCGCAGGGTCTGCTTGGCGCGATCGAAGATCAGCAGCGAGTCGCTGATCATGAAGTAGAGCAGGGGAGTGCCGAGCCGGTTGGGGCCGGCGACCTTCACGGTGGGCTCGATGCGCGTGACGTATTCGTAGGCGATGAAGCCGACGGCGCCGCCGGTGAAGCGGGGCAGACCGGGGAGCTGGACGGGTTTGCAGTCCTTGAGCTCGGCCTCGATCAACGTGAGCGGATCGGCGGGCGTCGGCACGGTGGCGACGGGCTGGCCGGGCACGCGGATCTCGGTGGTCTGCTCGCCGCAGGCAAAGATCTTGCGCGGGCGGCAACTGAGGAAGCTGTAGCGCGAGAGGTTTTCGCCGCCCTCGACGGACTCGAGCAGGAACGACGGCGCGCCGGCGGCGGCGAGCTTGGCGTAGGCGGAGACGGGCGTCTCGAAGTCGGCCAGCAGGTCGGCGTAGACCGGGATGACGTTGCCCTGGGCGGAGAGACGGATGAATTCCTCGCGGGAGGGGATCAGGTTCACGGGTGAAAAGAGAAAAACGGGAACGATAAACAGAGCGGTTGGTTTTTAACGCAAAGGCGCGGAGGCGCAAAGGACCCAAAGGCAATCCAGTTGATGATTGAAGTCGGGTTTGGTCATCCTTGCGTGCCTTCGCGACGTTGCGACTTTGCGTTGAAACAACGGCATCACTCGACGGTAACGGACTTGGCCAGGTTGCGGGGCTTGTCGACGTCGCAGCCGCGGGCGACGGCGATGTGGTAGCTGAGGAGCTGCACCGGCACGGTGGCGAGGATGGGCAGCGCGGCGTCGTGGCAATCGGGGATGGTGATGACGTCGTCGGCCAAGCCCTCGGGCAGTTCGCAGCCTTCGAGGATGATGGCGATGATCCGGCCCTTGCGCGCCTTGATCTCCTGCATGGAGGAAACGACCTTGTTGAAGAGCTCGCCCTTGGGCACGAGGAACACCGACGGGCACTCCTCGCTGATGAGGGCGATGGGGCCGTGCTTCATCTCTGCGGCGGGGTAACCCTCGGCGTGAATGTAGGAGATCTCCTTGAGTTTGAGCGCGCCCTCGAGCGCGATCGGGAAGAGCGAGAGGCGGCCGAGGAAGAGGAAGTCGTTGTATTTCGCGTAGCGGCGGGCGATGTCGGCGATGGCGTCGGCCTGTTGCAGGATTCGCGTGACCTTGGCGGGGACCTGCTTGAGCGCGTTCACGTAGTCGACGCCGTCGGCGAAGCTCATGTCGCGCATGCGGGCGACGTAGAGCGCGAACATCGCCGAGATCATGAGCTGCGAGGTAAAGGCCTTGGTGGAGGCGACGCCGATCTCGGGGCCGGCGTGCTGATAGATGCCGCCGTCGGACTCGCGGGCGATGGTGGAGCCGACGACGTTGCAGATCGCCATGCATTTGTAGCCCTTGCGCTTGGCCTCGCGCAGGGCGGCGAGCGTGTCGATGGTCTCGCCGGACTGGGAGATGACGAAGAACAGCGCGTCGCGGTCGAGCGGGGCGTTGCGGTAGCGGAACTCGGAGGCGTAGTCGACCTCCACGGGGATGCGGGCGTAGCGCTCAATCAGGTGCTCGGCCACGAGGCAGGCGTGCCAGCCGGTGCCGCAGGAAGTGAACACGAAGCGGTCGATCTGGCGGAAGTCGGCGGCGGTGAGGTTGAGGCCGCCGAAATTGGCGGTGGAACCGTCGGCCGAGAAACGTCCGCGCATGGCGTTTTCCAGGGCGGCGGGTTGCTCGAAGATCTCCTTGAGCATGTAGTGGTCGTGATCGCCGAGCTCGGCGTCGTCGACGGACCAGGTGACGGTGTCGATGACCGGCGAGACGTCGGTCAGGTCGAGCGTGGAAATGGTAAAGCCGCCCTTGGCGATGTGCACGAGTTCGCCGTCCTTGAGGTAGACGACGTTCTGGGTGCGGCTGATGATCGCGGAGACGTCGGAGGCGATGATGTGTTCGTGGTCGCCGACGCCGAGGATGAGCGGGGAGCCCTTGCGCGCGGCGACCATCTCGTCGGGACGCTCGGTGCAGACGACCGCGATGCCGTAGGTGCCCTCGACGTGGCTGAGGGTCTTGCGAACGCTGTCGAGCAGACGCGTGCCCTCGCCGTTCTCCGGTTCCTTGGCGTAGTGGTAGGCGATGAGGTTGCAGAGGACCTCGGTGTCGGTCTCGGACTCGAAGTCGTAGCCCTTGGTGAGGAGGAATTTTTTGATGGCGACGTAGTTCTCGATGACGCCGTTGTGCACGAGCACGATCTTGCCGTCGCTGCTGACGTGCGGGTGGGCGTTGGCGTCGGTGACGCCGCCGTGGGTGGCCCAGCGGGTGTGCGAGATGCCGACGTGGCCGCTGAGCTTCTGTTTGGCGGCGTGGGCGGAGAGGTTGTCGACGCGGCCGATCTTCTTGATGACGGTGACACCGTCGTTTTGCAGCACGGCGAGTCCGGCGGAGTCGTAGCCGCGATACTCCAGCCGCTTCAAACCCTCGAGCATGATGGAGGACGCTTTTTGTTTACCGATGTAACCGACGATACCGCACATGATTTTTTTTTATTTGGGCTGGCGAAACTACGGGGCGCCGCAAACGCTCCGCAAGGTAATAGGTTCTCCTCTATGAATACCCAAAAGAACGTGCTGGCAGTGATCATGGGCGGTGGCCGCGGCACCCGCCTCTACCCCTTGACGATGGAGCGGTGCAAGCCGGCGGTGCCGCTGGCGGGCAAGTATCGCCTGGTCGATATCCCGATCAGCAACTGCATCAATTCTGACATCAACCGCATCTTCCTGCTGACGCAGTTCCACACCGCGTCCCTGCATCGCCATATCCAGAGCACTTTCCATTTCGATCCGTTCGGTGGTGGCTTCGTGGATATTCTGTCGGCCGAGCAGACCGAGAAGAGCGCCGACTGGTATCAAGGCACGGCCGACGCGGTTCGTCGCAACCTCCAGCACTTCCGCAGCTTCCCTCACGAGCTCGTGCTGATCCTCTCCGGCGACCAGCTCTACCGGATGGACTTCCGCAAGATCATCGAAGACCACATCCGCAACAACGCCGACGTCTCCATCGCGGCCATTCCGTTCCCCGCCTCCAAGGTCGAGGGGCTCGGCCTGATGCGCGTGCAGGACGACCTCGCGATCACCGAGTTCGTCGAGAAGCCCACGGACCCCAAGGTCATCGCCGGCCTGGCCGTCAGCGAGAAGATCGAAAAGACCCTGCACTCCTCGACCGGCGAGAAGCACTGCCTCGCCTCGATGGGCATCTACGTCTTCAACCGCAAGGTTCTCGCCGACGCGCTCGACAACAAGATGACCGACTTCGGAAAGGAGGTCATCCCGAGCCTGCTGGGCAATAAGCGCCTCTTCGCCCACATCTTCGAGGGCTACTGGGAGGACATCGGCACCGTGCGCGCCTTCTTCGAGGCCAACCTCGCGCTCACCCAGCCGCTCCCGCCGTTCAACTTCTTCGAGCCCAAGAGCCCGATCTACACGCAGGACCGCTACCTGCCGGCCTCCAAGCTCAATAAGTGCGCCATCGACTACGCCTTCATCGGCGACGGCTGCATCGTCGAGGACAGCGCGCTCAACCGCTGCGTGCTCGGCATCCGCTCGGTCATCCGTCAGGGCTGCGTGCTCAACGACGTCGTCATGATGGGCGCCGACTTCTACGAGGACGACCTCACCTGCACCAGCAACGAGGACGCCGGCACCCCGCACATCGGCGTCGGTCGTAACTCGAAGATCTCCCACGCGATCATCGACAAGAACGCCCGCATCGGCGACGACGTCTCCCTCAGCCCCGAGGGCAAGAACGACGGCACCTACGACCACGGCATCGTCATCCGCGACGGCGTGCTCTGCGCGCCCAAGGGCGTGGTCGTTCCCAACGGCTACGTGCTCTGAGCCCCCCCGGGTCTCAGTCCGTCCGATTCGCGCCCGGCCAACCACGGCCGGGCGCTCTTTTTGGCGGGTCGCCCGCCCGCCGGCGCTAAGCCGATCCGGGTGCCCTTGGACCCGTTTTCCGACCTTGCACGACAGGGCGGGGAACGGTCTTCTGGTCCCTTACAAAACCCGTTCCATGTCCCAAACCGTCACCGACCTCATCCCGCATCGCCCCCCGTTTTTGTTTGTCGACGAGATCGTCACTGAAACCGCCGACAGCCTGACCGCCACCCGCGTCTGGCGCGCTGAGGAGGATTTCTACAAGGGCCACTATCCCAACGCGCCCATCACCCCCGGCGTGCTTTTGTGCGAGGCCGTCTTTCAGACCGGCGCGCTCTTCATGGCCCGTCAGGCGCAGGCCGCCGGCGAGGCTCCCGGCTCGGGCGTGCCGCTGCTCGCCAAGATCAGCGACGTGCGTTTCCGCAGCCCCGTTTACCCCGGCGACCAGATCGTCATCGAGGTGAAGAAAAAGGAGGTCATGGGCGGCTTCACCATGATGTCCGGCGCGATCAAGAAAGCCGACGGCACCCGCATCCTCACCGTCGACTTCGCCGTCGCCTGGAAGACCCCCGAGGGTCAGCAGAAAGCCTGACGCGTCCCGATGTCCGACTTCCTCAATCTCACTGGCAAGACCGTCGTCGTCCTCGGCGTCGCCAACAAGAAGAGCGTCGCCTGGTTTACCGCCAAGTCGCTCGAGGCGCAGGGCGCGACCGTCGTCTACAGCGTGCGCTCCGAGGCCCGCAAGAAATCCCTGGAAACCCTGCTCGCCGGCAAGCCCGTCTTCATCTGCGACGTCGAGGAGGAGGGCGCCGCCCAAAAGCTCGCCGCCGATGTCGCCGCCGCCGGACACGGCCCGATTCACGGCATCGTTCACTCGATCGCCTTCGCCAACTACTCCGAGGGCTTCAAGCCCTTCCACGCCACCCCGCGCAAGGACTTCCTACAGGCCACCGCCATCTCCGCGTTCTCGCTGGTCGAGGTCGCCAACGCCTTCAAGCCGCACCTCGCGCCCGACGCCTCCGTCGTCACCATCGGCATCTCCTCGCTGCTGGTCACGCCCGACAACTACGGCTACATGGGCCCGATCAAGGCCGCCCTCGAGTCCGCCTCGCGCTTCCTCGCCAAGTCCTTTTCGGCCGACTCCGCCGTGCGCTTCAACGTCGTCGGCGCCGGCCCATTAAAGACCAGCGCGTCCGCCGGCATCCCCGGTTACCTCGAGAGCTACCTCTATGCGGAGAAGATGACTTTCCGCAAAAAGAACCTCACCACCCAGGAAGTCGCCGACACCGTGCTCTTCCTGCTCAGCCCGCGCAGCTCCGGCCTCAATGGCACCACGCTCACGGTCGACGCCGGCCTCGGCTCCAACTACTTCGACCAGGAAATCATCCGTCTGGCCATGCGGCCCGAGTCGCCCAAGTCCGGCCAATGAAGTTCGCCCACACCTGCATCGAGTCCCTTGCCGTCGCCCTGCCGGACGACGTGCTCACCACGACCCAGGTCGAGGAACGTCTGCGTCCGCTCTACGAACGCCTGCGCCTGCCGTTCGGCCGCCTCGAGCTCATGACCGGCATTCGCGAGCGCCGCGTCTGGCCCGCCGGCACGCGTCCATCCGACGCCAGTGCCGCGGCTGGCCGCAACGCCCTCGCCAAGTCCGGCCTGCGCGCCGAGCAGGTCGAGCTGTTCATCCACAGCGCCGTCTGCCGCGACATGCTCGAGCCGGCCACCGCGTCCTTCGCGCACCGCAAGATCGGCCTGCCCGCCACCGCGCAGATCTTCGACGTGTCCAACGCCTGCCTCGGCTTCCTTAACTCCCTGACCGTCGCCGCCGGCCTCATCGAGTCGGGCCAGATCAAATGCGCCCTCGTCGTCTCCGGCGAAAACAGCGGACCGCTCGTCGAGCAAACCATCCGCACGCTCCTCGACGGCCAACTTGATCGCAACGGCATCAAACCCTATTTCGCCAACCTCACCATCGGCTCCGGTGCGGTCGGCGCGGTCGTTTGTCACGAAACCCTGTTGCCCGCCGGCGCGCGTCCGCATCGCCTGCTCGGCGGCATTGCCCGCGCGGCCACCGCCCACAGCGAACTTTGCCAGGGCGACACCCACGGCGCCGACGCGCTCGCGATGCAGACCGACAGCGAGGCGCTGCTCAACGCCGGCCTCGCGCTCGCGAGCGACACCTGGGCCGACTTCACCGCCGAGACCGGCTGGGACGCCGCCTCGACCGACCGCTTCATCTGCCACCAGGTCGGCAGCACCCACCGCCGCAAGCTCTACGAGGCGCTCGGCCTCGACCTCGCCAAGGATTTTTCCACCTTCGAGACCCTCGGCAACACCGGCTCCGTCGCGCTGCCCGCCACGCTCTGCGCCGCCATCGACGCCGGCGCCGTGACCGACGGCACCAAGGTCGGCCTGCTCGGCATCGGCAGCGGCCTCAACTGCCTCATGCTCGCCCTCGAGTGGTGAATCTGTTTTAAGCTCATCCTGCATGACATCACCCGTCCCCGACTGGCTCCGGCCGCTCTATCCCTTCACTCCGAAGAGCTTCACCACGCCCTCCGGCGCGGCCATGAGCTACCTCGACGAAGGCGGGCAAGGGCAGGGGAGCGACGAGGCCGTGGTCATGCTCCACGGCAACCCGACGTGGTCGTTCTACTACCGCGAGCTCGTCCAGGCCGTCTCGCCGCACCTGCGCTGCATCGTGCCCGACCACATCGGCATGGGTCTCTCCGAAAAGCCGCAGGACTACGCCTACACGCTCGCCACGCGCATCGCCGATGTGGAGGCGTTGGTCGGCTCGCTCGGTCTGAAGAAAATCCACCTCGTCGTGCATGACTGGGGCGGTGCGATCGGCTTTGGACTCGCGGCGCGTTTGCCCGACGTCATCGGGCGTATCGTGGTTTTGAATACAGCGGCGTTTCCGTCGAAAAACATTCCGCGCCGCATCGCGCTCTGCAAGACGTCGTGGCCCGGCACCTTCATCGTGCGCGCGCTCAACGGTTTTGCCGGTCCGGCCGTGACGATGTCGATGTCGCGTCGCAAGCTATCGGCTGACGAGAAACGCGGGTTTCTGTTGCCCTACGACTCGCACGCGCACCGTGTCGCGGTCGACGCCTTCGTGAAGGACATCCCGCTCGACGAAACGCACCCGAGCTGGCCGGCGCTCGCCGCCACCGAGGCGGGTTTGCGGCTCTTCAAGGGCAACCCGGCGCTGATTGTCTGGGGCGGCCGCGATTTCTGTTTCGACGACACGTTCTACGTCGAGTGGCGCAAGCGCCTGCCGCAGGCCGAGTCGCTCTACCTCAAGGACGCCGGCCACTACGTGCTGGCCGACGCCAACGCGGAGGTCGTGCCGAAGATCACCGCGTTTCTGCGCGGGTAGGGCGGCTTGTCGCCGTCGGAGTGGTAGGGGCCGCGCTCGCGCGGCCCGTTTTCCGCCAGATCGCCGGCAGCGAGGGCGTCACCGGTAAGATCGCGCATTTCGGGCCTCGCGAGCGAGGCCCCTACAAGGCGTTCACCGCGCATACAGCTCGCCGAGCTGCCGCAGGTAGGGCGCGGTCTCGGTCTGGAGCTGGGCGAGGCGGCCGGCGTGGTAGCGCCATTGCCAGTTGCCCGCGGGTTCGCCGGGCGTGTTGAGCCTCGCCTCGGAACCGAGCGACAGGATGTCCTGGAAGGGGATGACGGCGAGGTTGCTGACCGAGGCGTAGGCCGTGCGAATGAAGTCCCAGCCGACCTCGCGGCCGTCGACGCGCAGGTAGCGGCGCACGTGGTCGCGGGTCTTTTCATCGGTGGACGCATACCAGCCGAGCGTGGTATCGTTGTCGTGGGTTCCCGGATACACGGCGCTGTTGGCGCGCAGGTTGTGGGGCAGGTAGAGGTTGGACGACTCGCCGCCGAAGGCGAACTGCAGGATGGTCATGCCGGGCAGGCCGGTGGCGTCGCGCAGCTCGACCACGCTGGGAAACAGCTCGCCGAGGTCCTCGGCGATCATGCGGGCGTCGGGCAGGGCGGCCTTGACCTTGAGGAAGAAGTCGAGGCCGGGGCCGTTGAGCCATTTGCCGCCGCGGGCGTCCGCCGCGTCGGCCGGGATCGACCAGTAGGTGTCGAAGGCGCGGAAGTGGTCGATGCGCACGATGTCGCACAGGGCGAAGTTGGCGCGCAGGCGCTCGATCCACCAGGTGTAGCCGTCGGTTGCGTGGGCGTCCCACGCGTAGAGCGGATTGCCCCAGAGCTGGCCGGTGGCCGAAAAATAATCGGGCGGCACGCCGGCGACCGCGAGGGGGCGGCCGGTGGCTTGATCGACTTGGAACAAACGGGGATGCGACCAGACGTCGGCGCTGTCGCGGGCGACGAAGATCGGCGCGTCGCCGATGATCTCGATGCCGAGTTCGCGGGCCCGGGCGCGCACGCGGGACCATTGCCCGAAGAACAGGTATTGGAAAAACGCGTGGGCCTCGGCGGCGTCGGCAAGCTCGGCCGCGAGCGGGGACTTCGCCGCCTGCGCGTGGAAACGGACCTCCGCCGGCCATTCCCACCAAGGGCGGCCGCCGAAGTGATCCTTCATCGCGAGAAACAGCGTGAACGCGCCGAGCCAGGACGCCTTGTCGGTCTTGAACGCCGCAAAGTCGCCGTAGAGGGCGGGGCGGCCGGCGGCCTTGAACGCCTCGAAGGCCTTGAAGAGCGCGGGCCACTTGGTGACGTAGAGCCAGCCGAAGTCGACGTGGTCGCGGGGCAGCTGTTGCAACGGCGCCAGGTCGGCGGCATCGAGCAGGCCGGAGTCGACCAACGCCTGCAGGTCGATCAGGTAGGGGTTACCGGCGAACGCCGAAAAACACTGGTAGGGCGAGTCGCCGTAGCCGGTCGGACCGAGCGGGCAGATTTGCCAGGTGCGCACGCCCGACGCGGCGAGGAAATCGAGAAACTTGTCCGCCGCGCCATCCAACACACCGATGCCTTGGCTGCCCGGAAACGCGGTGGGGTGCAACAGGACGCCGGCTGTGCGCTGATTCAGCCAAGAGAACACCGGACCGGACTGCGCTAGAGATTGATTAGACATAATGTTTATTGTGCGTTTTTCCTTAAAGTCGGTGAAAGTTGGCCAAGAGCCTAATAATTTGGATGTTCCGATGGATTCGCATGTGGCTGCTGCCTGCGCTCACTGCTCCGGCTGTGCGCTATTTTCGTTGGCTTGGGCTGTTCCGGCTGAATCCGTCTCGCCGGGCTTGGTCGTCGTTGGGCTGGATTTGCCCCCGACCAGCGCGGCGAGCTGATCTTGGATCGACAGGAAAAACTCCGGACTCAGTTCGGTGGCGGAGACTTCGTAGACGTCTTTGGTCTTGGCGTGTTCGTAGGCCATGCGGCGGCCGTCGGCGCTCAGGCCCTTGGGACGCAGCACGCGTTTGCGCTCGAGCATCAGGGCCAAGACCTGCAGCAGACGGCCGTTTTCCTCGGAGACCTCGGCGTCGGGCGCGGCCAGCGTCAAAAACAGACTCTCGGCGGTCAGCTTGAGCTCGCGCTCGGGGTTCTCGGCGCCCTTGCGCGGCTTGAAGACATGCACCCAGCGGCAGACCACCGGGCCGGGCGTCTGGAAATCCGCCTGACGCGCCTCGGCCATGTCGAAGCGCACGATTTCCGCCGAGTTCACCGGGCGGACCAACAGGCTGGCGACGCGATCACCGTCGTTAAAACTTTCGCCCGAGACGCAGCAGATCGTTGCCAGAGGTTGCAGGTTCAATTCCATAAGGGCCGATTTTCACGCTCCGGACGACGGACGCTAGCGCAAATTAACCCATTTCCCAGCAAGCATGCAAGGCCGCATCATCGTCATCGGCGACATCCACGGTTGTCACGTGGAGTTTGCCGACTTGCTGGCCCGCCTCGCGCCGACTCCCGCGGACACGCTGATCCTGCTCGGCGACCTGATCAACCGCGGCCCCGACAGCCTCGCCGTGCTCGATCTGGCCCGCCGCCACAACGCCGTCTCGCTGCTCGGCAACCACGAGAAACGCCTGCTCGACTTTCGCCGCACCGGCGACCGCGCGTTTATCAAGGAAAACGACGCCGAGACCGCCGCCAAGCTGCGCCCTGAGGACTGGCGTTACCTCGAGCAGATGCTGCTCACCTACCACATCCCCGAGCTCAACACGGTCTGTGTGCACGGCGGGTTTTTGCCCGGCATTCCCTGGAACCAACAGCCCGAGGACGTCATCACCCGCATCCAGGTGATCGACGAAAAAGGCAACGCCGCCAAACGCAGCGACTGCCCGCGCGGACAGCTCTGGGCCGACCGCTGGAACGGCCCGCCGTTCGTCGTCTACGGCCACACGCCCCGGCCCGAAATCTACAAACTGAAGTGGTCCGTCGGCATCGACACCGCCTGCGTGCTCGGCGGACATCTGACCGCCTACATCCTGCCGGAAAAACGCTTCGTGCAGGTCAAGGCCCGCCGCCGCTACTACACCTGATAACCTCCACCGACTCGTCCGCGTTCCCACGTCAATTTTCCATGGCCCGCTCCCGCGCAAAATCCCCGCCCGCCCCCGAATCCGCCGCGCCCGGCGCCGTGCTGCTCGTCGTCGACGTGCAGACCAAGCTGCTGCCGACGATCCACGCGGCCGACGCCCTCGCCTCGCGTTGCCAGCTCGCCATCAAGGCCGCGACCGGCCTCGGCATCCCCGTGGTCTTCACCGAGCAGGTCCCGGAAAAACTCGGCCCGACCGTGCCCGCCATTCGCGCCTGCGCGCCCGACGCGCCCGCGTTCGCCAAGACGGCATTCTCCGGCCTGTCCGACGGCGTAGTGACAAAACAACTACGCGCGCTGGACTGCGAGCACGTGCTCATCTGCGGGCTTGAGACGCCCGTGTGCGTCTACCAGACCGCGCTCAACGCGCTCGCCGAGGATTTTCAGGTAACCGTGCTCACCGACGCGGTCGGCGCCCGCCGCCCCGCCGACGCCGAGGCCTGTCTGCGCTCGCTCTCCGCGGCCGGCGTGCACCTGTTGCCCGTCGAGACCGTGCTCTACGCCCTGCTCCACGACGCCGGGCACCCGTTCTTCAAAACGCTCACCCAACTCGTCAAAGCCCATGCCTGACTCCCCTGCCCTGCTCTCCGTCCAGCAGCTCAAGTCCCCCGAGACCAATCCCGGGCAGCCGTTCGTCAGCGTGCTCGTGATCAAGAAACTGATCGTCAAGACCGCTTCCAACGGGAACCCGTTTCTCAGCATCGAACTCGGCGACCGCGGCGGTTCGTTCAACTGCACGATCTTCAACGACGGCGCCGTCTTCGAGACGACCAAGGCCGCCGGCGAGGGTTCGGTGGTGCGCATCGAGGGCCGCGTCGATCATTACCAGGGCCGGCTCTCGCCGAAGATCCTCAAGGTCGAGGCGCTCGACGAATCCGAGCTTTCCGCGCCGGGTCTGATCGACAATCTCGTCGAACTTGCGCCCGAGCCGGTCGAGTCGCTCTGGGCGGATTTTCAGGCGACCATCGACGCGATCAAGCACGACGAGCTGCGCATGACCGTGCGCGGCGTCTTCGAGGAAGTCGGCGACACCTTCCGCTGGTCGCCCGCCGCCGTTTCGATGCACCACGCCTACCGTCACGGCCTGCTCGAGCACACCATGCGCATGGCCCGCGCCGCCAAGGCCCTGTTGCCACTCTACCCCGAGGTCGACGCCGACCTCGCCATCGCCGGCATCCTCCTGCACGACACCGGCAAGACCATCGAATACGAGGGATCGCTCGCCACCAAGCGCAGCCGCCGCGGCATCCTGCAGGGTCACGTGGTGCTCGGTTACCAACTCGCCCGCAAACACGCGCTGAAGGCCCGCCTGGATGCCGACCGCACCGAACGCCTCGAGCACATCATCCTCAGTCATCAGGGCGAACCCGAATGGGGCGCGGCTGTCTACGCCGCGACGCCCGAGGCTGTGTTTGTGTCGATGGTCGACAATCTCGACGCCAAGATGGGCATGGTCCAGCGCGCGTTGCGTCAGGCCAATCCTGACGACGTCTTCAGCGAACGTCTTGCCGGGTTGAACGGTCCGCTGCTCACCGCCCCGATCCCGCCGCCGGCAGAGTGAGCGCACGCGGCGGGATCCAAGGAGAACGGACATTCCTGTCCGTTCCGAGCGATGTCATGAACGGACAGGAATGTCCGTTCTCCTTATGTCCCCTTCGCCCAAGGCTCACACCGACAGCTGCAGCTCGTCGATGCGCTTGCGCAGGGTCGCGCGGGTCATGCCGAGGCGCTCGGACGCCTTGACGAGGTTGCCGTCGGTGGCCTTGAGCACGCGCACGATCATCTCGGTCTCGAGGCGCTTGAGGATGGGCTCGGAGCCGCCGGACAGCTCGACGTGCAGATAATCCAGCGCGCTCTCGACGCTGTAGCCGCCGCCGATGGCGGGCGCCGTGCCGGCCGCGGAAGCGAAGGGAGCGGCGCTGGCGCCGTTCGCCGGCAAGCCGCCGGCCGACGCGTCGAACGGCTGGGCCGTGCCGCCGCCGCTGACCGCGGTTGTCGGGCCACCCACGGCCTCGCGGATCTCGACGGGGATGTCCTTGAGCAGAATCGCGTCGCCCTGCGCGATGACCGCGCTGCGGTAGATGACGTTTTCCAGCTCGCGCACGTTGCCCGGCCAGCGGTGCTTGGAGAGCACGCTCATGGCCTCGGGCGAGACCTTGCCGACGCGGGCCTTTTTTTGCTTCACGAGGTTTTGCAGACAGAAGTCGATGATCTGCGGGATGTCCTCGGGACGTTCGCGCAGGGGCGGCATCTTGATGCGCACGACGTTGAGGCGGTAGTAGAGGTCTTCGCGAAAGGTCTTGGCCTTCACCATTTCCTCAAGGTCCTTGTTGGTCGCGGCGATGATGCGCACGTCGACCTTGATGGTCTCGGTGCCGCCGACGCGCTGGATCTCGCCCTGTTGAAGCACGCGCAGGATCTTGGTCTGCGTGTTGAGCGCCATGTCGCCGATCTCGTCGAGGAAGATGGTGCCACGGTCGCAGAGCTCGAACTTGCCGATACGCTGGCCGGTGGCGCCGGTGAAGGAACCCTTTTCGTGGCCGAAGAGTTCGCTCTCGATGAGGTTGTCGGGGATGGCGGCGCAGTTGACGGCGATGAAGGGCTTGGAGGCGCGGTGCGAGTGCTTCCAGATGGAGCGGGCGATCAGCTCCTTGCCGGTGCCGCTCTCGCCGGTGATCATCACGGTCACATCGCTGGCGGTCACCTGGCCGATGGTTTTGAAGACGTCCTGCATGACCGGCGAAGAGCCGACGATGCCTTCCTTGTAGTCCTCGCTGTTGATGGTGGGCTTGTAGTCGCCGGCCGAGCGAAGGTCGTTGTGGGCCTTGAGCGCGTTTTCGGCGAGGGTCAGCACCTTCGCCGGGTCGAACGGCTTCATGATGTAGTCGAACGCGCCGAACTTCATCGCCTCGATCGCGGTCTGCGCGGTGCCGAAGGCGGTCATGAGGATGACCATCTGCTTCGGGTTGGCCGAGCGGATGTGCTGGAGCGCCTCGAGTCCGCTCATGCCGCCCATGCGGATGTCGAGAAAGATGAGGTCGGGCGGCGGACCCTTTTTCACGGTCGCCACGCCCTCCTCGCCGCTGCCGGCCTCGATCACGCGATAACTCTTGGAGGACAAAACGCGTCCGAGGGAGTAACGCACTTCGGCGTCGTCATCGATGACCAGGATGGTGGGCGTATGGGCGGCGTTGGACATGGATTGCAAGGGTGACAGTGATTGCGTCGGTGCGCCGTAGGGTCAACGGCCTAGTGAGCAATTTTGCCCACTTCGCCGCGGACAACGAGGTGGACAGCGCACGCGGACTGTGGTTTCTCACGCGTTCCCTGTTTCCAACCAACGCTCCCGCTTCATGAAAACCTTTTCCATCGCCATCGGCTCCGACCACGCCGGCTTCGCCTACAAGGAGGCCATCAAGGCCGCTCTCCTGCTGGACGGCCACACCGTCAAGGACTTCGGCACCTACTCGTCGGCGTCTTGCGATTACCCGGACTTCATTCGTCCAACCGCCGAGGCCGTCGCGCGCGGCGAGTTTGAGCGCGGCATCGTGCTGGGCGGCTCCGGCAACGGCGAGGCCATCGTCGCGAACAAGGTCAAGGGCATCCGCTGCGGCCTGTGCTGGACCGAACAGGTCGCGATCTGGAACCGCTCGCACAACGACGGCAACGTGATCTCCATCGGCGAGCGCACCGTCTCGCAGGAGGAGGCGATCAAGATCGTGAAGGTCTGGCTGGCCACCGAGTTCGAGGGCGGCCGCCACATCCCGCGCATCCAGAAGATCGAGCAGGCCTGACCTGGAGACAGGATTTTAACGCAAGGACGCGAAGGCGCGAAGCCCGCAAGGTTTTGTAAGTCAGGACAACCTTGGCGGCTTCGCGCCTTTGCGTTGAAAATCGTATCAGATGTTCAGATACGGCGGGTCCTTGGTGTAAATCGTGGCCAAGCAGTCGGTGTGATGAGCACCTCAGCCTTTGTCCCGCGCTAACCACCTGACCGGCGCTCGTATCGCGGCGGGTTTTGTATGCGCGGGGTGTGCTGTCTACGGTTCTACCCTGAAAGGTGGTGCTCCCGGCGGGAATCGAACCCACATCAACGGCTTCGGAGACCGTTGCACTATCCATTGTGCTACAGGAGCGACTGAAAGCAGGGCGGCAAAATGATTCCGCCGCCCCGCCGCTGTCCAGTGTGAAAACGAAAAAGCGGCGCGCCCCTCGTGGAAGTGCGCCGCCGGAAGTTCAGCCGTGATCGACGGCGATCAGATGTGGATGGCCTCGCCCATCGAGGCGGCGGCGGCCTCCATGATGGCCTCGCTGAGCGTCGGGTGCGCGTGGATGGTCTGGTGGATCGACTCGACGGTGCCCTCGAGCTCCATGGCCAGGCCATACTCGGCGATCAGCTCGGTTGCCTCGCTGCCGATGATGTGCGCGCCGTAGATCTCGCCGGTCTTGGCGTCGGAAATGACCTTCACGAAGCCGTCGCTCTCCGCGGAGGCGACGGCCTTGCCGGACGCGGTGAAGGGGAACTTGCCGATCTTGACGTCGAGCTTCTTTTCCTTGGCCGCCTTCTCGGTGAGACCGGTGGAGGCGACCTGCGGCTGGCAATAAGTGCAGCCGGGGAAGTTTTTCACGCGCTTGGGCTGGCCGTGACCGAACATGCCGTTGACGGCGTTGACGGCCTCGAAGGTGGCGATGTGGGCGAGCCAGGGCGGGCCGATGATGTCGCCGGCGGCGTAGATGCCCTTGGCGGAGGTCTGGTAGTTGTCGTCGACCTTCACGTAGTTGCGGTCGAGCTCGACCTTGGCGGCGGCGCCGATGACGCCCTCGATGTTGGCAACCACGCCGATGGCGGAGAGCAGCACCTCGGCCTCGACCTCCTCCTTCTTGTCGCCGGTGATCAGGTCGACCTTCACGGAGTTTTTGCCGACGCGGAAGTTCTCGCACTTGGTGTTGATGAAGGTCTTCACGCCCTGCTTGTCGAAGGCGCGGTGCAGGGTCTTGGCGACCTCCTCGTCCTCGACCGGGAGAATCTGCGGGAGCATCTCGACGAGGGTGACCTGCGAGCCGAGGGCGTTGAAGAAGTAGGCGAATTCGACGCCGATCGCGCCGGCGCCGACGATGATGACGGACTTGGGCTGCTTGGTGATGGCGAGGGCCTCGCGGGAGGTCATCACGCGCTCGCCGTCATACTCGAGACCGGGGATGCGGCGCATCTTGCAACCGGTGGCGATGAGGATGTTTTTCGCCTTGAGGAACTTGCCCTTTTGCTCGCCCTCGACGATCTCGACCATGCCGGCGGCGGGCACGTGGGCCTTGCCGACGATGTAGTCGACCTTGTTCTTCTTGAAGAGGAACTCGATGCCCTTGGCCATCTGGCCGGACACGTTGCGCGAGCGGGTCATGACTTTCTCGAAGTCGAAGGAGACGTCCTTGGCGGTGATGCCGTAGACGTCGGATTTCTTGATCTTCTGGTAGAGCTCGGCGCTCTTCAGAAGGGCCTTGGTGGGAATGCAACCCCAGTTGAGGCACGTGCCGCCGGCGCGCTCCATTTCGACGCAGGCGACCTTCTTGCCGAGCTGGCCGGCGCGAATGGCACCCGCATACCCGGCGGGGCCGCCGCCGACAACGATCAGATCATATTCCGTGGATTCAGCCATGATGAGAAAAAGTTAGGAGTTTGGCCCGAACGGGCAAAGGTCAACGGTCAGCCGCCGCGGACGGGCGGGCAAGGGAAAAACCCGCCGGCCGCGCAGCGCCACGTTAGACGTCGATAACGTCGTCGCGCGAGGCGCGTGCGGCCGGGCGACCACCGCCCGCACCCGGACCACGCGGAGGGCGCGGGCCCTTCATGAGCGAGCTGATCACGACGTTGGTGACACCCACGATCAACGCGCCGCCGAGCGCCGACCAGAAGCTCTCGACCACGAAGCCCTGCACCAGGCCGCCCACCAACAGGAACAGCAGGGCGTTGATGAGCACGAGTCCGAAGCCCATGGTCATCACGATGAACGGCAGCGTGAACAGCACCATCAACGGGCGCAGCACGGCGTTGAGAAAACTCAGCAGCAGCACCGCCACCAGCAACGTCACCGGTTCGTCGTAGGAGATGCCCGGCACGATTTTCGCCGCGATCACCACGCCGAGGGCGAGCACGGTCCAGCGCACCAAGAGTTGCCAAAGGGGATATTTCATGGCCATCACTGTCCCGCCGCGCTTCTTACGGGCAAACCAAAAGCCCACTTTGTCCGCCCTGGCGCCGGCCCGTCCGCCCCATGACCAACAAGCAACGCATCGACTTGATCGAACGCTTCATCCGCGAACACAAATACGCGGATCTGCAAACCCTCGCCACGCGCTTCGGCATCTCGCTGTCGACCGTGCGGCGCGCTCTCGATGCGCTTGAGGCCCGCGGCGTCCTGCGTCGCCACCACGGCGGTGCCTCGCTGGTCGAGACCGACGAGCTGGCCAAGGAATACGACTTCATCGCCCGCGACCAACGCCAGTCCGCCGAGAAATTCGCCATCGCCCGCCACATGGCCGACCTGATCCAGCCGGGCATGACGGTCATCCTGGACGGCGGCACCTCGACCTACGCCGTCGCGCGCCTGCTCGTCGGCAAACGTCTGCAGGTCATCACCAATTCGCTCCCCATCGCCGGGCTTTTCAGTGAAATCGGTTCGCTCGAAACCATCGTCACCGGCGGCAGCATCCATAACCGGCTGGGCGTGTTGGTCGGCCCGCTCTGCGAGCAGTCGTTGCAACAGATCCACGCCGACATCGCCATCCTCGGCGGCGCGGGCATCACCGAGGCCGGCATCTGGAATCACAACGCCCTGATCGTCGCGGCCCAGCGCCGCATGATCGCCGCCACCGAGCGCGTCGTCTTCGCGTTGGACAGCTCCAAGTTCGGTCGCAAGGCCCTCAGCCTCGCCTGCCCGTTCGCCGCGTCGCACACCATCGTCTGCGACGCCACCCCGCCGGCGCCGATCCTCAAGGCGATCCAGTCCGCCGGCGCCGCCCTGCACGTCGCCGAGCCGGTGCGCGAAGAGACCGAGTAAAAGTCGCCCGATCCTGACAGCCCCCTGTCAGCAACCGCCCCTCGCCGCGTCTGGCGGTTTGCATTCGGCGGCGGCCCGACCATCTCTGTCGCGTGGTCCGCTCACGCTCCTCCCAACCCGCCGTCCCCTCGTCCCCCGCCAACGCCCCCGAGTGCATCCGCCTGCGCGGCGTGCGCCAGAACAACCTCAAGGGCTTCGACCTCGACCTGCCGCTCGGCCGCTACGTCGTCGTCACCGGCCTGAGCGGCGCGGGCAAGAGTTCCCTCGTCTTCGACACGCTGCACGCCGAGGGTCAGCGTCGCTACGTCGAGACGTTCAGCGCCTACACGCGACAGTTCCTCGACCTGCTCGACAAGCCCAAGGTCGACACCATCGAAAACATCCGCCCGTCGATCGCCATCGAGCAGAGCAACACGGTAAAAACCTCGCGCTCGACCGTCGGCACCATGACCGAGCTGACCGACTACTTCAAAGTCTGGTTCAGCCACGTCGCCGCCTGCTTCGACCCCGAGACCGGCAAACCCGTCGAGGACGACACGCCCGTCTCCATCTGGCAAAAAACCTCCGCAGCCCGCGCCGGCGCCACCGTCGTCGTCACCTTCCGCGTGGACCGCCCCGACAACCTCGCCTGGCCCGAGATCCTGACCAGCCTCAAGGGTCAGGGCTACGCCCGAGTGCTCGTCCCCGCCGGCAAGGCCGCGCCCGCCGCGCACCGCATCGACGACCTGCTCGCCGACGCCGCGCCGCTCGCCGCCACCAACCATCTCTTCGTCGCGCAGGACCGCCTGCCCGTCCAGGCCGACAACCGCTCGCGTTTCCTCGAGGCCGCCGAGACCGCCTTTCACTTCGGCCAAGGCAAACTCCACCTCTTCGACGGCGCCGGCTACGCGCTCATCGGCCGCTACTCGCGCGGACTGCATTCACCCGACACCGGCCGCACCTTCCGCGCCGCCTCGCCCGCGCTGTTCTCCTTCAATTCCCCGCTCGGCGCCTGCCCGCGCTGCCGCGGCTTCGGCCGTATCATCGAAATCGATACACGCCTCGCCATCCCCGACCTCACCGTCTCCATCGCCGACGGCGCGATCCGCTGCTGGGAAGGCGCCGTCTACGGCGAATCGAAGAAGGACCTGCTGACCTTCGCCAAAAAGAAAAAGATCCCCGTCAACATACCCTTCGCCGACCTCACGCCCGAGCAACAGTCCTTCGTGATCGACGGCGAACCCGGTTACGGCACCGACGGCAAGGAGTGGCCGCACGCCTGGTATGGCATCAAGGGCTTCTTCGCCTGGCTCGAAAAGAACACCTACAAGACCCACGTCCGCGTCTTCCTCTCGCGCTACCGCGCCTACACCCCCTGCCCCGACTGCGGCGGCACCCGACTCCAGCCCGAGGCCCTCTGCTGGAAATGGCGCGGCCGCACCCTGCCCGAACTCTACCAGTTGCCCGTCGGCGAACTGCTCGCGCTCGTCGACGCCGACGCCACCGACCTATCCGACCGCAGCGCGTCCATCGCGCTCGATTCCATCAAAACCCGCCTGCGTTACCTCACCCAGGTCGGCCTCGGCTACCTCACACTCGACCGCTCCTCGCGCACGCTCTCCGGCGGCGAGGTTCAGCGCGTCAACCTCACCTCCTGCCTCGGCACCTCGCTGGTCGACACGCTCTTCGTGCTCGACGAACCCTCCGTCGGCCTGCACCCGCGCGACATCGACCGGCTCATCGCCATCATCCGCCGCCTCACCGATGCCGGCAACACCGTGGTCGTCGTCGAACACGACGAGGCCATGATCCGCGCCGCCGACCAGGTCATCGAGGTCGGTCCCGAGCCCGGCGCGCGCGGCGGCAACATCGTTTTCCAAGGCCCCCTGCCCGCCCTGCTCGCCTCCGAGGCCAGCATCACCGGCGCCTACCTCTCCGGACGCCGCCGGCTCGCCGCCCCCGCCCTGCGTCGCAAGATCACCAAGGCCACCCCGCGCCTCACCTTCGAGCACGCCACCAAGCACAACCTACGCGACCTCACCATCAGCCTGCCGCTCGGTCGCTTCGTCGCCATCTCCGGCGTGTCGGGTTCGGGCAAGTCCACCCTGCTCGACCACGTCATCCACCAAGGTCTGCTCGCGCACCGCCGCCAGCTCGCCGACGACCCCGCGGCCATCGGCGCGATCCACGGCGCCGACCTCTTTCGCGAGATCGTGCTCGTCGACCAGTCGCCGCTCTCGCGCACCCCCCGCTCCAACCCCGCGCTCTACTCCGAGGCCTGGGACCTCATCCGCGAACTCTACGCCCGCACCCCCGAGGCGCAGGAACAGGGCTTCGGCCCGTCGAGCTTTTCGTTCAACGGCGGCGACGGTCGCTGCGATCACTGCCAAGGCCTAGGCTACGAGCGCATCGAGATGCAGTTCCTCTCCGACGTCTTTGTCCCCTGCCCCGTCTGCGAAGGCCGTCGCTTCAAACCCGAGGTGCTCGCCATCAAGTGGAACGACCGCTCTGTCGCCGACCTGCTCGACACCAGCGTCACCGACGCCCTCGCCCTCTTTGCAGACTACGCGACCATCCGCTCGCGCCTCGCCGCGCTCGACTCCGTCGGCCTCGGCTACCTCACGCTCGGCCAGCCGCTCAACACCCTCAGCGGCGGCGAGTCCCAGCGCCTCAAACTCGTCAAATATCTCGCCGGGTTTGCCGACGCGGCCGCGCCGCGATCTCAAATTTCAAATTTGAAATCTGAAATTTCCCTGGGCGCGCTGCTCCTCCTCGACGAGCCGACCACCGGCCTGCACCGCCACGACGTCGGCCGGCTCGTGGGCGTATTGCAGGCGCTCGTCGACCGCGGTCACAGCGTCATCGTCATCGAGCACAACCTCGACGTGCTCAAGTCCGCCGACTGGCTCATCGAGATCGGTCCCGAGGCCGGCGCCGACGGCGGCCGCATCGTCGCCGAAGGCCCGCCCGAGCAAGTCGCCCGCCAACGCACCGCCACCTCCCCCTACCTCGCCGACGCCCTCGAAAATACTAACGTATCTGGTGATTCTTTTTCCGGCCTACTCGCCGCGGAGGATGCCGCGCAGTATCGCGCGGTGGCGAAGGGCGGCTCGGCGGACGCGCGCCTGCAACTGCTCGGCGCCCGCGAGACCAACCTCAAAAACCTCTCGCTCGACATCCCGCACCGCCAGTTGTCCGTCGTCACCGGCGTGTCCGGTTCGGGCAAGTCGACTCTCGCCTTCGACATCATCTTCGCCGAGGGCCAGCGACGCTTCATGGAGTCGATGTCCGCCTACGCGCGCCAGTTCGTCGAACAGCTCCCCCGACCCGACATCGACCGCCTCACCGGCATCCCGCCGACCGTCGCCATCGAGCAGCGCATCACGCGCGGCTCGCGCAAGTCCACCGTCGCCACCATCACCGAGGTCGCCCAATACCTGCGCCTGCTCTACGCGCGCATCGGCGTGCAACACCACCCCGACAGTGACCGTCCCGTGCGCCCGCTCTCGCCCGGCCAGCTCAAGCGACTGCTGACCAAGGTCGTCGCCTCGCCCGCCGCGAAAAAGGCTAAACACCTCTACCTTTGCGCGCCGCTCATCCGCGGACGCAAGGGCCACCACCAGCCCATCGCCACCTGGATCGCGAAGCAGGGCTACGAACTCATGCGCGCCGACGGCCGGCTCTTCCCCGTCGACGCGTTCGAAAAACTCGACCGCTACCGCGAGCACGATATCGAGGTGGTCACCAGCGACCTCAAGTCCAAGTCCTCCTCCGGCAACGCCCTTGAGCGCGCGCTCGAGGTCGGCAAAGGCTCCAGTTTCCTGCTCACCGAGAAGGGCGTCATTCTCAGCTGGTTCTCGACCACGCGCACCGACATCGAGACCGGCGAGTCCTTCCCCGAACTCGACCCGAAACACTTCTCGCACAACTCGCCGCGAGGCTGGTGCCCGACCTGCCGCGGACACGGCCGCGTGTTCCCGTGGATGCTCAAGCCCGACGAGGACAACGAGGACGATCCCGCCGCGCTGCTGCGCAACTTCGGCATCGAGTCCGAGGGCGACCTCTCCGATGCCGGCACGCCCTGCCCCGACTGCCGCGGCGCGCGCCTCAACCGCGTCTCCCGCGCGGTCAAGCTGCCGCTCATGGGCAAGCGCGACCCCATCTCGTTGCCCGGCCTGCTCGCGCTCACGCCGTCCGAGCTGTTGCTCACGCTGCGCGCGCTCGACCTCGACGAACGCGGCCGGCTCATCGCCGGCGACATCTTTCCGCAGATCGAGGAGCGCCTGAAGTTCCTTGATCACGTCGGTCTCGGCTACCTCGCGATGGAGCGGCCCACCGACACGCTCTCCGGCGGCGAAGCCCAGCGCATCCGTCTCGCCGCGCAACTCGGCACCAACCTCGCCGGCGTCCTCTACGTGCTCGACGAGCCGTCCATCGGCCTGCACGCCCGCGACAACGACCGCCTGATCGAGACCCTCCTCACCCTCCGCGACAAGGGCAACACGCTCCTCGTGGTCGAGCACGACGACGAGCTCATGGAGCGCGCCGACCGCATCATCGACCTCGGCCCCGCGGCCGGCATCCACGGCGGCGAACTGCTCGCCGAAGGCACGCCCGCCGACATCAAGGTCAGCGACCGTTCGCTCACCGGACTCTTCCTCGCCAAGGGCATCACCCACCCGATCCGCGGGGCGTATCGGCCTGTTACCGGGTGGAACGCGTTGTCCTCAACGCGTTCGAAAACCGCGGCCTCGCGCTCAACCAAGCGCGTTGGGGACAACGCGCTCCACCACGGCTGGCTCGAACTCACCGGTGTGCGCTACCGCAACCTCAAGGGCTTCGACCTGCGCCTGCCGCTCGGCCGGCTCATCATGGCCGCCGGCCCCAGCGGCGCGGGCAAGTCTACTTTGTTGCGCGACGTGCTGCACCCGGCGGTCGCCCACGCGATCAAGGCGAAGAAAACGAAGCTCACCGGCAAGGAGTTCCTCGCGTCCGGCGCCTTCAACGCCGAGGCCGACGCCCCGCCGTTCGCGACGCTCACCGGCGCCACCGTCTTCAAGGGCGTGATCGAAGTCGACCAGTCGCCCATCGGCAAGACGCCGCGCTCCACGCCGGCGACCTACCTCGGCATCTTCGACCTCATCCGCCAGTTCTTCGCCACGCTGCCCGAGGCGCGCATGCACGGCTACACCGCCGGACGCTTCTCGTTCAACACGCCCGGCGGTCGTTGCGAAACGTGCGCCGGCGGCGGCCGCATCAAGCTCGAGATGGCCTTCATGCCCGACACCTACCTACCTTGCGACGACTGCCGCGGCACGCGTTACGGCCCCGAGCTCAACGACGTCACCTGGAAGGGCCGCACCATCGGCCAGGTCCTGCAGCTCACTTTTGAGGAGGCGGTCGAGTTCTTCGATTTCCACACGCAGCTCAAGGAAACCTGCCGGCTCATGGTCGACTGCGGCCTCGGCTACCTCACGCTCGGGCAGAGCTCCCCCACCCTCAGCGGCGGCGAGGCGCAGCGGCTCAAGCTCGTCACCGAGCTCGCCAAGGGCCTCGCGTCGCACACCGAGCGCAAGCGCGGTGAGACTCCTCGCAATCTCTACCTGCTCGAGGAACCGACCATCGGCCTGCACCTCAGCGACTGCGAAAAACTCATCCACGTGCTGCACGCGCTGGTCGAGCAAGGCCACACGGTGGTCGTGATCGAGCACCACCTCGACCTGCTGGCCGAGGCCGACTAC